>DATBSS010000733.1:0-5166 GCA_036559665.1 Myxococcaceae bacterium
CCACGCGGTGGAGCTCTTGATGAGGGGAACGGCCACGGAGCGTTTCCTCGGCGCGAACGCGCTGACCCTGGACTTCGGCGACGTTCAGGCGAAAAGGGAGGTGGAGCCCAAGGAGCTGACCGTCACCAACCTCTCCTCCCAACCGCAGACGGTGGACGTGATGCTCGGGCATCCTACGGGCACGCCCTACTCGGTGAGCCCGTCCGCACTGATGTCCATCCCGGCGGGAGGAAACGCCACCGTGACGGTGTCCTACCGGCCCACCACCGCGTCCAGCACGCCTGACGAGAACGAGATCCAGCTCTGGCTCAGGGGCGCGGGCGCGGCCGAAGCCGAGACGACGGTTCGCCTGACGGGGAAGGCCCATGGCCTGGGGCAGAACACCGGGTGCGCCTGTGGGAACGCCGGTGCCGGGAGCGTCGGGCTGGTTTCGGTGATGGTGCTGGCCAGCCTGGCGGCGCTGCGGAGGCGGCGCGGGTAGTCGAGACAAGGTCCGCCAACCCGCCCTCCGATGCCCTTCGAGGTCCGGAAGATCCTCCAGCAGCTCGAGACTGGCACTCCCGTGGAGCCCGGGGTGCCGGCCTGGCAGCGGGAGAGCTGGGCGGACCCGGACGGTTTCATCGCCGCGCTGGCGGAGGCCCACGTGGGGCGCGGGGCGCCGCTCAAGAGCCGGGGCGGCCGGCACTACGACTTCTTCCACGACCTGGTGGTCCGCCACTCCACCTCCGACCGCGTCGCCCTGCGCGCCTACGACCGGCGCGGCGGTTGGCAGGCGCTGGGCTACCGCGAGCTGTATGACCGTGGCGCGCGGCGCGCCACCGAGTGGGCGGGGCAGGGCGTCAAAGCCGGCGCGAAGGTGTGCCTGCTCTACCACGTGGGCGGCGAGCTGCTGGTCTCGCTCGCGGCGGCGCTCAGCCTCGGGGCGTGCGTCAGCTTCCTGCCGCCCCTGGGCCGGCGCTTCATCGCCCGCCGGCTGGCGGCGCTCGGCCCGGAGCACGTCGCCGCCGAGCCCCACCAGGTGATGCTGCTTCAGGGCTTGGAGAAGCTGCTGCTCCAGAGCGCGGGCAAGGGCGGGCCGGCTTTCACCTCCCACACCTACAAGCCGGCCGAGCCCCTGGGCCTGCTCTTCTCGCCCCTGGTGGAACCGCCGGGGACGCCGGCCGTGCTCACCGCGGAGGACGCCTGGCGCGGCGCGCTGGTGGACGGGATGCTCACCTTCGGCCTCGGCCCGGGCGACCACCTGGCCGCTCCCGGCTACCACCCGCTGCAGCACGCGCTCGCCTTCCTCTTCACGGCCCTGTTCCGCGGAGCCACCTACCTCCACCTCGAGCTTCCGGACCTCGAGGCCAACCCCGCGCTGCTTGCCGAGCACCCCATCCGCGCCCTGGGCGTCACCCCGGCCCTCCGGGACGTGCTGGCGCGCGCGGAGGTGCCGCTCAAGGATGTGGCCCACTGGTTCCGCAACCCGGAGGAGCCGCTCGATTGGCAGCCGTGGCGCGCCTGGGCCGCGGCGAGCGGGCTGTCCGCGGTCCCTTCCTCCAACGTGCTGGTGGATCCGGCCGCGGGGGGCGCGGTGCTCGGTTCGCCGAGGCGGGTGAGGGACCTGCACACGGAGGCGTTCCCCGCGCCGGGGCGCCGCTGGGCCCTGCACGACGTCAACCACAGCGGCCAGGAGGCGCCTGGAGACCTGGGCGTCTTCACCCTGCTGGAGCCGGACGAGCGCCCGCCGGGGTACGTGGTGCTGGCGCGCTCGCGCGACCTGTATCACTACGGAGGGCCGCGGACGGCGAGGCGCGACGGGCGCGCGTACCCGGCCGCCGAGGTCGCCGAGGTGACGCAGGCGCTGCCCTTCTGCCGCGGCGCGACCGTGGTGTCGGCGCCGACCGGCGGAATCACGGGCCACTACCGCCAGGTGTTGTTGGTCTTCACCGGCGCCCAGAGTCCGCAGGCCGGCGCCTGGCTGCAGGAGGTCCGCCGCCATATTGAGCTTGAGTTGGGGCCAGAGCACCTCCCCGACCGCGTAGAGTTGATTCCTCTCTACCCCCACCGGGTGGAGGAGGCGGTGGACGACGCCTGGTGCCAGTCGCAGTACCTGACCGGCGCGCTCCACCGCAAGGAACGGGAGCCGCTCTTCCAGGCGCTCACCGCGTTGCGGGGGCTGTTATTGGAAAAAGGAGGGAGCGTCTGATGCCCATGCAGGTCCGGACCGGAGCCATGCTCATGTGCAGCTTTGGCATGGCTCCCTCCTCTCTCTCGGTATTGCCCTCCAACAAGGTGATGGCCACCACGCCGGCGGCGAACATCATGGACAACAAGCCCATGCTGAACATCGCGCCCTTCGGCATGTGCATGTCCATGGCCAACCCCATGGTGGCGGCGGCCACGGCCGCGGCCCTCGGAGTGCTGACGCCCATGCCATGTATCCCCAACACCGCGGCCCCCTGGGCGCCGGGCTGCCCCAAGGTGATGATCGGCAACATGCCGGCCCTGGAGAACAGCTCCAAGCTGATGTGTAACTGGGGCGGCGTCATCCAGGTGGTCACCCCGGGGCAGTTCAAGGTGATGGATGGCTGAGAAAGCGCCGGCACCCGCGCCCTTCGATCCACGGCTGCTGGTCCGGTTCCTGGATGCCGCCGGCCCGGCCCTGGACGGCGCCGACGAGCGCCTGGAGAAGGTCAACGGATTGGTCTCCAAGGGCGACTACCTGGGCGCGGCCCGGGGGGCAGAGGCGTTGCTGCGCGAGGGCCTGCACGACCTCCGGCTCGCCGGCCCCTACCTCCTGGGCGTCTTCCTGGACGGCGGCCTGCAGGCGATGCCGGTGGTGTTTCAGTCGCTCTCCTACACCCTGAACCGCAACTGGACGTTCTTCGGGCCGCGCGAGCGTAAGGAGGTGTTCGCGGACACCGGCCTGCGCTGGCTGCTCAAGATGCTCAACAAGCACCTGGAGCACCACGAGCGCCTCAAGGACGGCACCTGGCAGCGGTGGCGCGCTCCCGACAATCGCGTCCCCCTGGAGCAGGCGCTGGCGCTCAGCGAGGAGATCTTCTCCGCGTTCCCGCGGGTGGTGCCCCGGAACGATTGCGAGGCCCCATTCCGGCGGCTCACCCAGTGGCTGGAGGGCCACCTGCAGTCCTTGCCCGCCGCGGCCGGGAAGGAGGAACCGGAGGCGGCCGGGGAGGAGCCCGAGGCGGTCGCGGCCGGCGAGGACCGCGCAGCGCCGCCCGAGCGCCTGCGCCCGGCCGCCGAGCCCGCCGGGCCGTGGATCCCGACCTCTCCTGCCCTGGCCCAGCTGATGCGCAAGCTGGCCGCGTTCGACGCGCTGCTCGAGCAGGGGGACCACCAGCGCGCCGGCGTGGTGGCGGCGGACGTCCTCCAGGTCCTGGAGCACTTCGACCCGAGGGTGTACCTGCCGTCGCTCTTCTCCCGCTTCTTCGTCGGGCTGAGCGCCCACGCGGAGCAGGTGGAGCCCATGATGCAGGGCACTGAATCGCTGGCCTTCCGCGCGCTCGACCATCTCTACCGGGTGGACCTGGACGCCTTCCTCGCCCAGGGCCCGGGCCCGAGCGCGGGCGGAGCGGAGGAATAGGCCATGGACGGCGCGCTCGAGCGCCGCATCCGGGAACGCATCCGCAGCTTCGACGTCCCGGCGCTGCTGGACCTGCTGGCCGCCTCCGGGTACGCGAGCGCGGAGATCGAGTACCGGAGCCACCGCACCACCCTGCACCAGTCCCACCTCGTGCACGACATCCAGTTCATCCACGGGCCCCGGGAGCGGATCGTCATCACCGTGAACGTCGGTTTGCTCAGCGCGCAGTCGCCGCTGCCGTCCTACCTGATGCGGACGATGGACCACCTGGACCACGACCGGCTCGAACGCTTCATCGGCTACTTCGACCACCTCCTGCTCGCCGGGTGCTTCGCCGGGCTGTACCCGGAGCGCAGCCCGGCGCACCTGCCCGGGTGGCAGGACGCAGCCATGGATCGCCTGCGCCTGCTGCGCCCGACGTGCCCTAGCACCCTGCACTGGCTGTTCTGCAGGGCGTTCCCGGAAGCGGAGCTCTCGGTGCGCCGCGAGGTGCGCCGCCAGCGCGTCCGCGCCAGGGGGATGCGGCTGGGCTCCAGCACGCTGGGCGAGGGCGACTCCATGGGAGGCTTCGCGTCCATCCCGTCCAGCGCGGTGGAGGTGAAGATCCACCTCGACGGGCCGATCTCCAGCAGTGGCGTCCCCTGGGCGGTGGAGGCCCGCCACCGCCTGGAGTCGGACCTGATGCCGCTCCTCTCGGAGACGGCGCTGTTGCTGACCGTCATCCTGGTGCTGCGGGAGCGGGAGAGCTTCCTCCGCGTGGAGGACGACAGCTTCCTGGCCTACGACCCGTTGCACGGAGCGCCCGTCCAGGCCCAGCGCGTGCTGCTGTACTCAGGAGATCCCTCGAGCGCGAGCGCGTGGGAGACCGCGCCCGATCCGGTTCGCCAGTTGCCCTGACCGAACCAGCCGGGGGGACTGGGTCTGATCCGGTTCGGTGGACCTCGGGCGAGCCTCGGTCGCCGCCGCCGCGGGCATCGAGATCCTGAACCCGGTGGGCCAGTTTCTATCGAGCGAAAGCCGCGCGTGGCTTGGTACGGTCGGCAGGTCCATCGACGGAGTCCGACCATTGCGAGCTTCCATCATCCATCACGGAGCGCTCCTGTTGGTCGGAGCGCTCTCGGCCCGCGCGACCTCCGGCGGGATGGGCATGACCGGGAGCGGTGGCCCCGGATTCGAGAGTGTTTTCCCGCCTGAACGCATCGACGCAACCAACTCCGCGACTTTCTGGCCTATGCCAAGGCTACCAACCGCACATTCATAAGGGGGGTTGGACGACGGCGCACCACCATGCTCGAATTGGGCACTCGGAACTTCGTCGAGCGGCGAGTGAGGTTCTCCCGCCCGTGTCCCAGGCCCTAATGTCTAGTCAGCTCCAGCGACGTCTCTGGCGAATCGGGCGCCCGCTGGCCAGACATTCCCGGAAGCCCTCGTCTCCAGGAGAGCCCCAATTCTTACGTCTCATCGGCCGTCTCATCGGCGCCGGCGACACTCGCTGGTACCCGTACATTTCGCATTTTCTCATGGTTCCAGATGATCCAGACCTCCACTCGGCGGTCTCGCTTGGCCTGTGTCTCGAGGCG
>DATBSS010000734.1:0-1615 GCA_036559665.1 Myxococcaceae bacterium
CGAACCGCGACGGGGTCACGTTGGCGTGGGTCAGCGTCGCCTCGCTCGGGTTCTGCCCCTGCCGGGTGTTGTCGTACTTCCAGGTGTAGACCCCGGCCAGGCTGGAGGGCGGGTTGAACACCGCGGTCACCGCCCTGGCCCCGTCCATGTTCACCGCGCACGTGGGGCTGGTGCCGGAGCAGTCGCCGCGCCAGGCCATGAACGTCGAGCCGCCGGTGGGCGCCGCGGAGAGGGTGACCACCGTCCCCGGGGCGGCGGCCCCGGCGCAGGTGGGCTTGCAGGAGATGCCGGCCGGCGCGCTGGTCACCGTCCCGGTGCCGCTGCCGAAGACCGCCACCGTTAGCGACAGGCCCGCGTCGGGGAGACTGCCTGCGTCCGAGCCCGCGTCCTGGCCTCCGCCGTCCGGCGGTCCGGGGTCCGGCTTGCACGTGCACGCCGGCGCGGAGGCCACCAGCGCCAGCAGCGCGACGTGGACCAGGCGGCGCATGGAGCGCCCCGGAGTTGGAGGAGGCGGGCGAAGGTGAGGGGGCATGGGGGGCTCGCTAGACCGAGCGTACCGCCTGCCGCTTCCGGATGACGTCCTCCAGCGAGAAGCTGGTCGGCCGGGCCAGCTGGTCGAACTTGCACTGCATAGGCGCCTTGTCGGTCCGCCAGCGCACGAAGCCGGTGGCGTGGCGGAAGCGTTCGCCCTGCATGTAGTCGAAGGTCACTTCGCAGACGAGCTCCGGGCGGAGCTGGACCCACGACAGCTCCTTGCCGCTGCTCCACCGCGACGGCGCGCCCGGCGTCCGGCCCTGGCCGAAGCCCTCCGCGTTCTGCTCCAGCGCGTGGAGCCTCTCCAGCAGCTCCTTCCGCTCCTTGGCCGAGAAGGAGGAGGTGTGGCCCACGAAGTGGAGGACGCCGGAGTCGTCGTAGAGGCCGAGCAGGAGCGAGCCGACGCCGCCCTTGACGTGCTCCCGGTAGCCGCCCACCACGCAATCCGCGGTGCGGTGGTGCTTCACCTTCACCATCACCCGCTCGCCCGGCGCGTACACCTGCGAGGCGAGCTTGGCGATGATGCCGTCCATCCCCGCGCCCTCGTACTCCACGAACCACCGGCGCGCCTCCTCCGCCGACCGCGTCTGCGGGGTGAGGAAGATCTGCGAGTCCTGCTTCAGCTCCTGCTCCAGCCGGGCGCGGCGCTCGTCGTAGGTCCGCTCGCGGAGGTCTTCATCCCCCACCGCCAGCAGGTCGAACGCCACGAAGCTGGCGGGGATCTCCTTGGAGAGCTTGTTCACCCGCGAGGCCGCCGGGTGGATGCGGAGCTGGAGCGAGTCGAAGTCCAGCCCGCGCGGGCCGGCGACCACGATCTCCCCGTCCATCACCGCGCGCCCGGGCAGCGCGGCCTTCAGCGCCGGGAGCAGCTCCGGGAAGTACCGCTCCAGGGGCTGCGTCTTCCGGCTCTGGAGCTGAAGGCGCTCCCCCTCGCGGAACACGATGCAGCGGAACCCGTCCCACTTCGGCTCGTACGCCCACTGCTCGCCGACCGGCATCTCGCGCGCCAGCTTCGCGAGCATCGGCGAGACGGGAGGTTTCACCTTCAAGGTCATGCAACCGTCCCCGCCAGCGTGGTCAC
>DATBSS010000735.1:0-16017 GCA_036559665.1 Myxococcaceae bacterium
ACGACGCCGAGGACTCGCTGAGCGCGTCCGGGGCGGGGCACCCGCGGCGGATGCGGCTGGTCGTGGTGGCCGCGCTGGTGGTGATGGTGCTGGCGGGGGCGGCCGCCGCCAAGGTGCTGGGCGCCAAGCCCGGTCCGGGCGCCGGGCCGGGCGGGGGGCCGCCGTCGCTGCTGGCCACCATCCGCGATCTCTTCGGGCCGCCCAGGCCCATCGCGCCGCCGGTCGCCACCACCGCCACCGCCGTCCAGGAGCTGCTGGCCGCCTGCCGCTCGTACATCAGCCCCGAGCACGGCGACCCGGACTGGAGCAAGGCGGAGGCGGCCTGCCTCAAGGTCCTGGACGTGGAGCCCATCCAGGAGGAGGCCACCTCGCTGCTCAAGAAGATCAAGGCGGAGCAGGCGGCGCGCGCCCACTTCGAGAAGGCGGACAACCTCACCCTGCGGCTGCACGAGGAGGAGGCGCTCACCGAGTACGGCGCCATCCCGAAGGAGAGCTACTACTACACGAAGGTGAAGCCGAAGATCGCCGAGGCGGTGAACCGGGCGCTCAAGAAGACCTGGGACGACTGCGAGCTGTACGTGAAGCAGCGCGACTACAAGTCGGCGCTGGCGCGGTGCGAGGGGTGGCTGAAGCTGGCCTGCCAGGACATGGACAAGGAGGACGTCTCGCCGCCTCCCGGCTTCGCCATCAAGACCTCCTCCCCGCGCAAGGGGAAGCTGGGCGAAAGGGAGTGGATGCCCACCAGCCCGGCGGTGCTCAAGGTCTACCAGGTGCGCGAGAAGGTGGACCCCACCCTGGGCCCGTTCAAGTGCGAGCGGATGGAGATCCTGGCTCGCGGCCAGCAGGACGAGAAGCCGGAGAAGATCGTCTCCCGCATGGTGGCCCGGAAGTACCCGGACAAGACCATCGCCATCATCGTGATGGACTATTGGATGGGGCGGGCCGATCAGACCCAGCAGGCGCTCGGGAAGATCAAGCAGGACCTGCGCCGCACCGAGCTGCACGCCACCGCCGAGGACCTGGCGTTGGACATGAACGCGGTGGCCTCGCTCTACAAGACGGGGCAGACCTTCATCCAGGCCAACGAGGTGGACAAGGCGGCGGAGCGCTTCCGGGAGGCGCTGGCCACCGACCAGAAGCTGATGGGCGACGACGTGGACAGGTACCCGTCGTGGTTCCGGGAGTCCATCCTCCGCGACATCGCCGACGCCACGCTCCAGGCGGGCCGCACCTGGATGCAGCGCAACGACCGCAAGACCGCCTGCAAGTACTGGCGGATGGGGTTCGAGTTCACCAAGGGCAACGTGGAGCTCAACCGCGCGGTGGGCGGCCAGTGCTCCACCGAGGCCGGCCGCATGCTGGCGCAGGCCCGCTCCTGCCAGGACCTCGACACCGTGATGACGCTCGCCATCGAAGGGGACGACATCCGGCCCAAGGTCGAGGAGAAGCGCCGGGAGTGGGGCTGTCAGCCACCCGCAACGGGACCGTGAACGCGCCCTGAAGCGGTGTTAGACGCTGACGCGAATGGCCCAGCCGCCCAAGACGCAGAGCATCCTCGCCCTGTCCTTCAAGCCGCCCACCCCGGTGGAGGTGGCGCCGGGCGAGCGCCCCGTCCTCACCCTGATCGACGCGTCCAACTTCATCTTCCGCGCCTACCACGCGCTCCCGCACCTCTCCACCTCGCGCGGGGTGGCCACCAACGCGGTCTACGGCTTCACCCGCATGGTGCTGATGACGCTGCGCGAGCTGAGCCCCACGCACATCGCGCTGGCGTTCGACAAGGAGAGCCGCGCCTCGCGGCAGGCCATTGACCCCACCTACAAGGCCAACCGCGAGGGCCCGCCGCCGGACCTGGTGCCGCAGTTCGCGCTGATCCGGAAGGTGGTGGAGGCGCTGGACGTGCCGGTGCTGGAGCTGTCCGGCTGGGAGGCGGACGACGTCATCGGCACGCTGGCGCTGAGGGCCAAGGCGGAGGGCTTCAAGGTCCTGGTGGTCACCGGGGACAAGGACTTCATCCAGATCGTCGACGACGACGTCGAGCTGTACGACCCGATGCACGAGAAGCACACCCGGCCGGCGGACGTGAAGGAGCGGCTGAGCATCGTCCCCGGGCAGATGCGCGACTACCAGTCGCTGATCGGCGACGCGATCGACAACATCCCCGGCGTCCCCGGCATCGGCCCCAAGACCGCCTCCGACCTGATCAACCAGTTCGGCGACCTGGACGCGCTCTTCGCCCGCATCGGCGAGGTGAAGAAGCCCAAGACGCGCGAGGCGTTGATCGCCCACAAACCTCAAGTATTGCGGGCGCGGCAGCTGGTGACCTTCAAGACCGACCTGCCGCTGGAGGTGAAGATCGCGGACCTCGAGCGCCGCCCCATCCGGGACGCCGAGGCGCGCGACCTCTTCTCCGAATTGGAGTTCTTCAAGCTGCTTCAAGAAATGCCGGCGCCGGCGCCCACGCCGCTGCCGGAGAAGACGGCCGTCGTCCTGGACGCGGCCGGGCTCGACGAGCTGGCCGCCCTGGCGCGGGAGGGCGGCGAGCTGAGCCTCTACCCCGCCTACGAGGGCCTCCCGTACGCGGCGTCGCTGATCGGCCTGGGGGTGGCGGCGAAGAGCGGGAGGACGTTCTACCTGCCGCTCCAGCACTCGGCCATCCTCGCCGGCCCGCAGCTCCCGCTGGGGCTGTTCAAGGACAAGATGGGCCCCATCCTCCGGTCGAAGGAGATCCGGAAGCTGGGGCACGGGCTGAAGTCGCTCTCGCTGTTGCTCTCCTCCCTCGGCCTGGAGCTGGAGGGCGCCGAGCAGGACGTGGAGCTGGTCTCGTACCTGCTCAACCCGTCCCGCAAGGAGCACGCGCTTCAAGACCTGGCGCGGGAGCGGCTGCGCCTGGAGCTGCCGGCGCTGCCCTCGTCCGCCCAGGGGAAGCGGGGCGCGCCGCTGCCGGACCTTTCGGTGGAGGAGGTGGCGCCCATCTACGGGAGCTGGGCGGAGGCGTCGCGGCGGTTGGCCGCCGAGCTGTGGCCGGAGCTGGACCGGGTGGGCCTGGGGAAGCTGGCGCGGGAGCTGGAGGTGCCGCTTTTGCCGGTGCTGGCGCGGATGGAGCGGCGCGGGGTGCGGCTGGACCGGGCGGCCCTGCGGCGGATCAACGAGACGGTGGAGGCCCAGTGCCGGGTCCAGCTGGCGAAGATCTTCGAGCTGGCGGGGCACGAATTCATGGTGGGGTCCAACCAGCAGCTCGCGGTGGTGCTGTACGACGAGCTGAAGCTGCCGGTGCTCAAGCGCGGCAAGACCGGTCCCTCCACCGACCACGAGGTGCTGGAGAAGCTGGCCCAGCAGCACCCGCTGCCCAGGGCGGTGATCGAGTACCGGATGCTCTCCAAGCTGAAGAGCACCTACCTGGACACGCTGCCGGAGCTGGTGGCGCACGACGGGCGGCTGCACACCACCTTCCACCAGGCGGCGGCGGCCACCGGCCGGCTCTCCTCCACCGATCCGAACCTCCAGAACATCCCCATCCGGACCGACCTGGGGAAGGAGATCCGCCGGGCCTTCGTGGCGGACGACGGGGCGGTGCTGATCTCCGCCGACTACAGCCAGATCGAGCTGCGCATCCTGGCGCACGTGGCCCAGGACCCGGCCCTGGTGGAGGCGTTCTCGAAGGACGAGGACGTCCACACCCGCACCGCCTCCGAGGTGTTCGGGGTGCCGCCGGGCGAGGTCACCGACAACATGCGGCGCGCCGCCAAGATGGTGAACTACGGCATCTCCTACGGGCTGTCGCCGCACGGGTTGGCCACCCGGCTGGACATCCCGACGGAGGAGGCGCGCTCCATCATCGAGCGCTACTTCGCGCGCTACGCGGGCATCAAGCGGTACCTGGACGAGACGGTGACGTTCGCCCACCAGAAGGGGTACGTGGAGACGCTGTTCGGGCGGCGGCGGTACATGCCGGACATCGCGTCGCGGAACCGGAACGTCGCCCAGGCGGCGGAGCGCGCGGCCATCAACATGCCCATCCAGGGCACGGCGGCGGACCTGATCAAGATGGCGATGCTGAAGGTGGACGTGGAGCTGGCGTCGAGGTTCCCGAAGGCGGCGATGCTCCTTCAAGTCCACGACGAGCTGTTGCTGGAGGCGCCGGAAGGGGAGGCGGCGGGGGTGTCGGCGCTGGTGCAGGGGTTGATGTCCCAGGTGGTCGGGCTCCGGGTTCCACTGGTGGTGGAGGTCGGCCATGGGCGTTCCTGGGCGGACGCGCACTGAAAAGCGGGTATCGTGCCCCCTGAATGGCGGGTGAGCGCTCCTCAGGCGAGCGGAATGCGGTGAAGACGGCGCGGGACTCCTCGTCCGGCCTGCTGGGCGGCCTCAACGTCAAGCTGGCGGAGCTGGAGCACGCCGTCTCCCGGCAGGCGGAGCGGTTCCAGGCGGTGCTGGAGATGGGCACCTCGGTGTCCTCCGCCCGCGACGTGGACGACCTGCTGCGGACGGTCATGGACCGGCTCACCGCGCTGCTGGCGGCGGAGGCCTCCACGCTGTTCATGTACGACGAGGCCAGGAACGAGCTGTGGAGCCGGATCCTCAAGGGCTCCAGCCTGAAGGAGATCCGCGTCCCGGCGGGGAGCGGCCTGGTCGGGTCGGTGATGAAGGAAGGCAAGACGCTGGTCCTGGCCGACGCCTACGACGACGCGCGCTTCAACCCGGAGGTGGACCGGCTCTCCGGCTTCAAGACCCGGTCGGTGATCGCCGCCCCCTTGCAGCACGTGAGCGGCCGGATGCTGGGCGTGGTGGAGGTGCTGGACCGGAAGATCAACGCCTTCTCGCCCGAGGACGTCTCGCTGGTGGAGACGGTGGCGGGGCAGATCGCCGCCGTGCTGGACAACGTCTTCCTGCTCGAGTCGCTGCGCAACCAGAACGACGAGCTGCTCCAGGCCCGGGCGGAGCTCTCGCTCCTGTACGAGGTGGAGCAGGCGGTGTCCTCCACCGCGAGCCAGGCGGAGCTGCTGGACACCATCCTGCGCAAGGGGACCGAGGTGATCGGCGCCAAGGCCGGGTCCATCCTGCTGCTGGAGCAGGAGCAGGACGCCCTCTTCTTCAAGGCGGTGCGCGGGGAGAAGAGCGAGGCGCTGGTGTCGCTGTCGGTCCGCTCCGGGCAGGGGAGCATTGCCGGGAGGGTGGCGGAGACCGGCCAGGTCATCCGGCTGGAGGATGCCGCCCAGAGCGAGCTGTACGACCCGTCCGTCGCCGGCAAGCTGGGGATCACCATCAACGCGCTGCTGGCGGTGCCCATCCCGGGCGAGGACCGCAACCTGGGCGCGCTGGAGCTGCTCAACAAGCCGGGCGGGTTCAGCGCCCAGGACGAGCGGATGGCCACGCTCCTGGCCGGGCAGACCGGCCGCGCCATCCTGCTCCGCGCCGCGCGAGACGCGGGGGAGCGCAAGGGAAGGCTGGAGGCCATCGGCCAGACGCTGTCCAGCATGCTCCACGACCTGCGCACGCCGATGACGGTGATCTCCGGCTACGCGCAGCTCCTGCCCAGCGAGGAGAAGCCCTCCGAGCGCGCCTTCATCGCCCAGGTGATCGAGAAGCAGGTGGAGCACATCAATTCGATGACCCGCGAGACCCTGGCCTTCGCCCGCGGCGAGCGCGAGCTGTTGCTGCGCAAGGTCTACCTCCAGAACTTCATCAAGGAGGTGCAGGAGTTCCTGAGCAAGGACTTCGAGAAGACCGGGGTGGAGCTGAAGATCCAGCCCAACTACACCGGCGCGGTGCGGGTGGACGAGAACAAGATGAAGCGCGTCGTCTACAACATCGCCCGCAACGCGGTGCAGGCCATGCCCGGCGGCGGCACCTTCATCGTCCAGGTGGACCGCGAGGCGGATAGCCTGGTGATGCGCTTCTCCGACGACGGGCCCGGCATCCCGCCGGAGATCGAGGCGCGGCTCTTCCAGTCCTTCGTCACCGCCGGGAAGAAGAACGGCACCGGCCTCGGCCTGGCGATCGTGAAGCAGATCGCCGAGGAGCACGGCGGCAGCGTCACCTACAAGACCGTGGCGGGGGAGGGGACCACCTTCGAGGTCCGCGTCCCCGCCGGCACGCCCAGCTAGCTCAGTGCAGCGAGGTCGTCGCCGGGGCCAGGGCGATCTTCGGCAGGTGCTCGTACTGCTCCACCACCAGGCCGCCGAAGGGGACCCGCGGCGGTTCGGCGCCATCGAACAGGTGGCAGTAGTGGTCGTGAGCGGACCGCAGCGCCTCCTCCACCGCCATCTTGATCAGCTGCCGCTCCAGGTCGCTGCCGCCCAGCGCGTCGCACGCGTCCAGCAGGCAGCGCTGCAGCGCGGTCAGCTCATCCCAGAGCGCCACCGGCCCCCGCGCGCGGGAGATGCGCAGCACCGCCTGGGTCCGCGCCCAGGGCGATCCGGGCCGGCCCTCCAGCGCCGAGCCGATCTCCTTCACGAAGGGCTCGGCGACGTCGTCCAGGAGATTGTTCCGCGTCTGCCCTTCCGGCAGCGCGGCGAACCGGAGCCTCCGCCACGCGGCGGCCACCCGGTCCGGTTGCTGCGCGAACACCCTCGCCACGGACCCCGACTGTCGATTCGTGTGAACCGCCATCGCCTCTCCCCTGAGCCAGTCCAGGGACCTGCTGCGAAGCAAGCCGGGGGCCAGGCAAGGCGGGGGCGGCCGCACGTGGGAACGGCGACTTCGCCCGTCGGTGGCGAACGTTGTCCCGCGGGGCCGGTAAGGGTTTCGGCCCCCCGCTCAGCCCCCCGCGGCAGGGGGGACGCCGTGGTCGGCCGGCATACGCCGTCCGTTCCTCCAAGCTCAGTGCAGGACAGGCGGCTCCGGAGGCCGCTCGCTCTCCGGGGGATCAGCCGGGGGCTCGGCGGCGGTGAGCAGCAGCGCCTCCAGCGCCGCCTCCTCGTCCATCCGCCTCAGGTTCCGCTCCTTCTCCACCCGGCGCCGGAAGAACGCCAGCACGCAGAGCAGGGCGGTGCAGGACCAGAGCAGGGAGATCGCCGTGGCGAGGGGGATGGTCCCGTAGCGCCGCGCCAGCGTCTTGCGCCAGGCGCCCTCCTCGAAGTCGATGGTGGCGTGGAAGGCCTTGGCGAAGGCGATCTCGAACGCCTCGCCCGCGCGCACGCGCTGGAACAGCTCGTCGAAGGCGGGCCCGCCGTGGCGGTCGGCCAGGAACGAGGCGAAGGAGAGGCTCTGGGCGTAGGCCAGCGCGGCCTTGTCCCGGTGCGCCGGGAACGCGCCGCCCAGTTGCGAGAAGTGGGCGAGCGTCTCGCGGTGGACGCCCCGGTACATCACCGCGTAGTACGTGACGTCGAAGTCCTCGCCGGAGAGCAGGTCCGCGAAGCCCTCGTGGAACCAGCGCGGGAAGGCGCCAACCTGCCCCAGCGCCAGGTGCACCAGCTCGTGCCGGACGGTGGTGGCCCCCTGCGGCTCCGTGAGCTGGAGCGCGTCCAGCAGCATGGTGTCCTGCTCCGGCCAGGCCAGCGCCACCGCCCACGACTCCGGCTGGCCACCCGCCAGCCCTTCGAATTCGGCGCGCCCGGAGCCCAGCCGGACGACGATGGGCCTTGGCCAGCGCTGGCCCAGCACGCGCGCCAGCTGCGCATGCACGGCGCCCCGTTGCTCCTGCACCACCTGGAGGGCGCGGGGGGCGGCGCCGGCGGCGCGTTCGGTGTACTCGACGGTCACGTCCCCCGCCTTCAGCTCCCCGGCGACCGGGGTGGCCGCGAGCGCGGCGAGGAGGACGGCGGTGGCGAGCACGCGGACGGGGACCCTGGGCCTATTTGATAACGGCCTCGGCCCTGGCCGCATCCACCCCGGACACCCGGACCGCCTTGCGCCGGGAGGATTGGCCCGACACCAGCGACACCTGGCGCCGGGGTACGCCTAGAAGCTCCGCCAGCAGCTCCACCAGCGCCTCGTTGGCCGCGCCGTCCACCGGGGGCGCCGCCAGCGCGATCTTGAGGGCCCCGCCGTGCTCGCCGACGACGCGGCTGCGCGACGCGCGCGGCTGGACCAGCACGCGCAGCTCCACGCCGCCTTGCACCTGGGAGATCCAGGGCGGCGGCACCCGGGCGCTACTCGTTCCCCTGCGCCTTGCGGGTGAGGAAGGTCAGGTTGTCGTCGCGCTCGGCGTCGGTGGAGGTGGAGAACGCCTCCAGCAGCTTGAGGTGCGCGTCGACGACCGAGCGCACCTGCGACTCGAACTGGAGGCGCTGGCGCTTCAGCTCGTTGATGTCCGCCACCACCTGCACCAGCTTCTGGTGCGCGTCCTGGACGATCTTCTCCGCCTGGTGCTCGGCGTCCGCCAGGATGATGTCCGCCTCCTTCTTGGCGGCCTGCCGCAGGTCCTCGCTGATCCGCTGCGCGGTGACCATCGTCTCTTGAAGGGTGCGCTCGCGCTCCTTGTGCTGGTCCAGCTCCAGCTGGAGGCGCTTGGAGGAGTCCTTGAGCGAGATGTTCTCCTTCACCACCTCCTCGAACTCGCCGGCGAGCAGCTCGAGGAACGCTTCCACCTCGCGCACCGAGAAGCCCCGGAAGGCGTGCTCGAAGCGCTTCTGGCGGATGTCCAGGGGCGTGATCTTCATACAACCGCCAGTCTAGGCGCCTGCTCAGTTCTTCTCCAGGAACTGGTCCCCCAGCTCCCTGGCGCGGCGGGTGGCCGCCTCCACCGCGTTGATCAAGCAGGTGCGCAGCCCACCTGCCTCCAGCGTGGCCAGCCCGGCGATCGCCGTCCCGCCCGGCGAGGTGACCTGGTCCTTGAGGTGGCCGGGGTGGGCGCCGGTCTCGATGAGCAGCTGCGCCGACCCCAGCACCGTCTGCGCAGCCAGCTTCAACGCCGTGTAGCGCGGCAGGCCGACCTTCACGCCCGCGTCGGAGAGGGCCTCGATCACCAGGAAGATGTACGCCGGGCCGCTGCCGGACAGGCCGGTCACCGCGTCCATCAGGGACTCCTCCACCACGGTGGTGATGCCCACCGCCTGGAAGATGCCGGCGGCGATCTCGAGGTCGTCCGGGGTGGCGTGCTCGCCGGCCGCCATCGCGCAGGCGCCCATTCCCACCAGCGAGGGCGTGTTGGGCATGGTTCGGACGATGCGCGCGCCCGCGCCCAGCTTCCGCTCCAGCGCGGCGATGGGGACGCCGGCGGCGATGGAGATCACCAGCTTGCGGTGGTCCACCTGGGGGGCGATCTGCGCCAGCAGCTTGCCCATGGCCTGCGGCTTCACCGAGAGGACGATGATGTCCGCGTCGCGCGCGGCGGCCGCGTTGTCCATCGTCACCTTCACCGGGTAGACCTTCCGCAGCTCCTCCATCCGCTCCTGGCGGCGGAAGGAGGCGCTGATCTGCTCGGGGGTCGCGGTGCCGGAGCGCAAGAGGCCCTTGATCAGCGCTTCGGCCATGTTGCCGGTACCGAGGAAGGCGATGCCGCCCTGGATGGGGCGGGGCTTGGGGGGAGCGGAAGCGGCCATGGCGGTCAGGGCTTGGGGGAGGACGGCAGGGGAGCCGGCGGAGCGGGGGCCTTCTCGGGCGCAGGCGCAGGCGCAGGAGCCGGTGCGGGTGCAGGCGCGGGCGGGGGCCCGGGCCGTTCCGGGCCGGAGGGCCACCCACGCTGGAGCGCCGACTTCGCGCCGCCCTGGAGGCGGGCCGAGTACTGCGTGGAGTCGCGGACGTGCTCCAGGAACTGCCGCGCGCTCTTCGTGCGCTGGAACGCCAGCGACTCCACCGCCAGCAGCTTCACCGGTTCGCTGGGGTAGGGGTGGCGCACCACGTTGGCCAGGATCTCCTCCGCGCGCGTCACCGGGTAGGCGCGCACCGCGCGCACGGAGGCGAGCTGCACGGTGGGGCTGGGGTCGAGGATCAGCAGCGCCAGGGTGTTGAGCACCCGCGCGTCGCCCAGGAAGCCCAGGTCCTCCACCGCCATGGCGCGGATCTCCTCCGGGGCCGGCTCCGCCACCCACGCCAGCGCGCGCGCCAGCCCCGTGTCCGCATCCGGGCAGCGCGGAGCCGGGGGTGGCGCCGGGCACCCCTTGTCAGGGGCGGCCGGGGGCTTTGGGGTGGGCTCCTCCTGCTTGGGGGAGCCGAGGCTGGCGGGCGTCTTGGCGGACGGCCCCGCCGCTATCGCCAGGGCGAGGAGCGCGGTGAGCACGGCCCGACCGTTCTACTCCGAAAGGTGCCGCTACAGGTCGTCCAATTTTTTGACCCCGGATCCGGGCTCGATCAAGGTGTGGGTGAGATGGATGCCGCCGCCACCGCCGAGGAGTTGGAGTGCACGCACTGCCACAAGCCGCTGACCCGCCATGACGGGAGCGGCGGAGCGGTGCGCTACTACCAGTGCCCCAGCTGCCACCGATACGTCACCAGCACCTACGCTCCCGAGGTACTCCGGGCCGGCGCCAGCTTCCGGTCGCGCCAGCGCACCGACGAGGAGAAGGAGCGCGAGTTCACCGCGGTGAAGGCGCGGCTGGAGCGCTGGCTGCAGATGCTGGACGAGCAGGACCCGTACCTCGCGCTGGGAGTGCCCCCGGACGCCTCCACCCGCGAGGTCCGCGCGCGCTTCCACCAGCTCGCCATGCAGGCCCACCCCGACCGCGGCGGCTCCCCCGCCGAGATGCGGAAGCTCAACGCCGCCTACGAGCGGGTGCTCGCCTCGCGCGCGGCGCGGGTGCGCGAGGGTCAACCCGCCGAGCCCGAAGGAAGCGGCCGCAGGCCGCCGCCTCAGCGCCCCCTGGGTTCGGGGGCTGAGCCCGAAGGAAGCGGCCGCAGGCCGCCGCCTCAGCGCCCCCTGGGTTCGGGGGAGGAGGTGGCGTCGCGCGCCTCCCGGCCCCTCCCGCCCAGGAGCAGGTAGCCCCAGAGCGCCGCCCCGAGCGCCGCGCCGGCGGCGACCTTCGCCCAGCCGGGCAGGAACGGCGCCGGGCTGACGTACCCCTCCACCAGGCCGATCAGCGCCAGGAATGGCGCGCACCCGAGCACCAGCGCCGCCCCCCGCCGCCCCCGCGCCTGGAGGTGCGCGCCGCGCGGAAGGTCGCCCGGGTCGAGGAGCGCGTTCGCCAGCATCAGCCCCGCCGCGCCGGCGAGGACGATGACGGACAGCTCCACCGGCCCGTGCGCGCCGATGAACAGCAGGAGCCGCCCCAGCATCCCGTGGCGCGCGCAGTACACCCCCACCGCCCCCAGGAGCGCGCCGTTGAAGAGCAGCGTGGCGCCCGTTCCCAGGCCGAACAGCAGGCCCCCGGCGAAGGTGGCCACCACCACCGCCAGGTTGTTGGTGGCGATGCGGGAGGCCACCGCCTCCGGCGGCGAGAGCGAGAGCACGTCGGTCCACATCTCGCCCTCGTCCACCGACTGGCGGACGGCTTCCGGGACCAGCGTCTCGGCGCCGGGCGGCTGGGCCATCACCGCCAGCGCGCCCACCGCCACGCCGAGGAGCAGGAGCGCCGCGCTGGCCAGCACGAAGCGCCGCTCCGCCTGGACCAGCGCCGGCAGCTCCACCCGGTAGAAGCGGCGCAGCGCCGCGCCCCGGTCCCGCGGCGTCCGGTAGATGCGGGCGTAGGCGCGGGCGCAGAGCGCGTTGAGGGCGCGCTGGACTTCCGTCCCCGCGTAGTCCCGCTGTGCGCGCGCCAGGTCCGAGGCGGCGCGCCGGTAGAGCCGGTCCAGCGCCTCCACCTCCGCCAACTCCAGCCGGCGCGCGTCCAGCTTCCGCAGCAGCTGCGCCAGCGCATCCCAGTCGGGGCGGCGGCGGGCGGCGAAGGCGGCGATGGGCTCTCTCGCGCGGGCCTCGGCCCCCGAACCCAGGGGGCGCTGAGGCGGCGGCCTGCGGCCGCTTCCTTCGGGCTCAGGCACCCGGGTCGCCCAGGGTGGCGCTCAGCGCCGCCCGTTCCGCCTCCGACAGGCTGGTGCCGAAGCGGTCCATCATCCGGCGGCCCAGGCGGCGCCGCGCCTCCGGGTCGAAGGTGGGCGCGCGCTCCAGGAAGGCCCGCACCAGGTCCACCTGGCGGGGGGAGAGCGGCGGCCCGGCCGCACCCTGCGGGGCCGGCGCCTCGTAGTGGGGCAGCGCCACCTCGGCGTCGCGCACCAGCACCGTTCCGGCCAGGAGGTCGCCCAACCGCTGGCTACGGCCGCTCACCAGGGCCGTCATCAGGCCCACGAAGTACAGCGCGGGCAGGAAGTCGATGGCGCGGCAGAAATTCCGCACCGCGGACTCCAGGACGCCGGGAGGGGAGCCGTCCGCCCGCGCCACCCGGATCCGGAGGACCCGCTTGCCCAGCGTCTTGCCGCCGAAGGCCACCTCGCAGGCGGTCCAGTAGACCCACTGCGCGAAGAACGCCCCGCCCACCAGCAGCGCCTGGGCCAACCCGGAAAATCCCTGGAAGAACCCCAACACGTCCGACACCAGCAGTGAGAGGACGAAATAGGCGACCACCCACACCGAGAAGAGCGCCGCCGCGTCCACCAGGTAGGCGAGCGCCCGCGTGCCGATGCCGGCCAGCGGAAGGTCCAGCGCCACCCGTTCCGGCGTGGCCACGTCCAGGCGGTCCATCCGGCTGGACGTTACTTGATGGTCGAGTCAGGACCGAATAAGAGAGGAGGGGGAGCGGGTTGAGCCCAGGCCGGCTTCGGCCTCGAGCCCGCGAACGCACGAGAGCATGGACACTCAAAGCCCGACACCGACCGCTTCATCCGCGCCGCCCAAGCCGTTGAAGGAGATCCAGGGGGTCACCATCCGCTTCTGCGGGGACTCCGGAGACGGCATGCAGCTCACCGGCTCGGAGTTCACCCGCGCCTCCGCCATCGCCGGGAACGACCTGCAAACGTTTCCAGACTTCCCGGCGGAGATCCGCGCACCCGCGGGAACGCTTCCCGGCGTCTCGGGATTCCAGATCCAGTTCTCCACCCAGCCGGTCTACACGCCGGGCGACCAGCCGGACGTGCTGGTGGCGATGAACCCGGCGGCGCTGAAGACCAACCTCCCGGACCTGGTGTCCGGCGGGATGCTGATCGTCAACACCAGCGCCTTCAACGAGAACAACCTCACCAAGGCGGGGTACACCTCCAACCCGCTCCAGGACCCCGCGCTCACCTCCAAGTACAAGCTCTTCCAGGTCGACATCTCCAAGCTGACCGAGAAGGCGCTGGAGGGCTCCGGGCTGAACACCAAGGACGTCGGCCGGTCCAAGAACATGTTCGCGCTGGGGATGATGCTCTGGATGTACGGGCGCCCCACCGAACCGACCCGCCGCTTCATCAAGGAGAAGTTCGCCAAGAAGGCCGAGGTCGCCGCCGGCAACGAGAAGGCGCTGATGGCCGGCTACCACTTCGGCGAGACGGCGGAGATCTTCGGCTTCACCTACCAGGTCAAGCGCGCCGCTATCGCCCCGGGCACGTACCGGAACGTCACCGGCAACGAGGGCCTGGCGCTGGGCATCCTCGCCTCTACCCAGCTCTCCGGGCTCAAGGGCTTCCTGGGCAGCTACCCCATCACCCCCGCCTCGGACGTGCTCCACGAGCTGTCGAAGCACAAGAACTTCAACTTCTCGACCTTCCAGGCGGAGGACGAGATCGCCGCCATCGGGTCGGCCATCGGCGCCTCGTTCGGCGGCTCGCTGGCGTACACCACCTCCTCCGGCCCGGGCATCGCGCTCAAGCAGGAGGCCATTGGCCTGGCCCTCACCGCCGAGCTGCCGGTGGTGATCATCAACATCCAGCGCGGCGGCCCCTCCACCGGCTTGCCCACCAAGACCGAGCAGGCGGACCTGCTGCAGGCCATCCACGGCCGCAACGGCGAGTCCCCGCTGCCGGTGCTGGCGGCCAACTCGCCCTCGGACTGCTTCGACGCGGTGATCGAGGCCTCCCGCACCGCCATCCGGTACATGACCCCGGTCATCCTCCTCACCGACGGCTACATCGCCAACGGGCAGGAGCCGTGGCTCATCCCGGACGCCAAGTCGATCAAGGCCATCGAGGTGAAGTTCCGGACCGACCCCAACGGCTACCAGGTCTACGCGCGCGACCCGGAGACCATGGCGCGCGCCTGGGTGAGGCCGGGCACGCCGGGCCTGGAGCACCGCATCGGCGGCCTGGAGAAGGACCAGATCACCGGCAACGTCTCCTACGACCCCATCAACCACGAGCAGATGGTCCACACCCGCGCCGACAAGGTGGCCAAGGTCGCGCAGGACATCCCGCCCACCGTCATCTACGGCGACGAGCAGGGCGGCGACACGCTGATCGTGGGCTGGGGCTCCACCTACGGTGCCATCTTCCAGGCCACCGAGAGGCTGCGCGCCAAGGGGCGGTCAGTGAGCGCCGTCCACGTGCGCTGGCTGAACCCGCTGCCGCCCGACCTGGGCGGCATCCTGAAGAAGTTCAAGCGGGTGCTGGTGCCGGAGATGAACCTGGGGCAGCTGTGCATGATCCTCCGCGCGAAGTACCTGGTGGACGCGAAGGGGATCAACAAGGTGCAGGGGAAGCCGTTCAAGGTGTCCGAGCTGGTCGCCCGGATCGAGGAGCAGATCGATGGCAATCGCAATTGACAAGAACGGGCAGCCCGTAGGCGGGAAGCCGGCGCTCACCCGCAAGGACTTCCAGTCCGACCAGGAGGTCCGCTGGTGCCCCGGCTGCGGCGACTACTCCATCCTGGCGCAGGTGCAGAAGGTGATGCCAGAGCTGGGCGTGCCGCGGGAGAACGTGGTGTTCATCTCCGGCATCGGCTGCTCCAGCCGGTTCCCGTACTACATGAACACGTACGGGTTCCACACCATCCACGGCCGCGCGCCCACCATCGCGTCCGGGCTGAAGATCACCCGGCCCGACCTGCAGATCTGGGTGGTGACCGGTGACGGGGACGGCCTCTCCATCGGCGGCAACCACCTCATCCACGCGCTCCGCCGCAACGTGGACCTCAAGATCCTGCTCTTCAACAACCGGATCTACGGGTTGACCAAGGGGCAGTATTCGCCCACCTCGGAGATGGGCAAGCGCGCCAAGTCCACGCCCTACGGCTCCATTGACGCGCCGTTCAACCCGCTGCACGTGGCGCTCGGCGCCGGGGCGACGTTCGTGGCCCGCTGCATCGACGTGGAGCCGGTGCACATGCAGCAGGTCATCCACCGCGCCGCCCACCACAAGGGCTCCGCGTTCGTGGAGATCCTCCAGAACTGCAACGTCTTCAACGACTTCGCCTGGGAGGGCATCACCGGCAAGGCGGTGAAGGAGGAGATGCAGATCAAGCTGGAGCACGGCAAGCCGGTCCTCTTCGGCAAGGACAAGAAGAAGGGCGTGCGGCTCAACGGGTTCCACCCGGAGATCGTCACCGTCGGCCAGAACGGGGTGGAGGAGAAGGACATCCTGGTCTGGAACGAGAAGGCGGACCCCGCGCTGGCGTTCATGATCGCCCAGCTCGAACCACCCACCATGCCCACCCCGGTGGGCGTGCTCCGCGCCGTCGACCGGCCGGTGCACCACGAGTTGGAGGTCAAGCAGCTCGAGGACGTCACCGCCAAGAAGGGCGTGGGCAGCATCGAGAAGCTGCTGCACGACGGGGACACCTGGATCGTCTCGTGAGTGGGACGTTCAGCGTCGGTGGGGACATGGCCGTGCATCGCCTCGGGTTCGGGGCGATGCGCGTCACCGGGCAGGGAATCTGGGGCCTACCGCCGGATCCGGCCGAGGCGAAGCGGACGATCAAGCGCGTCCCCGAGCTGGGGATCGACTTCATCGACACCGCGGACTCCTACGGGCCGAACGTCAGCGAAGACCTCCTGGCGGAGGTGCTGGCGCCGTACCCGAAGGGGATGGTCATCGCCACCAAGGGCGGGCTGACCCGGCACGGGCCGCAGAGCTGGCTGCCGGTGGGGCGGCCGGAGTACCTCGAACAGTGCGCGCTGATGAGCGCGCGGCGGCTGAAGGTGGACCGGATCGACCTCTGGCAGCTCCACCGGATCGACGGCAAGGTGCCGCGCGACGAGCAGTTCGACTGCATCGCCCAGATGCAGCGGAAGGGGATCA
>DATBSS010000736.1:0-7471 GCA_036559665.1 Myxococcaceae bacterium
AGGTGGTCCCCCGTCCGACCTCGGTGGCGACGTCGATCTTTCCCTGGTGTTCGGAGATCACCCGGTAGGCCACCGACAGCCCGAGCCCGACGTTGGTCCACACGTCCTTGGTGGTGAAGAACGGGTCGTAGATGCGGGGGAGGTGCTCGGGGGCGATGCCCTTGCCGGTGTCGGTGATCTCCACCACCGCGTTCTGCGCTTCGGCGCGGGTGGCGATCTTCAGCTCCTTGACCTGCGCCTTCATCATCGCGGTGCGCGCGTTCTGCATCATCGCCAGCACCACCTGGGAGAGGTGGCCGGGGTCGCCCTGCACCATCAGCACGCCGGGCTGGAGCTTCACCACTACCGCGATGCCCTCGCCCCTCGTCTGGTGGTCGGAGAGCGCGAACGCGTCCCGCACCACCGCGTTGAGGTCCATGGGGCGCAACGCGCCCTTCTCGCGCGCCTGGGAGAAGCGGAGCAGGTTCTGGGTGATGTCCTTGCAGCGCTTGGCCATCTGCTCGATCTTCTTGAGCGTGTCGAAGTCCGGGTCTTCCTCCGGGCGGTCGAGCATCAGCAGCTGCGTGTTCCCCAGGATGCCGGCGAGCGGGTTGTTGATCTCGTGCGCCACCCCCGCGCCGAGCTGGCCGATGGCGGCCATCTTCTGGCTCTCCAGCAGCTGGGCCTGGGCGTCCCTGAGGTCCTGGGTGGCCTCCTCCACCTTCTGCCTCAGCTCGTCGTTCCAGCGCATCAGCTTGGCGCGCGCGGCCTCCAGCTCGCCGCCCATCCGGTTGAACGTCTCCGACAGGTCGGTCAGCTCGTCGGCGCCGGTGACCGGGATGCGCGCGCCCAGGTCCCCCTGGGAGAACGACTCCGCGCCCTTCGCCACCGCGCCGATCCGCCGGTTCATCCGCAGCGTGAAGGTGCCGCCCGCCAGCAGCAGGACCACCAGCGCGGCGCCCACCGAGAGCAGCACCGTCCAGCGCATGGCGCGCACCGGCTTCAGCGCCACCCGTTCCGGGACGAAGATCACCGCCAGGAGATCCACCTGCCCGTGCACCGCGCGCGCCGAGACGAGGTACGGCTCGCCCAGGGTGACGATGGAGAAGCTGTGGACCGCGTCGTCGTGCACCACCTCGCGCACCGGCTGCCAGAGCGCGGCGGGGAGCGGCTCCAGCAGCGCGTGCGCCTCCGAGCTGGCCACCACCCTGCCCTCCCCGTCCACCAGGTCGATGCGGCCGCTCTCCGGCGTGGCGCGCGAGCCCAGCACCTGGTCCATCTTGCCCAGGCCCAGCTCCGCCAGCACGAAGGGGGAGTGCTTCTCCGCCTGGAGCTTCACCGCCACCGCCAGCGCCGCCATCGTCCCCAGCGAGTGCGGGTAGACGGTGCTGAGCGCCGCCTGGCCCCTGCCCCCGGCGGCCAGGGAGCCGACCGGGATGGCGTGCTGGAGCCGCTCGCGGCCCTGCTCGTAGGCGAAGGGCGGGTGGTTCCCCATCCCGTTCTTGACGAACAGCGGCCCGGCCACGAGCGCGCCGTTCGAGTCCACCATCTCCACCGCGCTCACCGACTCCGAGCGCTGGTAGAGAAGCTTCAGCAGGCTGTCGCGCACCTCGGGGTCGGCGGTGGCCCAGTCGACGTTGAACTGCTCGGCGGAGTGGGCGATGGACTCCACCGCCCCCAGAAGCTCGGTGGAGACGGCCTCCGCCGCGCCGGTCGCGCGCGCCTGCTGCTCGCTGGTGATGCGCCGGGCGATCTCCGCCTCCGCGCCGCGCAGGAGCAAGAACCCCACCACCGCCAGCGGGAGCACCGTGGCGGCCAGCATGAAGAGGATGAGCTGTTGGTAGAGCTTCATGCGGTGGCGATGGGGACGCCCTTGGCCGGCGTCTTGAGGTCCCGGTCGCTGCGCAGGTAGACGCTCCCGGAGATCGCCTTGGCGCGCTTCTTCAGATCAGCCGCCTGCCGCGCCAGCTGCGCGTGGCTGGAGGACACGCCGTCGCACATCACCGCGGCGATGGAGACGCTCATGATGGGGAACTGCCGCTTCTCGCCGTAGCGATCGTCGCCCTCGATGTAGCCGCGCTCGCGGTCCTTCCAGTCGTAGTAGAGCGGGATGATCCGGTCGAACTCCTCGATGCACCGCTGGCAGATCCGGTCCACGTTGGCGGGCGAGGTGATGAACACGAAGTCGTCGCCGGCCACGTGCCCGAGGAAGTCGCTCGAATCTCCCAGGTGGGCCAGCACCTGGCGGAGCAGGTCGCCGGTCTGGCGCACCACCGCGTCCGCCTTCGCGTAGCCGTAGTAGTCGTTGTAGGCCTTGAGGTTGTCCAGGTCGAGGTAGCAGAAGGCGAAGGGCGCCTTCTCGCGCAGGCGGCGGAGCGTCTCGCGCTCGATGGCGGCGGACCCGGGCAACTGGGTGGTGGGCGAGCTGCCCATCTCCTGCTCGCGCCTCCTGAGCACCGACTCCACCCGCGCGCCCAGCTCCAGGGCGTCGAACGGCTTGACCAGGTAGTCGTCGCCGCCCAGCTTGAGCGCCTTCACCTTGGAGGCGGTCTCGGTGCGCCCGGAGATGAAGATCACCGAGAGGTGGCTGGAGGCGCGCTCCGCCTTCAGCTCCTCCAGGAAGTCGAAGCCCTCCCCGTCCGGCAAGGTGACGTCCAGCAGCATCAGCTCCGGCCGCTGCTCCCGGAGCGACCGCCTGGCCTCGGCGATGCTGCCGGCGGTGGCCACCTCGAAGCCCATGTTGGAGAGCACCTCGGCGCAGATGGCGGCGATCTGGGGGTCGTCGTCCACCACCAGCACCCGCCCCCGCTTCTGGCTGGAGCGCCCGCGCAGCACCATGGAGTCCAGCGCGGCGAACAGCTTGTCCTGGAAGATGGGCTTGAGCAGGAAGGCGTTGGCGCCGCGCTGCAGCGCGCGCGCCCGCTCGTCGGTGGAGGAGACCAGGAGGATGGACGCGTTGCGGGTGTCCGGGTCGTTGCGGAGGATCTCCGCCAGCTCCACCCCGTCCACGCTCCCGGTCAGCCGCGCGTCCGAGACGATCACCTCGGGGCGGTGGCGGCGGGCGAGCGACATGGCCTGTTCTGCGTTCCGCGCCACCACCACCGCGTAGCCGCGCGAGAGCAGCAGGTGCTTGAGCGCGAAGCCGGCGAACGGGTCGTCGTCCACCACCAGCACCCGCCCGCGGGGCGGCGCCTGGCGCTTCACCCCCGACTCGGTGTCGTCAGGCGGGTCCAGGAACTCCGCCCCGGGCTCCACCGGGAGCACCGCCACGAAGCGGGCGCTGTTCTCCATGGCCTCGGCCCAGATGTGCCCGCCGTGCGCGCGCACGATGCTGCGGGAGATGGCCAGCCCCAGGCCGGTGCCGCGGGAGGTGCGGGTCCGCGCGGAGCGGGCCTGTTCGAACTTGTCGAAGATGCGCTCCAGGTCCTGCTCGGCGATGGGCTGGCCGGAGTTCCACATGGACAGCACGGAGTAGCCGGGGACGCCATCCGGGGCGCCCAGCGCCACCTGCACCTCGCCGTCCTCGTCGGTGTACTTCACCGCGTTGGTGAGCAGGTTGTTGAGCACCTGGTTGAGGCGGTGGGGGTCCGCCAGCGAGCGCAGGGGCGAGGGAGGCAGGACGGTGGAGACCCGGATCCGCTTGTCGGTGAAGGCCGGGCCGTACTTCTCCACCGCCTTCCCCAGAAGCTCGTCCAGCGAGATGAGCTCGAAGCTCATCCGCATCTTGCCCTTGGCCAGCTTGGTGAGGTCCAAAAGGTCGTCCACGATGCTGTTCAGCATGTCCGTGGATTCCTTGGCCATGTGCAGGTAGCGCGCCTGCTTCTCGTTGATGTCCCCGGCCAGAAAGTTGAGCACCAGGTCCAGCGCGCCGGAGATGGAGGTGAGCGGGGTGCGCAGCTCGTGGCTGACGATGGAGACGAACTCCTCCTTGCGCTCCTCCAGCTGCTTCTGTTCGGTGATGTCGCGGAGCACCACGCACACCCCGCGGAAGATGTTGCGGGAGTCCACCACCGGGGAGACGGTGGACTGGAGCGTGCGCTCGTAGAGGCTGAGCTCCTGGCGGATCACCTGCGAGCCGCCGTACTCCCAGCCGCGCATCAGCTCGAACGGGTGGAAGCCGAGGATCTCCTGGATGTAGCGGGGGGCCCAGTCCTGCGGTTCGTCCGGCAGGTGGAGCATCTTCCGCGCCGCCGGGTTGACCACCACCACGTCGTTCTTCTCGTCGGTGAGCAGCACCCCGTCCGCCATGGACTCCACCATCCGCTCGATGCGGCGGCGGGACTCCTCCTCGGAGGCGCGCAGGGTGAGGATGGCGTCGGTGGTCTGGTTGGCCAACACGTCCAACAGCTCGCCGTCCTCGCCGGTGTAGTGGTCCGGCTGCGCGGAGAAGAGCGACACCGTGCCCATCAGCCGGCTCTGCGCCAAAAGCGGCACGGAGAGCGCGCTGGCCATGGTGGCGGGCAGCCCGGGCTCCTGGCTGGCGCTGCCGGTGACGTGGATGTGGAGGCGGTCCTCGGTGAGCAGCACCCCGGACTGCTTGCGGTAGGAGGCGATCGCCGAATCCTTCACCCACAGCAGCGCCTTGTCGGAGACCACGCCGTGGCAGCGGAGGCGCAGGATGGCGGAGGTGCCGTCGCCCACCGCCACCAGCGCGGCGGCGCAGTCGTAGGGGAGGACGCGCGCCACCGCGTTGAGCACCCGGTCCACGATGACGTCGTAGGTGACCGCCTGGTTCGATTGCTCGCGGGACACCTGGTACATCAAGGAGAGCGCCTCCACCCGCTTGTGGAGGGCGTGGAGCAGGCGGTCCTTCTCGCGCCGGAGCTGGGTGAACTCCAGGGCGTTCTTCACCGTCATGAACAGGTCGCCGAAGTCCCAGGGCTTGGTGACGTAGCGGTAGACCTGCCCCTGGTTGATGGCGGCGATCAGGTCCTCCGGCTCGGTGTAGCCGGTGAGGAGGATGGTGGTGATGTCGATGCCCTCGCCGCGCGCCGCGGTGACCAGCTCGATGCCGGTCATGTGCGGCATCTTCTGGTCGGTGATCAGGACGTCGATCTTCCGCTCGCGGAGGATGGGCAGCGCCTCCGCGCCGGAGGAGGCGGTGCGGACGGTGTACCGCCGCTCCAGCATCTTCTTGAGCACCTCCAGCACGGAGGGCTCGTCGTCGACGCAGAGGATGGTGTAGCGCTGTTCGGGATGGGGGCCGGCCATCGGGGGTCGACGAGTCTAGCCAGCGCTTCCCGGGGCGTCGACGGGAAGGGCGTCCAAGATGGGGGGTGGAGCCGGTTTTTCGGGCTCCGGCGCTGGAGGAGGCTCCGGCGGCGGCTCCCGGTCCAGCGCCTGGAGCGCCCCGATCCGCGACAGCTCCAGCACCGCCCAGGCCAACGCGGTGGTGAGCCCGGCGATCACCCGCGCCCAGAGTGAAGCCACGGGCGAGCCCGCCTGGCCCGCCATCGCCGCCACGCTGGACCCGCCCAGCTCCACCATCCAGCGGGCGATCCCGGTCACCGCCACCACGGCGAGCGGCGGGAAGGGGCGCTGGGCCAGGGAGCGGGCAGCCTCCGCCAGGGAGGCGCTGAAGGGTTCGTCCCGGGCGATGGAGCGGGCCAGCGCGACGTCGGACCAGAGCGCCACGAAGAGGGCGAGCAGCATCCCGCCGGAGAGGGTCACGGACAGCGCGAGCGACGGGGCGGCGGCGGCGCCCTCGCCCGCCTCCTTGAACCAGGCCACCAGCGAGGCCAGGAGCCCCGCCCACCACCACAGGCGCAGGGTGAGCTCCAGCGCGGCGGACATGGCGAAGTAGCCCAGCGCGCGGGCGGGGGCGGCGCCGAAGGCGGCGTAGAGGACGACGGCGCGAGCGGCGCGGCAGCCCAGGAACCCCGCGGACAGGGCGGCGGCGCCGGACCACAGCACCCGGGCGTCGCCGCGCTGGAAGGCTTCGAGGAGGACCAGCGGGGCGGCGGCGGTGGCGAACAGCTCCCCGGCCCCGGCGGCGAAGAGCGCCAGCGCCGGCCAGGCGCGGGAGAAGGCGCGGCGGGTTCCTTCGCGAAGAGCGCCGGAGACAGTCACGGGCGAATGAGCGTAGCGTCCGCGCCCATGATCGACCACTTCACTTTGACCGTGCGTGACCTGAAGGCCAGCGTGGCCTTCTACACCGCCGCGCTGAAGCCGCTCGGCTACAGCGTGAAGATGGACTTCGGGGAGTTCGTCGGGTTCGGGGACACCCGCAAGCCCTACTTCTTCCTCAAGCCGGGAGCGGTCTCCCCCGCGCCCCAGCACATCGCCTTCGCGGCGGCGAACCGCGCCCTGGTGGACGCGTTCCACGTCGCGGCGCTGGCGGCCGGCGCCAGGGACGACGGCCAGCCGGGCCTGCGCGAGCAATACCACCCCCACTACTACGGCGCGTTCGTGGTCGACCCCGACGGCCACCCGATCGAGGCGGTCTGCCACATGCCCGCCGCAGCGGCCTCGGCCCCGGCCCCGGCTTCGCCGAAGAAGGCCAAGGCCAAGGTAGCGAAGAAGAAGGCCCCCGCGAAGAAGGCGAAGCGCCGCTAGCAGGCCAGGGCTGTACTGCTGGTTTTCTGGGGATCGCCGAGACGGGAGACCCGACTGCCGTCAGGAGGACGACCTGCCTTGGCGAGGCGACGCGTTCCCGTCCCGACCTTCCCAAGCTCGGGGTCGCCGGTTCGAACCCGGTCCGCCGCTCAGAAAGAAGCCCCGGTTTCGCGAGGTTGCGGAGCCGGGGCTTCTTCTTGCGGGTGCATCGGGTGGAACTGATGCACCGGCTGATGCATTCTGCCGAGCGAACCTTCGCGCTTGCGCCGTTCGTCTACGGAGGGCCAACCAGATGGGACTCCCGCGCTTTCCTCGGATCGAGGATCTCCTTGGCGCTCGCCTCGACAACCTAGAGGAGAAGCACCTCCAGGCAGTTGTAGGCCGCTCAGGAACGGATCCCGTCCGCGAGGACGCCGACTTGGACTTCAAAGAGGCTCTCTACGCGGAAAGCCGGCAGGCTGACTTGGCGGCCGATGTGGCAGCGATGGCGAATTCGAGAGGGGGCGTGCTGCTCATCGGCATCGGGGGCAACGACATTGCCGCTATCCTTTCGCCGGTTCAGGTCACTGACGCCGAGGAGCGTCGAATGCGGCAGATCATCGCGGATCGGGTCTTCCCGCGTCCGGACTACGAGATTGCAGCCATTCCGATCGGCGGGTCGCCGGATCAGGGAGTCTTCGTGATCGCCATTCCCAAGAGCCCCTTCGCTCCACACGCAGCAAGGGACGGCGGTCTGCGCTACTACGTGCGAGATGGCGCGAGGAATCGCCCACTGTCCGAGAGCGAGATCGCCGATGCCTACAAGAATAGGTTCGAACTGGCGCGCGCTCAGGCCGACCGCCTGTCAGAGGTAGACGCTGAGGCGATCGAAAACTACCCGCATATCGAGACCTGGCTTCGCCTTTCGCTCGTGCCGACGATCCCGGGCAGCATGCCC
>DATBSS010000737.1:0-11587 GCA_036559665.1 Myxococcaceae bacterium
ACGGTCGCCCCGCCGACCTGGAGGGGCTCCTTGGAGAAGAACCCGGTGTGGCGCAGCACCCGCATCAGCTCGATGTGCCCGGGGTACCGGAGCGTCTTCTCCTTCATGAACGGGACCTGGAGGTTGTAGGCCAGGCTGCGCAGCCCGTCGGTGTTGAACGCCTCCAGCGTGCCGGCCACCGGGAAGTCCATCAGCTCCGGCTCGGAGAGCGCCTCCTTGATGACCACCTGGCCGTGCTCCACCACGCGCGACGGCCGGGTGTACTCCTCCAGCACGTCGTGCGGCGCGAAGCCGGCCTTGTACTCGTAGGGCCAGCGTCGTTCGGCGGGGAGGCCGCCCACGTAGATCTCGATGCTTTCGGTCTTCTCCAGGAGCGCGGTGGCGTACCCGGCGAGCAGGTTGGAGACGCCCGGTGCCACCCCGCAGTCCACCACCGCCGTGGCGCCCTTCTGCCTGGCGAGCTCGTTCAGCTCCCAGGCGTTCTCCGCCATGAAGCTGATGTCGCAGTAGGTCCTCCCCGCCTCCACCAGCGCCTGCAGCGTGCGCAACCCGAGCGTGCTGGAGAGCGCGCCCAGCACCAGGTCCGCCTGGCCCACCGCGGCCATCAGCCCCTCCGTGGTGGAGAGGTCCGCGCGCTGGGTGCGGACACTGCCCAGCTTCCGCTGGACCCGCTCCAGCGACTCCGCCCGCCCGTCCACCACCGTGACCTGGAATTCGCTCCGGGGGGCCAGGTCCGCCGCCATCGCGGACCCCACCATCCCGGCGCCGAGCACCACCACCTTCTTCTGCGTCATGCGCGGCTTATAGCCGACCGGGGAAGGAGCAGGCTCGGCGGTTTGTTTGGGGCCCGCGCCGTTCACTCGTAACATCCCGCTACCGACATGAAGCTCGCCACCGTCGCCGCAGCCGCCGGGCTGCTGCTCGCGTCCTCCGCCGCCGCCTCGCCCACCCGCATCCTCAACCGCCGCGTCGAGAAGACGGACGCCAACGCCGCCCAGGCCCTGCGGGCCGCGGGCCTCACCCCCGAGCAGGTGGACGCGGTGGTGGCGGCGCTCGCCGGCACTTTCGACTGGAGGAAGGCGCGCCCGGGCGACCAGTTCCGCGCGGTGCTCGAGGACGGCGTGCTGCGGGACTTCGACTACCGCCAGTCCGCCGCCGATGAGTGGCAGGTCCACCGCGAGGGGGACCGCCTGGTGGGGTGGAAGCGGAAGCTGGAGGTGGAGAAGAAGGTCGAGGCGGTGGAGCTGCGGGTGGAGTCCTCGCTCTACGAGTCGGCGCTGGCCTCCGGCGAGGACCCCATGATCGCCATGATGCTCTCCGAGGTGTTCGCCTGGGACATCGACTTCTACCAGGACGTGCGCAACGGCGATGTGGTGCGCGCGGTGGTGGAGAAGGAGTACGTGGGCGGCCGGCTCCTCCGCTACGGCGAGGTCCTGGCGGCGGACTACCGGGGCGCGGCCGTGGGCCACAAGCGCGTCTTCCGATTCACCCCTCAAGGCGGCGTCGCCTCCTGGTTCCAGGAAGACGGGGCCTCCGCGCGCAAGGCGTTCCTTAAGAGCCCGCTCAAGTTCGCGGTGGTCACCTCCGGCTTCGGCTCGCGCTTCCACCCCGTCCTCCACTACCGGAAGGAGCACAACGGCGTGGACTACGCGGCGCCGGTGGGCACGCCGGTGTGGGCCATCGGCGACGGCACGGTGGTGAAGGCCACCTATGACCCGGCGGCCGGGAAGCACGTCTGCCTGAAGCACCTGAACCAGCTGGAGACCTGCTACCTGCACCTCTCCGCGTTCGGCGCCGGCATGCGCACAGGCGCGCGCGTGCAGCAGAAGCAGGTGATCGCCTACACGGGGACGACGGGGAGGAGCACCGGGCCGCACCTCCACTTCGCGCTCAAGAAGGCGGGGGCGTTCATCAACCCGCTCAAGCTGCCGTCCCCGCGGGCGGAGCCGGTGGCAAAGGCGCAGCTGCCGCGGTTCAATGCGGAGGTGGCGCGGCTGGCCACCCAGCTGGATGGGCCGGCGGTGGTGGCGGCGCGCCGCTGACCATGGCGCACGTCTTCATCAGCTACTCGCGGAAGGACCAGGACTTCGCGGAGGTCGTGCAGGCGAAGCTGGAGAAGGCAGGGCACACCGTCTCGCTCGACGTGGACATGCTGAGCGCGGGGGACGACTGGGGAGACAAGCTGGATGTCGCCATCCGGGGCGCGCACGCGCTGGTCCTGGTGCTCACGGCCGAGTCGCGGAAGTCCGAATACGTCACCTACGAGTGGTCGTTCGCGCTCGGCGCCGGCGTTCGGGTGATCCCGATCGCCCTGGAGAACGTGGAGCTCCACCCCAGGCTCCGGGTGCTCCAGCGGCTCGACTTCACCGACAAGGCGCGGCCGTGGGACAAGTTGCTGGTCGAGCTCACGAAGGCGGAGGCCACGCGGAAGGTCGCGCCGGTCGGGGATGGACCGGTGCCGGAGGCGATCCGGGCGCTGGACAGCCTCAACGCCGAGGAGCGGCTCGCGGCGGTGACCACGCTCTCCCAGGCCCAGGGCGCCGAGGCCCGGGAAGCGCTGGCGAGCGCGCTCTCGCATCCGCTCGCGGACGTGCGGATCGCGGCGGCCCGGGCGTTCCCCGACCAGAAAGACCCCCGCATCATCCGGGGCCTGCTCGAGGACGTTGTCCAGGAGCGCAATCCCGACAAGCTCGACAACTTCGCCACGGCGCTGAGTGAGGTTGGACCGGCCGCGGTCCCCGAGGTCCTGGCGCTGCTGAAGGAGCGAACGGACTTGAGGTCCTCCGAGCGGGCGGTGCTGGTCACGGCGCTCGGGAACGCGGAGGACCCACGGGTGGTCCAGCCGCTCTCGGCGGCCTTGAAGGATCCGGACGAGTCGATCCGGGCCGCGGCGGCGAACGCGCTCGGCAAGGTCGGCGGGGATGGCGTGGCCGCGGCCCTGAAAACGGCGCTCGTCGATCCCGACGAGTACGTGCGCTTCTATGCGGCCGAGGGCCTGGGCCGACTCAAGGAACGCTCCGCGGCCTCTGCGCTGGCGGATCTCCTGGCCGGCGACCTCCCGCGCGTGCGGATGGTGGCGGCGCGCGCGCTCGGGAAGCTGGGCGACGGCGCCGTCGTCCCGGCGCTCACCAAGGCCCTCGCCGACGCCAGCGCCGACGTGAAGCTCACCGCCGCGGAAGCGCTCTGCCGGCTCGGCGACCCGGCCGGCCCAGCCTTCCTCCTGGCGCAGCTTGCCGGGGTCGAGCTGGCCTCGAACCCGGACGATGACAAGCTGATGCGGATGCTCGTCGACGGCGGCGTCGAGGCCGCGTTCCCGACCATCGAGAAGCTGATCGCCAGTTTCCGGGGGGGGACGCCACCCGGCGAGACCGTGAAGGCGCTCGCCGCCAGGGGACCCACCGGCCTGAGCCTCCTGGGCCGGGTGCTCTCCGCGCTGCCGAAGGACGCGCGGTGGCTCTCGCAGGAGATCACAGAGCTGCTCTTGAGGAGCGGCGACGCGGAGGCGCTCCAGGCCGTCCGGCAGTGGCGGCAGCGCCAGTCCTGACTCACCCGAACAGGTTCGGCCCGCCCATCCCCGACACCCTCGGCCCGGCCAGCGGCTTGTAGGGGAAGTAGAGGTTGCGGACGAACCGCGTGAAGACGTGGTTCTCGTTCCACCGCTGCCTGGCCATCCCGTAGACGCCGGGCGCCTTCTTGTCGATGTCGCGGAAGGCGTTCTGGAACTCGCGCTCGCTGTAGATGGCGAACACCTCGTCCACCGCGATCCGCGCCCGGTAGGTGGGGAGCATGATGCGGTAGACGGAGTCCCGCTCCTCCTGCGTGAAGGCGAGGAAGGAGATGGCGTGCGCCATCTCGTGCACCACCAGGTGTCCCTCGGTGAGCAACCGCTCCTGCCGGAAGGCGATCCGCGCCTTCGGCCAGTCCGGATGGTCCCAGAACAACCCGGACGCGTTGCGGGAGACTCCCTTGGGGTAGCCGTACTTCGCCATCGACACGCCCTCGGGAATGACGTCCACGGAGATGGGCCGCGCCGCCTCCAGGCGCGAGACGAGCTGGGGATTGCCGGTGAGCTGCCGGACCATCTCGGACCGGATGCGGTCCTCGTACTCCGCCCCGGTACCGCGCCGGTCCACGATGATCGCCTTTTGCACGTACGCCTTCGCGCGCGGCGGTCCGTCCGCGGGCGGCCTCCCATTCACCATCTCGAAGACGTCGCCCCCGGCCAGCAAGGTGAAGGCGGAGAGCGGGAACTTCTTCCCCGCCTCCGCCGACAGCGGCTGCGCGTCCGGGGTCGACCCGTCCGCCATCTCGAAGTCGTCGGACATGGGCCCGCGAATCTAGCAGGCCCGGCGCGCCTTACCGGATCTGCGCGATGTTCGTCCGGCCGTCGTAGTAGCAGGTGATGGAGCTGCGGAACGGCACCGGCCCATCCGCCAGGAACCGGAACCGCACCGTGTACGGGCCGGTCACGTCCACGTACTCCTCGCGCAGGTACCGCCAGCCCCGCGCGTACGCCTGGCGGCGGCACTGGTCCGCGGCCGTGAGCGTGTCCACGCCCGACCCGCCATAGCCGCCGTAGCTCCGATACGTCACGTGCGCCCCGTAGGCGGGCACGTAACATGCCGACGTGAGGAGCAACGCTCCCACGCCCAGCCCCTGGATCAGCCTCTTCATGGCTCGTCCTCCCCGGTCCTCCCAACAGTGGACACCGGGGCAGCCAACGGCCAGCTACAACGAGGGGCGGGCGAGCGTCGGCGGGCGCTCGAACTCCTCCCTCTGCTTCTGGGCTTCCATCACCCGCACCAGGACGCTGGGCGCGACCACCGAGACGTGCTGCCCGCGCTGGAGCGTGTTGGTGAGCGCCGGGTCGTCCCCCAGCATGACGATCTCCTTCAGCAGGCGGAAGGTCGACGGCTTGAACCGCGTGCCGCGCTCCAGCACCTCGCGGCCGTCCGGGTAGACGCGCCACACCACCAGCGGCGTGGGGAAGAGCACGCCGCTGGGTCCGGCGCCGAAGCCCCGGCCCTCGCCCATGTCGTCGAACTCCTCCACCATCAGCCCGTAGTCGAGGTCCTCCTCCTGCGCGAGCTCGATCAGCTTCCGCTTCATCTGCGCGCGGCTGGACGGCTCCGAGGTCTCCACGAACAAATTTCCCACCGACCCTTTCCCGGCCCGCGAGTGGCCGTTGCTCTCGCGCACCCGGTCCGTGGGGACGCGGCTCATGTAGTAGGTCTTGAGCAGGCCCTGCTCGATGAGGGTGATGGGCACCGGTGCCACGCTGTCGTCGTCGATGGGGAAGTGCCCCAGCAGCGGCTGCCCGCGCCACCCGGTCTGCGTGGGGTCGTCGCGCACGGTGAGCTGCCTCGAGGCGATGTGCTTGCCCACCCGTTCCACCAGCCGGCCGGACCGCGCGTCGCCCAGGTCCGAGCGGGGCTGGCTGAGCGGGTCCCCCACGGTCTTGAGGAAGAAGGTGGAGGCCGCGCGGCCCACGAAGAGCACCGGCCCCACGTAGTCGTCAGAGGCCACCGGCGCCTTCGAGAGCGCGTCCAGCCGCGCCGCCAGCTTCTGGGCGGCCTTGACCAGCTCTTCGTCCGGCGGGAGGTCCTTCTCGGCCCGGACCATGAGCTGGTAGCGCGCCTCCACCTCCATCCCGTCCGGCGCCTGCCCGGAGGCGCGGAGGTTCCAGGTGGCGTAGCGCTCGGGGAAACGGTGCTCGGCGGGGTCGGAGGTCACCAGCGTCTGGTGGAGCAGCTCCGACTTGAAGCTGGCGTCGCCGCTCTGGGCCACCGCGCTCTCCCGGAAGGCGGCGGAGGCGCGCTTGACCAGCGCGGTCCAGCGGGCTTCGTCGGAGCTGAAGCGTTCGCGCGGGAGCAACAGCGAGATGGTCTTCGCCGGCCCGTAGTCCGGCGGCCGGTCCTTCACCTGCCGCGTCTCGAGGAAGGCGCGCTTCTTGGCGATGGCCTCCACCCCGCTCTTGTAGGCGTCGTCGAACTTCATCCACAGCGCCTGGCGGAGGGCGTCGTAGTCCGGCTCGGCCGGGTCGGCCCCGCCGCGCTCCATCCGCATCAGGAACGAGAAGTCGTCCCGGTCCGCGAAGTTGGTGTTGTCCAGCGACGGGTCGCCCACCCGCACGTCGACGGTGGTGGTGGCGTCCCGCCCGCCGCCGCGCGCCACCAGGGCGCCGAAGCTGGCGGAGACCTGGAACGACTCGCTCTCGTTGACGGACGCGCTCACGTGGTACGGGCGGTCCATCCGCTCCATCTTGAGCTGCTGGGCGCGCCCCAGCTCGTCGCGCAGCGCGCGCAGCACCGGGTCCGGCTCCAGCGGCGGCGGCCTGGGCTGCACCTTCGGCATCACCGCCTTGCCCGCCGGCGGCGAGGCCGGGGCCGCGGCGAAAGCCAGCACCAGCGCGAGGGCCCGGGTCACCATGGCGTCACCCCGCCCGTGACCGCCTTCGTGGTGGGCGCTTTCAACGGCGGCGGGAGCAGCGGCGGCCGTTCGTGGCCCTTGGCGCGGCGCTCCACCTCGATCTCCGCCACCAGCAGGCTGGGCGCCACGCCGGACACCGGGACGAAGCCGGACTCCGCGCCGCAGTAGCCATTGAACACCGCCGGGTCATCGCCGGTGGCGAGGATCTTCTCGAACGAGGTGAGCGGCGTGCCCACGATGTCCACCCCGCGCACCAGCTCGTCCGGGCGGCCGTCCGCGAACACCCGCGTCACTATCAGCGGCATCACCTTGAACGCCTGCGGCAGCGAGCCGGCGCGCGTGAAGGTGAACCCGCCCGCGATGTCGTCGAAGATCAGGCCGTACGGCTTGCCCCGCCGCTTCGCCTCCTCGATCAACAGCTCGCGCAGCTTGGCGAAGGGCATCGACTTCGAGGACTCCACGATGAGGTTCCCTTGCCGCGCCACCGGCTGCATCCCGGGCTGCGCGCGCCCGTGGCCGTTGGAGCGGGGAAAGCCGTCGATGGGCGACCGCCCGAGCAGGAACCCCTTGAGCACGCCGTTCTCCACCAGCTTCGCGGACTGGGCGGGCACGCCCTCGTCGTCGAACTGGTAGTAGCCGTTGAGGGAGGTCGACCCGTACTGGCCGCGGGTGGGATCGTCCGCCACGCTCAGGAACGGCGGCAGGACCTCCTGGTTGACCTTCTTGGTGAAGGTGCGCCCCTCGTCCTCGTCCTTCTGGCGGTGGCCCTCTATCCGGTGGCCGAAGATCTCGTGGAAGAAGACGCCCGCGGCCCGGTTGGTGATGATCGCCGGCCCGGAGTACGGCTCCACCGTCCGCGCCTCGCGCAGCGCCTCCAGCCGGGAGATCATCCGCCGGACCCGCGCCTCGATCTCCGCCTCCTGGGGAAGCTGTTCGGACGACTTGGCCTCGAAGCTGTCGAACAGGTCCAGGTCCATCCCGTCGTCCGCCTTCACCGCGCCGGCGATCATGACCCGCGCGTAGAAGCGCCCCTCGCGCACCCGGGCGCCCTCGCTGTCCACGAAGTACATGGTGGTGGTGCCGCCCTGCATCCCCACCGAGGAGCGGAGGATCTTGGAGTGGTCCTTGAAGATGGCCGACAGGCGGCGGAGCCGGTCGCGCCACTCCTTGCGGTCGATGGTGGTGGACTCGCGCGGGCCCACGTGGACCTGGGCCTTCTCCTGGGAGAAGTCGTCCGCCTTGTCCTCCTCCTCCACCTTCACCGCCCGGTTCGCCCGCACCTTGATGAACTGCTTCACCGCGCCCTTGTAGGCGGCGTCGGTGGCGCGCCAGATGCCGACCTTGATCGCCGGGAGGTCGTCCTCGACGGGCAGGTAGCCGCCGCCCCCCTCGCGGCCCTCGAAGGACAGCTCGTCGCGGACCTGGTGCGTGTTGTCCATCGCCCGGGAGCCGACCCGTGCCGACACGTCCAGGAAGCGCGCCCGGCCGGACAGCGGGTCGTCCGACGGCGCCGCGTTCTCCAGCGCGCCGAAGCTGGCGGTCTCCTGGAACCACTGGCCGTCGTTGAGGCGGTAGGAGAGGTAGTACAGGCCTTCGCCTTTGCCGGCGTCGCGCTTGGACTGGAGCGACTTGAAGGAGCGGGACAGCTCCTCGGTGAGCGCGGAGAGCAGGGGATCCGTCGCGGCGGCGGGGGCCGGTTTCGGCGCGGGCCCGGCGGCCAGCACAGCGAGCGGGAGGAGGAGCGCCACGGCGGCGGCCGCGGCGGTTCGAGCGAGCGAGGTCATCGGCCAGGGAGCGTAACAAAGGCCCTTCGCGCGGGCCGGGGGATCCGATATCGCTGTGTCCATATGGCCACCCCCATCAGCCAAGCCGGCCGCCCGGAAGGCGGCCCGCCCACCCACCTCGGCACGAGCGCACCGGCGGACGCCGGCGGACTGTTCCGGGCGTTCCTGGACCACGTCGAATACTCGCGCGGGAAGGCGGCCGAGACCGCCACCACCTACGACCGCTTCCAGGCGCTGGCGCTCACCGTGCGGGACCGGCTGGCGGAGCGGTGGGTGCAGACGCAGCGCGAGTACTACGAGAAGGCCGTCAAGCGCGCGTACTACCTCTCCGCCGAGTACCTCCTCGGGCGCGCGCTGGGGAACAACCTGATCGCCACCGGGTTGATGAACGCGGCGCAGGAGGCGTTCCGCGAGGCAGGCGTGGACCTCAACGCGCTGCTGGAGATGGAGCCGGACGCGGGCCTGGGCAACGGTGGCCTGGGGCGCCTGGCGGCGTGCTTCCTGGACTCCATGGCCACGCTGTCGCTGCCCGGAATGGGCTACGGCATCCGCTACGAGTTCGGCATCTTCGCCCAGGACATCGAGGGCGGGCACCAGGTGGAGCGCGCCGACGAGTGGCTCCGCTTCGGGACGCCATGGGAGATCGTCCGGCCGGAGAAGGCGGTGGCGGTCCGCTTCTACGGGCACGTGGAGCACCACCAGAGCGCCCAGGGGCGGCCGGTGGCGCGCTGGGTGGGCGGCAAGACGGTGCTGGGCGTGCCGTACGACATGCCCATCGCCGGGTTCGGGACCAACACCGTGAACACCTTGCGGCTCTGGCAGGCGCGCGCCTCCGCCGAGTTCGACCTCAAGGTGTTCAACGACGGCGACTACGAGCGCAGCGTGGTGGAGAAGAACGACTCGGAGGTGATCTCCAAGGTCCTCTACCCCAACGACAACTTCGCCTTCGGCAAGGAGCTGCGGCTCCGGCAGCAGTACTTCTTCGTGGCCTGCTCCATCGCGGACATCGTGCGCCGGTATCTCAAGTCGCACACCGACTTCTCCCAGTTCGCGGAGAAGGTCGCCATCCAGATGAACGACACGCACCCGTCGATCGCCATCCCGGAGCTGATGCGGGTGCTGATCGACGAGAAGCGGTTGAGCTGGGACGAGGCGTGGAACATCACGGTGCAGGTGTTCGGGTACACGAACCACACGCTGCTGGCGGAGGCGCTGGAGCTGTGGTCGGTGGCGATGTTCGAGAGGCTCCTGCCCCGGCACCTTGAGCTCATCTACGACATCAACGCGCGCCACCTCCGGCAGGTGCAGATCAAATACCCGTTCGAGCCGGACCGGATGCGGCGGATGAGCCTGATCGAGGAAGGCAACGAGAAGCAGGTGCGGATGGCGAACCTGGCGGTGGTGGGGTCCCACAGCATCAATGGGGTGGCGGCGCTGCACACGGAGCTGCTGAAGAAGAACCTGTTCCACGATTTCGCGGACATGTTCCCGGAGCGGTTCAACAACAAGACCAACGGGGTGACGCCGCGACGCTGGCTGCACCTGTGCAACCCGGAGCTGTCCGCGCTGATCACCTCGAAGATCGGCAGCAAGTGGATCACCGACCTGGACCAGCTGCGAGGGCTGGAGCCGTGGGCCGAAGACGCCGCCTTCCGGGAGGAGTTCCGGCGGATCAAGCAGGCCAACAAGGACGCGCTGGCGCGGCACGTGCGGGATCTCATGTGGCTGTCGGTGGATTCGAAGGCGATCTTCGACGCGCAGGTGAAGCGGTTGCACGAGTACAAGCGGCAGCTGTTGAACGCGCTGCACGTGATCGTGCTCTGGAACCGGGCGCGGGAGGGGCGGAGCAAGCTCAAGCACTCGCGGCTGTTCGTGTTCGGCGGGAAGGCGGCGCCGGGCTACCACATGGCCAAGCTGGTCATCCGGTTGATCAACGGCATCGCCGAGGTGGTGAACGCCAGCGCGGTGCAGAGCGGCGTCCAGGTGGCTTTCCTTCCGAATTACCGGGTGTCGCTGGCGGAGCGGATCATCCCGGCCGCGGACGTGTCGGAGCAGATCTCCACCGCGGGCAAGGAGGCGTCCGGGACGGGGAACATGAAGTTCGCGCTGAACGGGGCGTTGACGGTGGGGACGCTGGACGGCGCCAACATCGAGATCCGCGACGCGGTAGGGAAGGAGAACTTCTTCCTCTTCGGGCTCACCGAGGACGAGGTGGTGAGGAAGAAGAACGAGGGCTACCGGCCCCGCGCCGTCTACGAGTCGAACCCGGAGCTGAAGGAGGCGCTGGACCTGATCTCCCGCGGCTTCTTCTCGCCGGAGGACAAGGACCTCTTCGCGCCACTGGTGAAGTCGCTCCTCACCGAGGACCGGTACCTAGTGCTGGAGGACTTCGCCGCCTACGCGGACGCGCACCAGCGGGTGGAGGACACGTACCTGCAGCAGGACGTGTGGGCGAAGATGGCCATCCTCAACGTGGCGCGGGTGGGGCAGTTCTCCTCGGACCGGACGATCAAGCAGTACGCGGAGGAGATCTGGAAGATCAAGCCTCTGAAGTTCGAGTTGTGAGCCAGCCCGGCCTCGCGTGATCAGAACGCCTCGAGCGCCACGCCGAGCCTGCCTCCTTTACCCCGGAGAGGGACTACCCGGCCATCGCGCCACAATTCGATCGGAATGGCCGCCTCCGGCGCAGATCTGGCGACACGTTCGATGAGATCGCGGGGTTCGTCGAGGCAGTCCTCGCCGTAACGCAGGAGGATATCCCCGGCGCGCAGGCCTAGCGACGCGGCAGGACTATCGGCAATGACGCGCGCTACGAGTACCCCGGCGCAGCCCTTCCAGGCGGCGCCACGGGACGCACGTTCGAACCCCGCACGGGCGACTCGTTCCCGCGCCTCGCGCGCCTCGCCATTGAGGCCCCCTGCTCCGGCGAGCACCTTGCGCCAAGCCGCCTCGACCGCAGACCGCTCGGCACCAGCGTGACCGAGCAGCCTCGCCTCCGCCAAGGCGAGGTCTCCCTCTGGAATGCCGGCCTCCCGCAAGTCATCGAGCACTTCTCGACCGGCGGGAAGCAGTCGATGCTTACACGCGACATCGAGCGCAAGGAGAAGACTGCCCACTGCCTTATCCTTGTCGGGGCGCCGGAGGTAGAGCGCTGCGGCCTCGCGGAATCGAGCCGTGGCTTCCGCCGGGCGACCGAGCGAGAGCAACAGCACTCCAAGGCCATCGAGAACGACCGCGAGATTCCATGGGTCATTGACTCGGACGAAGAGGAGCCTGGCCTGCTCGTAGTACTCCAACGCCTTCTTCTTCTCACCAAGCGCGTCGTACACCCTGCCCATGTTGTTCAGCGTCGTCGCCTCCCCTGACACGTCCGC
>DATBSS010000738.1:0-6870 GCA_036559665.1 Myxococcaceae bacterium
GCGAGATGACCCCGGTGAGGAAGCTGCCCCCGGCGATGGTGACGTACCACAGGCTCATGATGGTGCTCTCCATGCTGGGCGGCGCCTGGGTGTAGGCGAACTCCAGCGCGGTGATCGACACCAGCACCTCGCCCAGGCTGACGAAGAAGTACTGGAACCCTTGCCAGAGGGCGTGTGGGTGGGCGCCGGAGGCGATCGATGTCTCCACCAGCGCGGCGGACACGAAGGCCAGCGCGGTGATGTACATCCCCAGGGTCATCTTCCGCAGCGGGGTCACCTTGACCCCACGCTTCTCCAGGGTGGCGTAGATCCGGTTCACGATGGGGATGAGCAGCAGCACGAACAGCGCGTTGAGCGTGCTGATCTGCGACGACTCCAGCGCCCCCCACGACCCGAGCTGGAGGTCCATCTTCTCCGCTTGGAGCACCCAGGTGGAGCCGTACTGGTAGAAGAGCGACCAGAACGCCACGCAGGGCAGGAACACCAGCAGCACGCGCAGGGTGGCCCGCACGCCGTTCACCGCATCCGGGGGGAACCGCTGCTCCGCGGCCTTGAGGTTGACGCCGCTCGACATCAGGACGGCGCCGAAGCTGTTCGGGTCCTTTCCGGTGGGCGGCACCTTCACGTAGAGCTTCCGGCCGATGACGTAGATGCCCAGGGCCAGCGCCATGGCCAGGCCGGGCACGCCGAACGCCCACTCCGGGCCGTACCAGGCGAGCACCTTCGGGATGAGGGCCTGGCCGCCGATCGAGCCGGCGTTGATGGAGAAGTAGAACCAGCCGTACGCGCGCTGCAGCAGGTGCTCCTGCTCCTTGCTGAACTGGTCGCCCACGAACGCGGAGACGCACGGCTTGATGCCGCCCGCGCCCAGGGCGATGAGCGAGCACCCGGCGAAGAGCCCCGTGGGCCCGGGCCACACCGCCAGTGTGGCGTGCCCCGCCAGGTAGAGGAACGAGACCCAGAAGATGATGCGGAAGCGGCCGAAGAAGCGGTCCGCCAGGAAGCCGCCCACCAGGGGCATGAAGTACACGGCCGAGGTGAAGTAGTGGTACCGGGCCTCGGCCAGGCTGTCCCCGAACTTCAGGAACTTCACCATGTAGACAGTCAGGATCGACGTCATCCCGTAGAAACTGAACCGTTCCGCTGCCTCGTTTCCGACGATGTAGAAAATCTGCCGGGGGAAGCGTTCGCGGGCCGCGGGTACGTTCATGCGCCTTGCCTTATCACGCTATGGTGCAACCAATGGTTCCGTCGTACCTCCTCTCGCTGCTGAAGGTGCAAGCGGTTGCCATGGGCGACAAGTTCGGCGAGCGGTACCCGTATCACTGGCTGATCTGGGAGCCGGGGACGTGGACGGCGCCGGCCTCCGCCCACGACACGGTGCACGTGGATCCGCGGCACACGCCGGTGGGAGGCGTGGGGCGGGGGGACGCGCTGTCCTTCGCGCTCAAGCCCGGCCTGGGGAAGCCGGAGGTCCTCACCATCGGCCGCAATCACACCAACGACATCGTCATCAACGACGCCACCGTCTCCCGCCAGCACGCCCTGCTCCGCGCGCTGCCGACCGGCTACTGGGCCATCGAGCTTGGCAAGGGCGTGAAGTCGCTCACCCGGCTCTCCGAGGTGGACCTGCGCCCCGGCGATCCCATCCAGATCAAGAGCGGCGGCCAGCTCCGCCTGGGCGACGTGCGGCTCACCTATTACGACCAGCAGGGGCTGCTGAAGCGCCTGCGGAGCTGAAGCGCGCGCTTTGCCCGCGGCTACTTCGCCGGCTTGGGCGGCAGCGACGGCATGGTGCTGGTGTGCTGGTCTCCGCCGGGGCGGGCCGCCCGCGCCTGGTGCCGCGCCGGGGCGTCCTTCCAGTACTCGCGCCGGGACGGCCAGGGCCCGTCACCCTCCGGCGGCCGCGGCCAGAAGTCGCACTCGCCCACGTCCTGGCGGCGGGCGTGCTCCATCCACTTCGCGCGGTACGGCGCCGCCAGCGCCTCCTGCCCGGCGATCTCCAGCGCCTCGGCGTAGCGCTGCCGCGCCACCGCCAGCGCGGTCTCGTTCTGGACGTCGGCGAAGCGGGACAGCGCCTCGTCCGCCGGCCGCTGGATGTCCTGCAGGGGACCGCCGGTGAGCGCGGCGACGTGCGCCAGGCCGATCAGGCAGAGCGGCGCGGCGTACTCGTCGGTGACGCCGCTGATGGCCAGGGCCAGCCCGTCCATGTACGCGGCGTGGGCCATGTCGTAGCGCTGCGCCACCAGCTCCACGTCGCCCAGGAACGCCGAGGCCCAGGCCAGGCCGAACTGGGTGCCGGACTGCCGGGCCAGGTTCATCCCGTTCACCAGCAGCAGCCGGGCGCGCTCCAGCCGCCCGAGATGGAACTGGTGCCGCCCGGCCCACATGGTGCCCACGCAGAGGTACAGGCCGAAGATGCCCTCCTCCTCGGCATAGGCCAGAAGCTCCGCGGTCCGCTGCACGCCCTCGTCCCAGCGGCACTGCGCCTCGGCGATGGCGGCCTCGTAGGAGTGGCCGGCGGCGATGCGCTCGGGGTTCCCCAGCCGGCGCCCGGTCTGCGCGGCGGCGCGGGCGTGGTTGCGCGCCAGCTCGAACTGGCCGACGAAGCCCAGCGCCATCGCCATGATGCCTTCGGTGTGCGCCTGCTCCACCAGCTCGCCCGCCGTGCGCGCCAGCTCGTACGACTCGGTGAGCACCGGCAGCGACGGGCCGAACTTCCCGGAGGCGGCCATGGCCCGGCCGATGACGCTGGTCGGGACGTACTGGTACTTGCGCAGCGCCGGGTCGGACGACGCGGTCGTCTGCAGGCAGCGCTCGCTGTACATCGCCGCGCGGGGGAAGTCCGCCTGCGCGAAGTAGATGCGCGCGTACGCCGAATCCAGCGCCAGCTGCTGCGCCGGCGTCTTCCTGGCGATCAGCGTGTCCCCCTTCTCCAGCAGGGCGAAGGTGTCCCCGGCGGCGCCGAACAGGCAGGCCACCCGCACCAGCTCGTGGACGGTGCGCACCAGCGCGTCGTCGCGGGCGTCGGTGCGCGGCATGTCGGAGAGGAGCGTGAAGGCGCGCCGGAGGTGGCTGGAGGCGCCGGTCGGGTCGTTCATCTCGTCCGCCTCCAGGCCGGCGCGGAGGAACGCCTGGGCGGCGCCGAGGTCGTCCCCGGCCTGCTCCAGGTGGTAGCCGAGCACGCCAGGAGAAGCGCCGCGCTCCTCCAGGCGGTGGGCGATCCGCCGGTGGACGTCCTGCACGTGCCCCACCGGGCGCTGCCCGGCCAGCTTCTCGCGCAGGGTGTCGTGGACGAAGCCGTGCACGTCGCCGGCCCCCACCACCAGCCGCTCGTCGAGCGCGATCCGCAGCGCCTTCTGCACGTCGGCCGGCTGGAACAGGCCCAGCGCCGACAGGTCGGAGGCGCGGAACTGCCGGTCGATGCGCGCCGCCACCCGGAGGACCTGCAGGACGCTGGCCGGGACGCGGTCCAGCGCGCGCTCGAACACCGCGTCCACCGACTGGGGCGGCTGGTACTGGTCGCGGATGCGCGGGGAGAGCACCACCTGCCCATCCCCCTCGCGGGTCAGGTATCCCTCCGCCAGGAGGTCCCGGATGATCTGCGCGCACGCCAGCGGGTTGCCGGTGGAGAGCACCGGCACCGCATCCTTGAGCGCGGCGATCGACTCCGCGGACGCGCCGCCCAGCAGGTTGGACAGGAGCGTCTGGTTATCCTCGGGGACGAGCGGGTCCAGGTATAGCGCCGCCAGGCCCGGGCCCATGGGCAGCGGCACGCCCGGCCGCGCGGTGACGAGCAGCAGCGCGCCCGCCGGCGCCAGCTTGGTGGTGAGCTGCTTGAGCACCTGGAGCGTGCCGGCGTCCGTCCAGTGCATGTCCTCGATGACCAGGGCCGCCGGGCGGCGCCAGGCGAGCCGGGCCAGGAAGTGCGAGAGCGCGCGCGCCACCAGGTCGGCGCCCATCCCCTGCACGAGCGCGCCTTCGACCGGGCCCTCCTCCTGGTCCTGCGCCCGCGGGATGAAGTGGGCGAGCTCCGGGACCAGCCGCAGCAGGGCCGCGCCCTCGCCCCGGAGCGCCTCGCCGGCGGTCTGCCGCAGCTCCGGGAGGTCCTCCAGCAGCGTCGCCATGTACCCCAGCGCCTCGCGCAGCGGGGAGTAGGGGACCAGCTCGCCGAGCTGCCGGCAGCGGCCGTAGCCCACCAGCATCCCGGCGGCCATGTCGCCCGCCAGCGCCTCGGAGACCAGGCGGCTCTTGCCGATGCCGGCCTCGCCGATGATGGCCAGCGCGTCGGCCTTCCCCGTGGCCACCGCGTCCATGGCCGCCCGCACCGTGCGCAGCTCCAGCCGCCGCCCGACGAAGGGCGTGACGGCGGGCTCGGGCGCGCCGGCCGGGCTGTCGGGCGCGGCCAGGGACTTCGGGTCGCCGTAGAGCGAGTCGTAGTAGAGCGCCTTGAGCCGGGCGGCGAGCGCCGCCGCGCTGGAGTACCGGCGCTCCGGCTCGACCGCGAGCAGCGAGTGCACCAGCTTCACCACCGGCCGGGGGAGCTGGGGCGCCACATCGTCCAGGGGCAGCATCCGGCCCAGCTTCTTGGCCTCCATCAGCGCGCCCAGGGACAGGCCGCCGGGGAAGGGGAGGGCGCCGGCCAGCATCTCGTAGAAGATGGTCCCCAGCGCGTAGAGGTCGGCGCGGGCGCTGTAGGGGTCTCCGCCCCCGGTGAAGCACTCGGGCGCCATGTACTCCACGGTGCCGCCGCGGGCGATGGAGCCGCGCTTGCGGAAGCCGCTGGTGACGCGCGCCAGGCCGAAGTCGAGCACCTTGATCCGCGGCTCGAAGGGGTCGGCGATGATGATGTTCGCGGGCTTGAGGTCCAGGTGGAGGACGTTGGCGTCGTGGCAGTAGGCCAGCGCCTCGGCGATCCGCCGGCAGAGCCGGGTGGCCTCCAGGGCGTCCAGCACGCCCTGCTGGGAGAGGTAGCTCTTGAGCACCACCCCTTCGACGAACTCGGTGACCAGGTACATCCGGCCGTCGTCGAGGAAGCCGTAGCTCTCCACCTCCACCAGCGAGGGGTGCTTGAGGCGGATCAGGGCTTCGATCTCGTTCTGCTGGAGGAGCAGCTCGCGGTTGGAGAGCGACGCCGCGGGCATGCGGGCGATCTTGATCGCCACCCGGCGGCCGTTCGCGGTGCGCGCCTTGTACACGACCCCGAAGCCGCCGACCGCGACGAAGGCTTCGATGCGGCACCCCCCCACCACCGCGCCGGGGGTGAAGCTTGCGGAGATGTCGGAAGACATACTGGGGACCAGGCGAGGGTAGCAGCGCTCGCGGGGAAGCCGCAAAACGGAGGCCAGCTCCAGGCCCCCACACTGGACGCCGTGGAAGCCGGCCAGGCCCTGGGAGAGGCTGTCCTCGGCCCGCCCGGGCCGGGCGCGGTGAGCGAAATCAGGTCTCGGAGGTAAGCTCCAGGGGCGGGATGCAGCCTCGATACGAAGCGGAGCTGTTCGTTGCCTTCGCCGAGGGCCTGCTCACCCGGGAGGAGGCAGAGCGCTTCCGCGAGGAGCGGCGCGAAGACGGCCCCGGTCCGCTCGAGTGGCTGAGGGAGCAGGGCCGCCTGTCCGAGGAGACGCTGGTGGCGCTGCGCCGCCAGGTGGACGAGCGGCCGGGGGAACAGCGCGTCGTGGCTCAGGAGGACGGCACGGCCACGCTGACCGGCCCCCCGAAGCCGGACTCCCCCCAGGTGCCGGACTTCCCGCTGCCTGGATGGGACCGGTACCAGGTGAGCCGCTTCCTGGGCCAGGGCGCCATGGGGCAGGTCTACCTCGCCCACGACCCGCGCCTGAACCGCAAGGTCGCCCTCAAGCTCCTGCGCCACGAGGACCCGGATCGGGTGCGGCGCCTCATCTCCGAGGCGCGCGCCCAGGCCCGGGTCAGCCATGAACGCGTCTGCAAGGTGTACGAGGTGGGCGAGGCCGGCGGGAAGGTCTTCATCGCCATGCAGTACGTGGACGGCCAGCCGCTGGACCGGGTGGCTTCCGGGCTCTCGGTGGAGCAGAAGGCCATCCTGATCCGCGACGCCGCCGAAGGCGTCCACGAAGCCCACCGCGCCGGGCTCATCCACCGGGACCTCAAGCCCTCGAACCTCATGGTCGAGACCACCGGGGACGGCGGCCAGCGGCTGTACGTGATGGACTTCGGCCTGGCGCGCGACTGGGACGGGAACGCCACCCTCGAGGGCTCCGTGGTCGGCACCCCGCACTACATGTCCCCGGAGCAGGCGCGCGGCGAGGTGTCCCGCCTGGATCGCCGCACGGACGTCTACGCGCTCGGCGCGACGTTGTACGCCCTGCTCGCCGGCCAGCCGCCCATCCCCGGGGAAAACGCGCTGGAGATCGTCGGCCGCATCGCGACCGAGGAGCCGCGCCGGCTGCGCGAGCTGGATCCCGACATCCCCGCCGACCTGGAGGCCATCACCCTCAAGTGCCTGGAGAAGGATCGCTCGGCCCGCTACGACTCGGCCCGCGCCCTCGCCGAGGATCTGGACCGCTTCCTGTCCGGGGAGCCTGTGCGGGCCCGCCCGACGGGCCTGGGGTACCGGCTGCGCAAGAAGGCGCGCAAGCACTGGCTCGCCATGAGCCTGGCTACGTTGGCGCTCCTGTTGGTGGCCGGCGCCCTGGGCTGGGCCGGCTTCACCCGCCAGGAGGCCGCGCGGCATGAGTTCCTCGTCCGCCGCTTCACGGAGAAGGTTGAACGCATTGAGGCGCTGGCGCGCTACTCGGGCCTGTCGCGCCTGCACGATGTCCGCGCCGACCACGCGGAGATCCGAAGGCACATGGCCGAGCTGGAGGCCGAGATCCAGCAGGCGGGTGCCGTGGC
>DATBSS010000739.1:0-29262 GCA_036559665.1 Myxococcaceae bacterium
CCTCTACGACAACGTCAAGCAATGTCTCGAGGTCGGGACTGTCTTTGAGCGTCCCTCGAACGCGAGCAGCAAGTGCTTGTAGCTCGGGATACATGCTGAGGAGGCGCTGTACATGCCCCCGCTGATTGAAGAGCTCGTTGGTGAGCGGCGGGCGAAGGTCCAATGGGGCTGATGGCTGGCGGCCCGCCATCGAGTCGAATGAAGCCCCTGCTCCCATGATGACCAGCAGTGTATTGGGCATTTCCTTGTTCTGAATGCAGGGGCATTATCCCAGCGCGCTCCGCCACACGCACTGCGCCCGCTTCGCCCACTCGGTCCAGGCCTGGAGCTGCTTGTCTTCCTTGTCCGGCCCGGCGACCAGCGGCGGCGGCGCGATGTCGGCGCCCTGGGCGCTGCGGCGGAGGAACCCCTTCGCGGTCAGCTTGGAGATCACCAGGTACACGTCCCGCCAGTCGTACCCGCGCGTGCGCGCGAACTGCACCACGTCCCCGAAGCTCATCTCCCGGTCCAGCTTCGACACCAGGCTGATCTCCAGCGCCTCCGCGATCGACACCCACGGAGACTGCCCCAGCTCCGCCCGCACCTGGGCCACCACGGACGCCCTCCGCTCCGCCGCCGACGGGGTGTGGTGCACCGGGTCGCGCGGCATGGGCGTCCCGCCCCGCATCCCCCGCGCGGGCCGCCTGATCACTCCCCGCCGCAGCAGCTCGTTGGTCCACTCCGTCGCCTGCTCCGGCGGCATCAAGAGCGCCTTGGTCAGCTCCGACAGCGTCAGCTCCCGCTCCACCACCGCCCGCGCGAAGGCCACCTTCTTCGGTGGGGCGATCCGGCAGAACAGCTCGTACAGCTCCGGATCCACTTCGACGTCCGCGGTGGACTCCAGCCGCTGCGAGTTGGCCCGCGCCTCCGCCGCGTTCAGCGTCTCGCATGTCTTGAGGATCAAGTCCTCCATGGAGTGGCTCAGCTTCCCCGGACCCGGCGGCGCCACCGGCGCGAAGACGAACGCGCCGCGCGCCGTGGTGGCCACCATCATCCGCACGAACGCCGCCAGCCCGGTCACCTTCCGCTGCTGGACGTCCGAGATCGCCGCCACTGGCCGCCCGTTGTCCACGTCCACCCGGTACGTCCCCCAGTCGTCCGAGATCGAGAGCGACCCGGTGGCCTTCATCCGCAGGAGCGCCCGCAGCATCCACTGCAGCCCCAGGGCCTGGGTCCGCACCTCCACCGGGTGGCTCACCAGCAGCTGGAACATCGCCTCCAGGCGCGGGGTGATCGCCCTCAGGGCCGCCGCCACGTACGCGTCCGACCGCCCCGTCTTCGCCAGGTAGTCGTACGCGCCCGCCCGCGCCGCCCGCAGCGTCTCCCGGTAGTCGTCGTGCGCGGAGACGATCACCACCGGCACCTCGCTGGTCCGGTGGTCCGCCTTGAGGATCTTGAGCATCTCCCAGCCGTCCATCTTCGGCATGCTGAGGTCCGCCAGGATGACGTCGAACGGCGTCTTCAGCGCCTTCTCGATCGCCTCCCTCCCATCGCCCGCGGTGGACACCTCGAAGCCGGCGTGCGTCAGGTGCTTGGCCAGCAGGAGCACGATGTCCGCTTCGTCGTCCACCACCAGCAGCCGGGGCCGCAGGTCCGCCATGTCCCCCGGACCCAGCGACAGGCCCTGGCCCTCCTCCAGCTCCGTGGCGCTGTGGGCCCTCCGCTCCCGCGGCTTCTCCAGCGAGGCGTCCAGCTCGTACAGCCCGCCCTCCAGCTGGAGGATCTCCCGCACCGCGTCCATCCCCTGAAGCGGCCCGTAGCCGGCCCGGACCAGCGCGCCGTCCTTGATCACCACCCGCCCCTCGAAGGGCGTCCCCCGGTTCACCACCAGCGACCCGCGGAGCTTGTGCCGCTTCGCCAGGTCCATGAAGTTGCGCGCGACCTTCTCCTCGCGGCTGACCTTCTCGTCCTTCGGCCGCCGCGCCAGCTCGTCCATGAGCTGGAGGACCCGTTCGACGTGCGTCTCGCCGAACGGCTTGAGCATCACCTCCACCCCGTACGCCTGCACCGCGCGGATCAGCTCCCGCTCCCCCGCGTCCGACAGCACGTAGACCAGCGGGATCTCGAGATCCCGCAACAGCGGCGCCACCTGCCCGAACCGGGTCCCGGGCGCCGCCCGGTCCATCAGGATCAAGTCCGGCTGGAACGAGGCGATCTGCGCCTCCATCTGGCCGGGGTCGTGCACGGCCAGGAACCCAACGCCCGACTTCTCCAGCAAGCGCCCCGCGGCCCCGAGGAACGCCTCGTCCTGATCGAAGGCGAGGATCCTCCGGCCCTGGGTCACGGCGCGAGCGCTCTCCGCACCGTCAGCTCCAGGTCCGCCGGATGCTTCACGGTCAAGTGCACCTGCCCGCCCTGCCCCTCCTCCGCGCTGCAGGGGATGGCGGCCGCGGTCAGCAGCTGCACCAGCATCCTGGAACGCCCCAGGTCCCTGGGCACGTTCGAGGACTTGATCTGCCGGAGCGCGTCCTCCAGCAACAGGTCCACCGCGGTGGAGAGCTCAGCCTCGCTGGACGCGGCCCAGACCTTGAGCGCGGCCGGCGAGATCGACTTCAGGTAGGCGAAGTAGTCCGGCAGCTGCTCGGAGGGAGCTGGACCCGTCATGTCGAGTAGGTCTCCAGGGAGCCGGGCGTGCTGCGCCAGACGACGCGGATCCCGCCCGCCCAGCGGCCCCAGGCCTCGCGCCCGGCCTCGTCGCTCAGGGACGCGGCCAGCCGCCGCGCGACCTCGTTCGGCGGCACGGTGACGGCCGAGTCGGAGGCGCCGGCCGACACGAAGCGCCGTTGCAGGACGCCGAGCGAGGTCAACAGCTCGACCACCACGTGCACGTCCTCCCACTTGACCTTGCGCGCGGCGGCGAACTTCACCAGCTCCGGGAAGGTCAGCTCGCGGCCCGGCGCCAGCCCGAGGACGGTGGCGATCTCCGAGGCGATGGGCACCCACGGCTCCTCGCCCAGCTGGGTGCGCACGCGCTCCACGATGGTTCGCTTCCGCTCCCGCCGCTTGACGATGTGCGGGTGCAGCTCGTTGGGCGTCCACGGGCGCGACGGGTCCGGCCGCCCCCGCTCCGCCGCCGGCGGCACCAGCACCTCGCGCCGGAGCAGCTCCCGGAACCACTCGGCCGCCTGCTCCTGGGTGATCATCAGGGAGCCCGCCACGTCGGCCAGCGGCATCCGCCGCTCGCAGATCGCCTGGGCGAAGGCCACCTTCCGCGCGGGGGCGATGCGGGTGAACAGGTCGTACAGCTCCGGGTCCAGGTCCAGCTCGATGGCGGAGGCCAGCTTCTTCTCCGCGGTCTTCGCCTCCGCCGCGTTCACGCTCTCGCAGCCCTTGGCGATCAGGTCCTCCATGGTGAAGCTGAGGTCGCCGCTGCCCTCGGGGATGGGGCCGAAGGTGAACGCCCCCAGCGCGCCCTTGGCCACCATGATGCGCACGAACGCCGGGATCCCGGTCACCCGCCGTCCCTGGACGACAGCCTGGGCGCCCGCGGGCTGACCCTCGCGCACCGCGACCTGGTAATGCCCCCAGTCGTCCTCCAGCGAGAGCACCCCGGTGCAGCTGAGCCGGCTCGCCGTCCGCAGGAACCACTGCAGGCCCACCGACGCGGTCCGCACCTCCACCGGCTCCTTCACCAGCAGGGCGAAGATGATCTCCAGGCGGGGCGTGATGGTCTTCAGCGCCGCGTTCACCACCTGTTCGGACCGGCCCGTCTTGGCCAGGTAGTCGTGCGCCCCGGACCGGGCGGCGCGCAGCGCCTCGCGGTAGTCGTCGTGGGCGGAGAGGAAGATCACCGGCACCTCGCTGGTGCGGGTGTCCGCCTTGAGCGTCTTCAGCATCTCCCAGCCGTCCATCCGCGGCATGCTGAGGTCCGCCACGATCAGGTCGTACGGGAACTTCTTCGCCTTCTCCACCGCGTCCGTTCCGTCCACCGCGGTGTCGACGGCGAAGCCGGCGGCGCCGAGGACCCGGGAGACCAGGGCCAGCAGGTGCGGCTCGTCGTCCACCGCCAGCAGCTGCGGGCGGACGTCGGCGGTGTCCGGGGTGCCCAGGGTGAGCGACTGCCCGGGCTCCAGCGTGACGGCGTTCTGGGCGATCTTCGGGGGAGGGAGGTTGAGCGACGAGTCCAGCTCGTACATCCCCTCCTCGAGCTGGAGGATCTCCCGCACCGCGTCCATCCCGCCCAGCGGCCCGTAGGACGCCCGGACCAGGGCGCCGTCCTTGAGCACCACGCGACCCTCGAAGGGCGTCCCGCGGTTGACCACCAGCGATCCGCGGAGGTGGTTGCGGCGCGCCAGGTCCATGAAGTTGCGCGCGACCTGCTCCTCCCGGCTGAGCTTCTCGTCCTTCGGGCGCCGCGCCAGCTCGTCCAGGAGCGGGCCCAGCCGCGCGGCGTGCGACTCGCCGAACGGCTTCTGCATCACCTCCACCGCGCCTTCCTGGACGGCGCGGATCAGCTCCCGCTCCGAGTGGTCCGTCAGCACGAAGACCCGCGGCGCCGCGAAGCCGCGCAACTGCGCGTTCACCTGGGCGAAGGCCGTCCCCGGCACCGCGCGGTCCAGCAGGATGAGGTCCGGCTTGAACGACTCCACCTGGGCCAGCATCTGGGTCGGGTCGCGCACCGCCAGGAACTGGAACGGCAGCCCGCCGAGCACACGGCTCGCGGCCCCCAGGAACCCCTCGTCCTGATCGAAGGCGAGGATACGCCTGGATCCAGTCACGTCCGCTAGCATGGCGGGAAGGAGCCGGTCTCGGCAATACCCGGCTTCCCTGTACCCCGGTTCAGTCCGACACCTGGGCTTCCCTTGGCGAGGGCGTTGCAAGAAAGATCTCCGCCGGCCGTCACGCGTTTACCCACCACACATGCCCCGCAGCGCTCCGCCCAGCCCCGCCCAGCGTCAGTTCGAAGGCCTCGTCACCGAGGTCTCGCGCAAGCTGTCGGGGTTCCGATGGGTCTTCATGCCCCTCGGGCTGGTGGCGCTGATCGCCGTCGGGGTGCACGCGGCGGCGGACGTGGTGGACGACCGGATCCTGTGGCTGGTGGACCACGCCGACGCGCTGTTCGACTCCCTCGTTGGCCGCTTCCAGGCGACCGCGTCCTGGGTGGACCTCATCGACCTCCAGCAGCGGGTGAAGATCGCCCGCTCGGCAGCGCTGATGTGGGAGCTGGCGGCGGACGTCATCCTCTGCTGGCCGGCGCTGGGCTACCGCGAGCGCGACGCGAAGAAGCCGGTCATCTTCGAGACCAGCCTCCAGGGTACCGGCGGCTTCCGCCAGCTCCTCCGCCGCCTCCGCTCCCGGCCGACCACCATGCGCGTCTTCCGGCCGCTGGCGGTGGCGCTGGTGGCGCTGGCGGGCGGGTGCGCGGTGGCGCGGATGGTCCAGGGCGCGGTGTACCTGCCCGTCCGGGGCGTCCTCAGTGACGGGCCGGCCGGATTCCTGGGCCGCGGCTCGGCGCTGGTGGCGCTGGTGGCGGTGCTCTACGCGCTCGGCTGGCGCGCGGTCCTGCGCACCCTGCAGGACGCGGACACCATGTCCGACGAGGGCACCCCCTCGGGAGCGGAGGCGTTCTGGCGCGGGCTGCCGGGCACGCTGGTGGTCATCCCCCTGGCGTTCGCCGCGCTCGCCGGCGCCACGCCGCTGCTGTCCTTCTTCCGGTGACGAAAGATGGGCCTGGGCACCGGCATCGGAGGAGTGGGCGCAAGCGCGGGGACGGGCCGCCAGGGGGCCGTGTTCAAGAAGCACGGCCGCGGGCTCCTGGACTTCCTGGTCTCCGTGCTCTGCCTCTGGGTGGCCGCCTACCACACGCCGGCGGGCGCGCTGATGCGGCGCCTGGGCGGGTGGGCGCTGGACGTGAAGTCCTCCGCGCGGCCGCTGCTCAGCTACTACGAGGGCGGCGCCGACGACCTCTACATGCCCTCGGGGCCGCTCCAGCTCCCGCCGCAGCTCGCGCAGCTGCATGGCGCGGTCCCGGATGGGGCGGCGCTGGGGTACGGCGCCTACACCGCCTGGATGCAGCTCCCGGCCGTCGAGCGCGCCCCGGCCCGAGACCTGGCGCTCCACTACGGCGCGGACCCGGCGCGGCTGGAGGACCCGGACAAGGGCCCGCTGGAGCTGGTGAAGGTGTTCCAGGCGGCGAAGGCGGACCTGGGCACCGACGAGGCGGCGATGCTGGCCGTCATGTGCGGCTACGAGCCCGCCCGCTACGCGCGCGACCGCGCCCGCGCCGAGGGTGGTCCGGTCGAGCTGGGCCTGCTGGTCCGCCAGCTCCCGCCGGAGTTCGAGTCGCGCGCCGTGCGCGCCGCCACCGGGCTGACGCTGGCCACGGCGTACTCGCTGTCCTGGCCGGTGGCCGAGAGCGCGCCCATCACCTCCGGCTTCGGGTTGCGCGAACACCCCATCCTCGGCGTCAGCAAGATGCACACCGGCGTGGACATCTCGGTCCCCATGGGCACCTCGGTGCGCGCGGTGGCGGCGGGGACGGTGCGGCGCGCGAGCGAGGACGCGGTGAACGGGAAGGTGCTCGTCATCGACCACGGGCGCGGCGTCACCACCGCCTACTGCCACAACTCGGAGCTGCTGCTCGCGGCCGGGGCGAAGGTGGAGCGCGGGATGGTGATCGCCAAAAGCGGCAGCACCGGCCGCAGCACCGGCCCGCACGTGCATTACCAGCTGGCGCTGGCGGACTCCCCGGTGGACCCGCTGCGCTTCCGGCCGGTGCGGCCGGGCAGCTCGGCCTCGGAGGTCGCCCGCGGCGGGTCCGACGGCCGCTCCAGCCCTCCGCCGCGGCGCCATGCCGGGGCATTTCGCTGAACGATCGGCAGCATCGGCACTCGACGGGCGGGGCGAATCCTGCCCAGTATCCCGGCCATGGGTAGAGAGGTCGCCGGAGCGAAGCTGCTCCTGGTGGAGAACGAGCCGGACCTGCAGGAGGTCATGGTGGAGCTGCTGGAAGCGGACGGCTTCGTGGCCGTCACCACCGACTCCGTCCCGGCTGCCCTGCGCGCGCTGTCGGAGTCGCGCTTCAGCCTGGTGCTCACCGACTTCCAGCTCGGCGGGGACCAGGCGCCGTGGCAGGAGCTGCAGCGGATCCGCGAGGCCGCCCAGCCGGCCCCGGTGGGCATCGTCACCGGCGCCGCCATCGACCCCGCAGAGGCGCAGCGCCGGGGCTTCGCCTTCGCCATCCAGAAGCCGTTCGAGTGGGAAGTGCTGCTGGCCCGGGTGCTGGAGCACGTCCAGGTCCCGAAGAAGCACCCGGTGGGCTAGAACGCCCAGCCCGTGACGGTCACCGTGAAGATCAAGCGCATCCGCGCGGGCCGCGAGGCGCTCCCGCCGCTCCCCTTGCCGCGGTACCAGAGCGACCAGGCGGCGGGGCTCGATCTGTTGGCGGACATCGCCGGGGACCAGGTGCTGGAGCCGCTGAAGCCGCGCGCCATCCCCACCGGCCTCTCGTTCGAGCTGCCGGCCGGCTACGAGGGGCAGGTGCGGTCGCGCTCCGGGCTGGCGCTCAAGCATGCGGTCATGTGCCTGAACTCCCCCGGCACCCTGGACGCCGACTACCGGGGCGAGCTGATGGTCATCCTGATGAGCTTCTCCCCCCAGCCGTTCACCATCCGGCGCGGCGACCGCATCGCCCAGCTGGTGATCGCCCAGGTGACCCAGGCCGAGCTGGCAGAGGTTCCGGAGCTTTCCACCACCTCGCGGGGGGCGGGGGGCTTCGGATCCACCGGTATCTGAGCCGAGGCGGGGGACCCGGGCTCGTGACCTCCGATCCGGGGGTGTGCAGGATTTCTCCTGCGTCTTCCTCGGGATAGACTGGGCCCCCCCGAGGGTCCTCACGAGTGCTTTGTTACCGCTGCGGGAGCCACGTCCCCGACGATGCGGAGGTGTGTAAGAGCTGCGGCCACCGGCTCTCGGACACCGCCCGCCAGGGACCGGCCACGTTCTCCCGGCGGCGGGTGGCGGCGTCGGTGGTGGAGGGCGCGCCGTACAAGAGCGGCGACGTCCTGTCCGAGCGCTACGAGGTGAAGGACGTGCGCGGCGCCGGCCCGCTGGGCTTCGTCTTCCGCGCCCATGACCGCGAGCTGGACCTGGAGGTGGCGCTGAAGGTCATCAGCAAGCGCCTGATCCAGACCGACGAGGAGCGCGAGCACTTCTCCCGCATCATCCGCACCGGGCGCCGCCTCTCCCACCAGAACCTGGCGCGGGTGAACGAGGACGGGCTGTCGGACGGCGCCCCGTTCTACACCTCGCAGTTCCTGGAGGGCCTCACCCTCCGGAAGATCCTCGAGCACCGGGCCACCAAGAACCAGGTGTTCACGCTGCCCGAGGTGGAGCCGATCCTCACCCAGATCGCCATCGCGCTGCAGGCGGCGCACCGGCTGGGGCCGCACTCGGACCTCAAGCCGGAGAACGTGATCGTCCTGCCGGACCTGCTCAAGGTGACCGACTTCGGGATGGGCGCGGCGCTCCCGCGGGCGCCGTTCGTGGCCGCGCTCAAGGGGCGCAAGGGAGATCGCTACCTGGCCCCGGAGTGGCACCGCGAGGGCGCGCCCATCGACGCCCGGACCGACACCTACGCGCTGGGCGTCATCCTGGGCGAGATGCTGGCGTACATGACGCCGGACGGCTCCGGCATCCCGGAGCTGCACCGGCTGCGCCCGGACCTCCCCGCCGCGGTGGACGGCCTCTACCGCAAGGCGCTGTCGGAGAGCCCGGGCGGGCGCTTCCAGACCCCGGCGGAGCTGATGAACGAGCTGTCGGCGGTCATCAAGCGGCCGCCGGCGCGCGCGCAGAAGAGCGCCCCGCCCGTGGAGCCGCCCGCGCGGCAGGGGCTGTCGAAGCTGTCGGAGGAGCCGCCGCCGGTCCCGGAGCGCTTCATCCCGTCCCCGCCGCCGCCTCCTCCGGCGCACGGCAACGGCTCGTCCGCGGGCGGGTACTCGAAGACGGTCCGCAGCGGCACCGCGGTGGTGGGCGGCGCAGCCGCCATGAACTACGGGGCCCCGGACGGGCCCACGCTGCCGCCGGACGCGCCGTCGCACCCCCGGCCGAACGGCGCGATGGGGCGGGCGCCGAGCGACCACAGCCTGGACGAGACGCAGCCGTTCGACGCCTCGATGTTGCCGCCGGAGATCTCCGGCCTGCTCTCCGGCTCGACGCAGCCTTTCGACGGCTCCGGGCCGGTGCTCCCGCCGCCGACGAGGGACCTGGCGCAGCGGCTCCGCGCCGGCCTCCCCCCCACCTCGGACGCAGACGACCCCGGGTCGTCGCCCACGCCGCGCATCGACGACGGCGGGCCCGTCCTCCCGCCCGGCCGCAGCACCCTCCCCATCGACGACGCGCCGCCCTGGCGCCCGCCCCCCGGAACGCCCATCACCGCTCCCAACAGCGACGGGATGCAGACCGAGGACGACGGGAGGGCAGGCCCCCTGTACCGGGCCGGGAGCGACAACGCGTCCACCCAGGCGATGGACGAGGCGCAGCTGGACGAGGTGCTCAACCCCAAGCCGCTCTTCGGCGCGGTGGCCACGTCCCGCCCGCCCGAAGCCCCGCGCAGCAACGCCGCGCTCTGGCTGGTGCTGCTGACCGCGGCCGGCCTGGGTATCGGGACCCTGGGCGGGTACCTGGTGCTCTCCGGGCTGCGGCGCCGGCCGGCGGAGACGCCCCCGCAATCGCAGGGCAACGCGGCCACCCAGGGGACCGCCGCTGCTGCCGCGGCGGCGGCGGTGGGCCCGGCGGTGAAGTGCCCGGACGGGATGACCGGCATCCCCCAGGGCCCTTTCCGGTTGGGCACGGCGAAGGACGACCCGATGATGGGGTTCGACGAGCGGGCCCTGGGCGCGGTGGACGTCGAGGCCTTCTGCGTCGACACCTACGAGTACCCGAACCGCCCCGGCGAACAGCCCATGGTGAACGTCACCTGGAACGACGCCAAGAAGCTGTGCGAGGGCAAGGGGAAGCGGCTCTGTTCGGAGCAGGAGTGGGAGAAGGCCTGCAAGGGGCCCCAGAGCCTGCGCTTCCCGTACGGCGACGCGTTCGACCCCAACGCCTGCAACACCGAGAAGAAGGGCGGCGACGACCGGGAGATCTCCGGCGCCGGCACCTTCCCGCTCTGCGTCTCCAGCTACGGGGTGCGGGACCTCTCCGGCAACGTGGCGGAGTGGACCGGCTCCCAGTTCGCGGGGCACGCGGACCGGACGCAGAAGGGCGGCTCGTTCGATCGGCCGGACTACGCGGCGCGGTGCTCGGCGCGCCGGAGCGGCGCCCCGTCCGCCAAGGCCCCCGAGGTCGGTTTCCGGTGCTGCGCCTCGCCGCGCTGATCTGCGGGCTGTCCGCCGCTTCGGTCGCCGCCGCGGAGCTCCCGCGGGTGGTGGTGGTGAAGTCCGCCGACCGCGCCGCCTACGCGCAGGTGCTGGCCGGCTTCTCCTCCGAGCTGCGGGCCAGGGTGGAGGAGATCGACCTCGACGAGCGCGCCGAGGCGGATCCCCGCACCATCGTCCGGTCGCTCCAGCCGCTCCTCTCGCCGCGCCCGCGGCTGGTGCTCGCCATTGGCCCCACCGCCGCTTCGTCGGTGCGCAAGGTGGTGCCGGACGTGCCGGTGATCTTCGCCATGGTGCCGTACTGGCAGCGCTACGGGTTGGAGGCGCCCAACGTCACCGGCATCGCGCTCACCACCGACTTCCCCACCCAGCTGGACGCGCTCAAGGGCGCCTTCCCCGGCGTGAAGCGGGTGGGGATGCTGTACGACCCGCGGCTGTCGGCGCAGGTGGCGGCGGAGGCGAAGGCCGCGGGCGAGCAGCTGGGCCTCTCCATGGTCGCGCTGGAGGCCGACGCCGCGCGCGCCGAGAAGGCGGTCGCCGGGGCGCGCGGGCGGGTGGACGCGATGCTGATGCTGGCCGACAAGACGGTGGCCACCGCGCAGGTGGTGCGGCAGCTCATCTCCTTCTGCGAGTCGGAGAAGCTGCCGCTTTTGGCCCTCTCCGCCAGCCAGGTGAAGGAGGGCGCCACGCTCTCGCTCTCCGCCAGCCCCATCGCGCTCGGCGCGCAGGCGGGCCGGCTGGCCGCGCGCATCCTCCAGGAGAAGGTCGACGCGGGCACGCTGCCGGTCGCGCAGCCGGAGGTGCTGGAGCTGTCCGTCAACCTCACCGCCGCCCAGCGGCTGACCGGCAGCTGCAATGGTTCGCTGGAGCTCTTCCGCTACGCCGCCCGCAAGGGCTACCCCGTGAAGGTGTTCGAATAGTGGTAGAGGGCGGGGCGTGATCGCCCGCTACAGCAGACCGGAGATGGCCGCCCTGTGGTCGGCAGAGGAGCGGCTGGGCCGCTGGCGGGACGTGGAGCTGGCCGCGCTGGAGGGGATGGTGGAGGCGGGGATCGCGCCCCGGGAGGCGCTTTCGGAGTGCCAGGCGCGCGCGGGCGCCTTCACCGACCAGGACGTGGCGCGGATCGACGAGATCGAGCAGACCACCAAGCACGACGTGATCGCCTTCCTCACCTTCATGGAGCGGCGCATCGGCCCTTCCGCGCGCTGGCTCCACCTGGGGATGACGTCGTCGGACGTGCTGGACACCGCGCTGGGGATGACGCTGCGGGACGCGGGCCAGCGGATCCTCGCCCGCCTGGAGCGCGCCCAGGAGGCGGTGAAGCGGCGCGCGCTGGAGCACAAGCGCACGCCGATGATCGGCCGCAGCCACGGCATCCACGCGGAGCCCATCACCTTCGGCCACAAGCTGGCCATCTGGTACGACGAGCTGCGGAGGCACTCGACGCGGCTCCACTGGGCCGTGCAGCGCGTGAGCGTCGGGAAGATCTCCGGAGCAGTGGGAACGTTCGCCCACCTGCCTCCCTCGGTGGAGGAGCTCGCTTGCAAGAAGCTGGGGCTCACCCCGGCGCCCGCCTCCAGCCAGATCATCCAGCGCGACCGGCACGCCGAATTCTTCAACGCGGTGGCCCTGTGCGGCGCGTCGATCGAGAAGTTCGCGGTGGAGATCCGCCACCTCCAGCGCACCGAGGTGCGCGAGGTGGAGGAGCCGTTCACCGAGGGGCAGAAGGGCTCCTCGGCGATGCCCCACAAGCGCAACCCCATCCTCTCCGAGAACCTGACCGGCCTGGCGCGCCTGTTGCGCGGGTACGCGGTGAGCGCGATGGAGGACGTGGCGCTCTGGCACGAGCGGGACATCTCCCACTCCTCGGTGGAGCGGGTGGTGGGCCCGGACGCCACCGTGCTGCTGGACTTCATGCTCCACCGCTTCACCCGGCTGATCGCCGACCTCCGCGTCTACCCGGAGCGGATGGCGGAGAACCTCAAGCTCACCGGCGGGATGTGGAGCTCCGGGTCGCTGCTTTTGGAGCTGGCGAAGCGCGGGATGGACCGGCAGGCGGCGTACGTCATCGTCCAGCGCAACGCGATGCGGGCCCACGAGCAGGGCACCGACTTCCAGGCCGCGCTGCTGGAGGACCAGGAGCTGCGCGGGAAGATGACGCAGGAGGAGATCCAGGCCTGCTTCTCGCTGGACCACCACCTCCGCCACGTGGACGACATCTTCCGGCGCGTGTTCGGGGAGTAGCCGGCCGGCCGGCCGGGCGCCCGCGGCGTACCTGGAGTCCGGTGGACAGCTTCCAGGGCATGGCGGAGAAGTTCCGGAGGTTCGCCACCAAGGTCTCCGAGAAGGTCGGGACGCACTGGGCGTTCGGGCTGGCGCTGGGGGCGGTGCTGGTCTGGGGCGCCACCGGGCCGCTGTTCCACTACTCGGACGGCTGGCAGCTCACCATCAACACCGCCACCACCATCGTCACCTTCCTGATGGTGTTCCTCATCCAGTCCACCCAGAACCGCGACTCGCGCGCCGTCCACCTCAAGCTGGACGAGCTGATCCGCTCCACCCGGCGCGCGCGCAACCTCTTCGCCGACCTGGAGGACGCGACCGAGGAGGAGCTGCGCGCGCTGCAGGCGGAGTTCCGCAAGCTGCGCGCCCGGGCGTCGCACCAGCCCGCGCGCCGTCACCCCGGCCACTGACCCTTCGCCTCGGCGATCGCCGCGGCCGCGCTCCGGCCGGTCATCAGCCGGCCCTGGGGGATGACCCGGCGCGCCCGGGCGGGGGGCGATTCGCCCGCGTAGAGCGCCTCCAGCGCCAGAGCGTGCGCCCGCCACTGGAAGCGCTCCTCCACGAAGGCGCGGCCGTAGGTGGCCAGGCGCGCGCGCAGGTCCGCGTCCCGCAGCAGCCGGTCCACCGCGCTGGCGAAGGCCTCCGGCGAATCCGCCACCAGCAGGTCGCGCTCCGGGGTGGCCTGGGTGCCCTGGTTGCCCACGGTGGTGGAGACCACCGGCGTGCCCATGGCCATCGCCTCCAGCACCTTGTTCTGGATGCCGGAGCCCGACTGCAGCGGGCAGACGGAGACGGTGGCGCAGCCCAGGTGCTCCGCCATGCTGGGAACGCGGCCCAGCACGGAGACCCCGGCCTGCTCCTCCAGCGCCCGCACCCGCGGGCCGGGAGAGGCGCCGGCGATCTCCAGCCGCAGGCACGGCCAGCGCGAGCGGAGCAGCGGCCACACCTTCCGGACGAACCAGCGCGCGGCCTCCTCGTTGGGCGGGTAGGCCATGTTGCCGGTGAAGATCAGCGTCTGGCGGTGGCGGTCCTCCGGGCCGCGGAACGGGAACGCGTCCAGGTCCACGCCGTTGGGGATGACCTGCACCCGTTCGCCCAGCACCTCCCGGTCCACCGGGGAGGAGATGACCAGGCGTTTGAAGTGGCCGGCCACCGCGCGCTCGTAGTCGCGCACCCGCCGGTACTCGAGGTTGTAGAGGGCGCGGGCCGGGCCGAGGCGCCCGTCCCTCCGCGAGAGCAGGTTCAGGCTGATGGAGTCCACCAGGTCCACCACCACCGGCAGCTTCGCCGGGAGGTCCCAGGCGTACGGCGCCATCCGGATCAGCGAGACGTGGACCGCGTCGAACCGGTCGGCCCCCAGCACCGCGTCCAGCACCTGACGGAAGCGCGTGCTCCGGTAGTAGGCGAGCTGGAGCGGGCGCCGGCCGAACAGCCCGGCCCCGGTCTGGAGTGCCGCCCGCCACGGCGGGTGGACCACGACCCGTACCCTCTCGCAGAGGGCGTCCACCGGGGACATCTGCTCGGGCGGGACCGGGCGGTCGTGCAGGCTCACCAGGGTGAGTTGGTGCCGCCCGGAGAGCGCCTGGAGCTGGTGGAACGCCCGCAGCGTGTCCCCCTTGATGGCCGGATAGGGGAAGCGGGGCGTGACGAAGCAGATCTTCATCCGCAGCAGATCGGCATCCCGTGCGGGCGGCGCAAGGAGCCGGGAGGTACCCCGCGGCGGGAACGATGCATACCTCCCAGGGACCTGCGCGGGAGGGGAATGGTGGGTGACGGGAGCGAGCTGAAGGGGAGGCCAATCGTCGCCTTCTCCACGGACTGGGACGGAGACCCCCTGTCCAAGATGCACATCATGCGGATCCTCGCGAGGGACAACCGCATCCTCTGGGTCAACAGCATCGGGAACCGGGCGCCGCGGGCGAACGCGCACGACCTGAAGCGGGCGTGGAAGAAGCTCTCCTCGGCGGCGGCCGGCGGCCTCCAGGAGGTCGAGCCCAACCTGCACGTCCTCTCGCCGCTGGCGATCCCGCTCTACGGGTCGGAGGCGGCGCGCGCCGCCAACCGCGAGCTGCTCCGGTTCCAGGTCCGCCGCGCGATGGAGAAGCTCCGGTTCGGGGACCGGGTGATCTCCTGGTCCTTCCTGCCGGCCTCCGCGCCGGTGTCGGGGACGCTGGGCGAGGAGCTGGTCGTCTACCACTGCGTGGACGAGTTCTCGGCGTTCTCCGACACCAACGGCCGCCACATCGCGGAGCTCGAGGACCGGCTGCTGCGCCGGGCGCACCTGTGCATCACCTCGGCGGAGCGGCTGCGCGAGAACAAGGCGCGGGTGAACCCGAACACGGTGCTGGTCCGCCACGGCGTGGACTTCGACCACTTCGTGAAGGCGTGCGACCCGGCCACCAGGGTGCCGGAGGCCGTGGCGCATCTGAAGCGCCCGGTGATCGGCTTCTTCGGGCTGGTGGCGGACTGGGTGGACCTGTCCTGGTTCGAAGCGTGCGCCCGCGCGCACCCGGAGTGGTCGGTGGTCATCCTGGGCAAGGTGGCGCCGGACGTGGACGTGGGGCCGCTGCGCGCGCTGCCCAACGTGAATCTCCTGGGCCGCCAGCCGTACGCGGACCTCCCCGGCTACTGCAAGGCGTTCGACGTGGCGCTGATGCCGTTCAAGTGGAACGAGCTGACGCTCAACGCCAACCCGCTCAAGGTGCGCGAATACCTCGCCGCCGGGCTCCCCTGCGTCTCCACCCCGCTGCCGGAGGTGGAGCAGGTGGGGCTGTGCCGGCTGGCGAAGACGCCGGAGGAGGCGGTGCGCGAGGTGGAGGCCTGCCTGCGGGAGGGCGCCGGCCCCAGCCGGGAACGGGCGCAGCGCATCTTCCACGAGTCGTGGCAGGCGCGGGTGGACGAGATCCGCGGCCACGTCGCGCGCACGCTCAGGGCGCGAGCAGCCCGGCGTTCGTGAGGTTGCGCGCGATGCGGGCGGCCACGTCGCCGGGTTCCGGCTGGAAGGGGAGCCCGGTGAGCCGCTCGTAGGCGGTGGCGTAGGTGCGCGCCAGCTCCACCCGGACGCCGTCGGGGATGGTCGGCGGCGTGCCGTGGCCGGAGAAGCCGCGCTCCTTGATCAGCCACTGCCGGATGTTCTCCTTGTCCAGCATCTTCTGGTCCTGCCCGGCGGCGAAGCGGCGGCCGTACTCGGCGGCGTCCCAGTAGCGGCTGCAGTCCTGGGTGTGGATCTCGTCGATGAGGTAGAGCGCGTCGCCCACCGTGCCGAACTCGTACTTGGTGTCGACGAGGATCAGCCCGCGGGACGCCGCCCATTTCTGCCCTTCCGCGAACACCGCCAGGGCCGCCTCGGAGATGCGGTCCCAGTCGCGCCGGCTGCACAGGCCGCGCTGGACGATCGCCTCGGCGGAGATCGGCTCGTCGTGCCTGCCGACCTCCTCCTTGGTGGAGGGCGTGATGATCGGCTTCTCGAAGGCGGCGTCCTTCTTCATCCCCGGCGGGATGGGCACGCCGTAGGCGCCGGCCTTCCCCTCCTGGACGTCGCGCCACAGGCTGCCGGTGAGGTACCCGCGGACCACCACCTCCACGTTCACCCGCTGGCAGCGGCGCACCACGCAGACGTTGGGGTCCGGCACGTCCAGCAGGTGGTTGGGCACCACGTGCTTCGTCTTCTCGAACCAGAAGGTGGTGGTGCGGGTGAGCAGCTCGCCCTTGAAGGGCACGGTGGTGAGGATGTGGTCGAACGCGGAGAGGCGGTCGGTGGCGATCAGCGCCAGGCGATCGCCCCGGCCGTACACGTCCCGGACCTTGCCGCGGTACTTGTCGCCGAGGGCCGGGAAATCGGTCTCGCGAAGGGTGTGCGAAAGCTGGCTCTCGTAGGCGCCCATGAAGGGCCGCGCACTCTACTGGAGCGTGGACGCGGTGGAAGCGCCGCCGGCGCCGACCGAGGCCGCCAGGTAGAGCAGCGAGGGATTGAGGCGGAGGATGCCGTCCACGTAGGCCGCCGCGTACGGCGCGCCTACGGCCCGGTCCACCTCCACCGTCCCGGCCGGCAGCACCGACCAGCGGGAGAGCAGGGTGCGCGCCACCAGCTCCGCCGCCTCGCGTTCGGAGAGGCCCATCAGGCTGTCGCGGCGGTCCTCCGGCCAGCGTTCGCCGCCGCGCGGGTCGAAGCTGAGCAGGAGCTGGCCGGCGTCCGGCGCCTGGAGCAGGTCCGAGCGCGCGTCGAAGCCCGGCGCCGCCACCAGCGCCTCGGGGCCGCGGCTCACCGGGAACAGGACCGACGCGGTGGCCGCCTGGCCGGCCTCGGACGCGGAGGCGCGGGCCATCTCCCGGAACATCTCCTGCCGGGCCGGGAGCGGTTCGAACTCCAGCAGCTCCGGCGGGCTGGTCAGCGCCTGCCGCATCTGCCACGCGCGCGAGGTGGTGGGCCCGCCGCCGCAGGCGGTGAGCACCAGCGCGATGAGCGTGACGAAGGCGGCGGAAAAACGGCGCATCTGGATCTCCCAATATAGCCGGGGCCACCCCCGAACGGCCAGCTAAACTCCCGGCGTGCCGACCCTCAGTGAACAGCTCGTGGTGGTAATCCACCAGGTGCGATCACCCGACAACCTGGGCGCGGTGGCGCGGGTGATGGCGAACTTCGGCTTCCGCGCGCTGCGGCTGTCCGACCCCGTCACCTACGCGTTCGACTCCGCGCGCAAGATGGCCGTGCGCGGCGACGCGGTGCTGGAGGGGATGCAGGTCGCGCGCTCACTCCCGGAGGCGCTGGAGGAGACGGTGTACGCGTGCGGCACCACGTCGCGGCGGCTGGAGGGGCGGCCGGCCCTGCCGCCGGAGGTGGCCGCGGAGCGGTTGCGCGCCCACGCCGCGCGCGGGCGGGTGGCGCTGGTGCTGGGCGGGGAGAAGCGCGGCCTCTCCGACGAGGAGCTGGGCGCGTGCCAGGACTACCTGGTGATCGACACCTCCGCCGAACAGCCCTCGATGAACCTCGCCCAGGCCGCCGCGGTGCTGCTCTACCTGTGCGGTCGGCGGGAAGCGCCCGTGCCGGTGGAGGAGGCCCCTCCGGGCGCCCGGCAGCAGACGATGGAGGCGCTGCGCGGCTCGATGGAGCGGGCGCTGTCGGCGTCCGGGTTCCTCAACCCCCAGGCGCCGGAGCACGCGCTGGGGGAACTGTGGCGGTCGATCGGGCGGAGCGGGCTCAGCCAGCGCGAGGCGGAGATGTGGCTGTCCGCGTTCAAACATCTGGCGCGGGCGCAGGCCGGGGATTAGGTGCGAGGCCACCATGGCCAAGCCCCCCCGCCCCTGGATCGTCACCAAGCACGGCCCCATCGAACAGATCGACGACAACCTCTGGGGCGTGGAGAGCTCCGTCCCCGGCATACCCATGCCGCGGCGGATGTGCATCGCCCGGATGTCGGACGGGAAGCTGGTCTTCTTCCACGCGGTGCCGCTGGAGGACGCGGCGCTGGAGCAGGTCCGCGTCTTCGGCCAGCCCGCGTACCTGGTGGTCGGGCACTCCAACCACGCGATGGACGCGCACGCGTTCGCCGGCAAGCTTGGGTTGAGGACGTTTGGCCCCAAGGAAAGCGGCGACGGGCTCCGCAAGCGGCAGATCCAGTACGCCCCGCTGGAGGAGCTCCCGAAGGACGCGGCGGTGCAGGTGGAGTCCATGCCCGGCACGCGGCACGGGGACGCGCTGATGCGGGTGAGCAGCGGCGGCGGCCAGCGGGTGAACCTCTGCTTCACCGACGCGGTGATGAACATGGCCACCGGGCCGCTGCCGATGCGCCTGGTGCGCTTCACCGGGGGCCCGAAGTGCCCGCCGGTGTTCAAGCTGGTGTTCGTCAAGGACAAGCCCGCGCTGCGGGCGCGGATGGAGCGCCTCGCCGCGGAGCCGGGGCTGGCGCGGCTGGTGCCGTGCCACGGCGAGGTGATCGCGCAGGACGCGGCGCGCGTGATGGGGCGGATCGCCGCGTCGGTGTGATGTCGGCCTGCTAGGCCGCTGGAGCGGCGGGGGCGGCGGCGGCGGCCGGAGCGGCGGTCTCGCCCTTCTTGTAGGCCTCGTTGTAGTGCTGCTCGCAGAGGCCGTGCCGGGTGGCCTTCTTGCGGCACTCGGCCTTGGAGCAGACGTGGTAGCGCGAGTGCGGCAGATCGCCCTGGCGCCACTTCTTGTAGTGGAAGTAGCAGTAGCCCTTGGCCCGGTAGGGGCGCTTGCAGTCCTTGACGCTGCACGCCTTGCCCTCGCCACCCTTGGCGCGGCGCGGCCACTTCTTGTGCTTGTTGCCGCTCTTCTTGGTCGCCTGCGTATCCGCCACGATCTCTCCTGAGCTCCGAAAGCCGGCCTACATAGCCGAGCCGGCCCCCGGACGGAAGCCTCTGCGGAAATGGCAGGCGGCCGTCACGGGTCCTTGCGCTCTAGCGTGGCGCGGATGGGACCGAAGCCGGTCCGGACCTCCAGCGCCAGGGGGAGGCGGCGAGCGTCCGCGGAGATCCACAGGCGGACCGGGTAGTGGACGGAGGCGTCGTCGGCGCGCGTGGCGACGGCCTCCAGGCGGATGGCCTGGAAGGGGCCTGCCGGCGTGTCGACGCGCTCCTCCCCCTCCGCCCGGTGGCCGCTCAGCCGCCAGTAGCGGCCGCCGCCCGCGGCGTCGAAGCAGAAGCCGGCCCCTGGAGCGAGGTCGATGGAGCGCAGGTAGTAGATGGCGGAGACCATGTCGAACACCGGCCCGCCCTTGACGAAGGCGTTCATGCCCCGGCGCGTGCCGTTGTTCCATTCGACGCGCATGGCCAGCCCGGGCCGCTCGAAGTCGCCGTGGCTGGTGCGAGGGACCCCGTCGTCGTTCAGCTCGTCCTGGAACCGCCGTGGTTTGAGCGTCTGCAGGGTCACCCACGAACGCGCGCTGCCCTTCACCTTGAGGAGCGGGAGGCTGAGCAGACCATCCGCCGCCAACTCGAGCGCCGGGCCCTGGCTGGCCGCGCTGAGCGAACAGCTCCCACTCCGGGCGCCCCCCAGCGCCGCCACGCCGTAGGTGAGCCGTTCGCCCGCGGTCCACGCGGGCTCCGCCGCGGGACGCGGCAGCGTACAAGCGGCGGGAGAGGCGGTCAGCGCCAGCGCAAGGACGGCAGCGGTCGGGAGCATCGGACCGTGGGACGGACTGTCCGGACCGGGAATTCAACGGCTCGTGCGGCTCCCCAAAAAGAGACGGCCCGGGCGCGTTGCCGCCCGGGCCGCCGGTGAGGTGTAGCGATGCCTCCGCTACTCCTTCTTCACGAGGAAGTGGTAGCTGGAGGAGCAGGGAACGGCCGAGAAGGACGTGCCCGACGAGCAGTTGCCGCTCTCGGTCGCGACCGAGAAGGCGAGCGTCAGCGCGCCCTCGTCGTTGGCGGTGATGTCCCCGATGACGTTCCGGTGGATGCGCGTCACGCAGGTGGAGCCGAAGGCCACCGTGTAGTTGGCCTCCACCGGCGTCTCGATGGCGTTTTCGTTGATGGTGGCGGTCGGCAGCGTGTTGGCGGCGGCCGCGGAGTCATTGGCCAGGTTGAAGGTCACCGTGCTCCCGCTGACGGTGATGCCGATCACCTTGGCGGGGTCCGTGTAGGCGCCCAGCAGCCCGCACTGGTCGTTCGCCGAGGCGAGCGTCGCGGAGGACACCTTGTAGGTGCCGGAGCTGAGCGTGAAGGTCTCGCCGCCGAAGAGGCCGCACGAGGTCAGGAGCGCAACGGCGGCCAGGGAGGCCGCCACGAGGGCAGAGCGAAGGTTCATGGTGGATCTCCGTGGGGTGAGCGGGTGATCAGAAGCCGGCCGCCTTGGCCTTCTGCTGTGTGGTCGCGTCCTTGGTCTGCGTCTGCGCCTTGACGTCCGCCTTCTCGACGGCTTGCTTCAGCTCGGCGGCGGCCTTCTTCCCGGCCGCGGCCTTGCCGGCGGCGGTCTTGTCCGCGGTTGCCTTGTCGGCGGCAGCCTTGTCCGCGGTCGCCGCGGCGGCGTCGTCCGTCGCCTTCTGGTTGGCGGCGAGCTGGTCCTGCGCCTGCTTGAGCTGCGTCTCGAGGGCGGCGACCTTCTGATCGGAGGCGCTCTTCGCGGACGTGGCTTCCGACTGGGCCTTGCTCAGGTCGGACTTGCACGTGGCGAGATCGGCCTCTGCCTGCTGACTGCAACCCACGAGGAGCGCGGTGGAGACCGCGCATGCAATGAACAGTTTCATGTGACTCCTATCCTTCAGGTCATGACTCCGCGTGCGGGGAGACTGCACGCGGACGCGTTCCTAGCACGAAGCCGTCGGGTTTTAGCCAGTTCGGAGCTCCCCTGGGAGGCGAGCTACGGGGCGAGCCCCTTCTCGAGGCGCAGGGGGAGGGTCAGCTTTCCGGAGCGGATCTCGGCGTCGAAGGCGACGGTGGCCTGGCCCTTGCGGAGGGCGCCGGCCGCGGCGGCGGCCTGGGCGAAGTTGACGACGACGTCGAGGTTGACGGGCTGCTGCGCGTGCGGGGCGATGTAGCCGAAGTCCTGGCTCGCGACGGTGCCCACCTTGGAGCCGGCGACGATCACCGTCCCGGACAGCCCGTTCACGGGCAGCCCGAACTCGTTCGGGTTGGTGACCACCAGCGGCAGCTCCAGCGTGGCCGAGGTGAGGGTCACCGCCTTCAAGCGAGGCGGCTGGAGCGCCACCTGCGGCGGCTTGGGGACGGGGAAGGTGCCTTCCTGCTTGAGCTCGATGGGGAGGACGCCGATCGGGGTCTTCAGGCCGATGGAGCCTTCGGCGCGGTAGGTGGCCGTCTCCTTGGTCAGGAACGTCTGCAGCACCGGCGCCACGTCGGCGAACTTCACGTTGGCGGGGAAGACGAGCTCCCGGCTTCCCGAGGATGGGATGGTGAGCCCGTTCGGTGGGCTCCCGGCCACCACCTGCTTGCCCTCCACGAAGAAGGAATAGCTCACCGACGACACGCTGAGCCCGATGGGGTTCGGGTTCTTGAGCTGGAAGGCCAGGTTGACGGTGGCCGATTCGAGCGACACGTCCGCCAGGGAGACGGTCTTGAACGTCAGGGTGGGGAGCTGGAAGGCGTTCTTGAGCGTCTTCTTGAGCTCCGCGCACCCGGCGAACGGCGATGCAACCACCACCAAGACGGCAGCGAGGAAGAGGACCTTGCGCATGGTGGCGGACGTAAGCACGTCACCACGCGTTCGGCGACACCCATCGAAGTGGGCCCGCGCTCAGGGATCGCCGGCGCCGGCGGGCCGGGCGGGGTGCGGCGGGGGCGGCGTCGGTGCCGCGCCCTCCATGGGTCCGTCCTCTCCTGAGACCGGCATGGCGTCCAGGCGCACGCGCTTCGAGAGCGGCTGCGCCCCGCGGAGGAGGCGCAGGCGCACCCAGTGCCCGGCGCCGGAGGTGGCCACCCGCCAGCGCAGCGCGAGCGCCCGCTGGATGGGGGCCCGGTCGACGCCCTGGATGACGTCGCCCACCAGCAGGCCGGCGCGCGCGGCGGGCCCGCCGTCCATCACCTCGGAGATGCGCACGCCATGGCCCCCGTCCTCCACCGCGACGCCCAGCCAGCCGCGCTGGATCTCCCCGTGCGCCTTGAGCCCCGGGAGCACCACCTTCGCCATGTCGATGGGGATGCCGAAGCCGATGCCCTGGCCGGCCACGTTTACCGCGTTGGCGATGGCCACCACGTTGCCGTGCAGGTCGATGATGGGCCCGCCCGAGCTGCCCGGGTTGATCGACGCGTCCGTCTGCAGGTAGTCGAAGAAGCCGCTGCGGCCGGCGGGCGTCACGTCCTGGCGCCCCTTGTACGAGACCACGCCCACCGTCACCGAATGCCCCAGCCCGAACGGGTTGCCGATCACCACCACCCAGTCCGCCACGTCCACCGACCGCGCCGAGCCCAGCTTGAGCACCGGCAGCTTGCGGGGGACGTCGATCTTCAGGAGCGCGAAGTCGCTCTGGCGGTCCTGGCCCACCACCCGCGCCGGGTACTCCTCGGTCCGCCCGCCGGGCAACCAGAGCGTGGCCCGGATGTCCGAGGCGTTCTCGATCACGTGCTGGCTGGTGAGGACGTAGCCGTCCGGGTGGATGATGAACCCGGCGCCCAGGCCCTTTTGGGGCTCGGCGGAGCTGGTGTCGTTGCCGGCCACCGCGTCGGAGGTCGGGGCTTGCACCGTGGTGATGGACACCACGGCCCCCAGCGCCCGCTTCGCCACCCGCGTCAGCTCGGAGCGCTGGTGCTTCAGGCGCTCCTGCTTCGCGTTCACCCACAGCCGATCGCCCGCCGCCGCACCGCCGGCCGCCAGAAGTCCCACCAGCGCCAGCGTCCGCCCCATTCCGAACCGCATCCCGCCACCCCCCGCCGCACCGCAGTCACAAGGTAGGGAGCGGATCGGGGGCGGGGAAGGGAATTGTCCCTACCGGGCGCCCGCGTCCGTGCCGCCGTCCGGTGCCTGACGCTTCAGGTCCACCGCCGCCGTTACCTCGGCGGAGCGCGGGTCGAGCCCGCGGACCTGCCGGCGCACCAGGTCCACCTCGAACAGGTAGGGGTCCACGCCCGCGGCGACGCAGGTCAGCTTCACCAGGCCGCGGAAGGACGAGGTCAGCTCCTTCTCGCAGCGAGGCGCATTGCCCGGGTGCCGCGCGAGCAGCTCCCTCTCCAGCGACCACGGCGCGCCGGAGGCGACCACCAGCTCGTCCACCTTCCGGTAGTCGCCCTCGTCGTACTTGCGCTGGAGGCTCCAGAGGAGGACCACCAGCCAGCCGACCATCAGCACGCTGATGATCGCTTTCCGGGGCGTGAGCGGTTGGGGCTGCGCCACGGCCGGCGCGTTTACTTCATTTCTCGGCGCGGTGGGTGATCAGCCGGTTCACCGCGTCGCGCTCCTGGTTGGTGTGGCGCTCGGCGATGGGCGGGGCCGCCCGGCCCTCCACCGGCGCCGCCTTCGGGCCGCGCAGCATGGAGAGCGAGGGGAGCGACGGGAGGGAGACGCCGGAGTCCGCCCAGAGCCGGCGGGCGTGCTCCCAGGGCGTCCGGCCGCCCACGGGCGCCGTCGCGAGCCAGATGCCGAGAGCCACCGAACAGGTGGTCCAGAGGAGAAAGCTGAGGGTGCGCATTGTCGGGAGACCTCCACACGTCACCCTACATTTGCCGATGGACGGTCTCCAGTTTTCCGCCGGCCGCGGGGAGGCGGTCCGCGTTAAGAGCGCGGAGGATGCAGCCGGTGCAGATGAAGGACGTGGAGGTGGCGGCGGAGGCGCGCTCGCTGGAGCTGGGGCGCCCGAGCCCGCCGGACGTGGCGCTGGATCGGCTGCGCGCGGACTGCCTGCGCTTCTTCGAGAAGGTGCCGGAGCCGCCGGTGTACCTGCGGCGGGACGACCCGGCGCGCGGGCAGGCGCGAGAGCTGCTGGCCGAGGGGCAGGAGCTCCTGGCGCGGGCGCTCTCCATGGGGCGCGATCCGCCGTCGGCAGCGGTGAGCACTCCGCTGCGGGATGCGCTGCGGGCGCACCTGGAGGGGCTGGTGCACGCGGCGAACGGGCGGCTGGGGGAGGCGGAGGCGGCGTGGGCGGACGCGTGCCAGCAGGAGGACTGCGCGGTGCGGGCCCAGCGGCTGTGGGAGCGGTCGGATGAGTCGGCGCCGGCGGTCTACGACCGGGCGACGGGCGCCTCGCGGTACGACCCGGCGCCGGATCCGCTGGTGAAGGTGAAGCTGGCGTGCCCGAACAGCGGGTGCCAGCGGGTGGAGGAGTACGGGTTCTCGCCGCGCTCGCCGGCGCATGAGCTGCAGTGCCCGCGCTGCCGCACGCCCTTCGTGGGGTACTTCGCGGAGGTGCGGCAGGTGGGGGTGACGCAGCAGGGGCAGCGGCTGCGGCACTACGTGTTCCGGCTGGAGGAGGCGGGCGGCGGGCTGTCGCGGGTGGAGTTCGACGAGTCGAGCGGCGCGGAGCTGCGGGTGGCGCGCGGGGACTTCCTGGCGTTCCTGTACACGACGGACCGCGAGCTGCGGGCGGTGGTGGACCTGTCGTCGACGAAGCTGTTGTGGGTGACGCGGGGAGGGCCGTGCTTCCTGGCCACGGCGGCGTTCGGCGAGGGGGCGCCCGAGCTGGCGGCGTTCCGCGCGTTCCGGGACCGGGTGCTGGTGCGGTCCGCCCCGGGGGCGTGGGCGGTGCGGGTCTATTACCGGGTGGGGCCGTGGATGGCCGCGCGGTTGGAGGGGAGGCCGCGGGCGCGCGCCGGGGTGCGCTGGGCGCTGGGGCGGATCCATGGTCTCCTGGGGCGGCAAGGGTATTGATGGCGATGGAAGAGACGAAGCCTCTGGCGAAGCCGCGGGTCGACTGGTCGAGGTACGCGACCGGCGCGCTGGTGGCGCTGCTGGCCGGGGTGTTGGTGTACCAGGGCGTAGGCGAGGCCCGGAAGGCGGGGCTGGTGAAGGTGGGCGAGGACGCGCCGCCCATCGTGGGGAACACGCTCGCCGGGCAGCAGTTCGACCTGGGAGCGCTGCGGGGCAAGGCGGTGGTGGTCGACTTCTGGGCCACCTGGTGCGAACCGTGCCGGCAGGAGATGCCGTCGCTCGTCGCGCTGGCGCGGGAGTACCGGGACCGCGGCGCGGTGCTGGTGATGGCGAACCAGATCGCCTCCGACCGCCCGGCGGCGGTGGGCATCTTCGCCGACCGGCTGATGCCGGACCGGCCGGACAACGTGCACGTGGTGCTGGCCGCGGAGGAGACGCTGGACCAGTACCGGGTCCAGGCGCTCCCCACCACCTACGTCATCAACCGGGAGGGGAAGATCGTCGACCGCTTCCGGGGGATGACCAGCGAGTCGTCGCTGCGCGACGCCATGGAGCGGGCGCTGGAGCCCTGATCCTTCCGGTTGTCGCGGAAGTCCAGGGTTGAATGTTTGGGATCCAGGCGCGAAAGTGGCCGCATTCCACCGAGCAGGCCCGCAAAGCGTCACGTCCTCTGGCTCCTGCGACTGATCGCGCGGGCCGCGCCGCTGTCCGTGACCATCTGGGTGATCCTGACGCTGCTCGGCGGAGCGCTGGACGCGGCCAACCTGTGGGCGATGCGCTACGCGGTGAATGCCCTGATCGGCGCCGGCGGCGGGATGGGGCCGGTGATGCCGTGGCTGATCGTCCTGGGCACCGTCTACGGCGTGCAGCAGTTGGTGCAGGTGCTGGATCCGTACGTGCGCGAGCGCGTGCGCGTGGCGGCGGGCTTCACCCTGCAGGACGCCGCCCTGGCCAAGCTGGGCCGGCTGCCGGTCGACGCCTTCGACGCGGCGGACACGCACGATCGGATCCGGCGGGTCGCCACCGGGGCCGACCGGCGCGGGCCGGAGCTGGTGGGCCACCTGCTGGGGGTCGTGCAGCTGCTCCCTACCGTCGTGGTCAGCGCGGTGGCGCTCGCGCTGACCGCGCCATGGCTGCCGGCGCTGGCCGCTGGCGGGCAGGCGTTGCTGCTGTGGAATTCGGCCCGCGTGGGTGCCCAGGCGTACCAGTACGAGGTCGAACAGACCCGCAGGCGGCGCCTGGCGGACTACTACGCCTCGCTGCTCACCCAGCGCGAGACGGCGCCGGAGGTCCGCCTCTGGGGACTGCGGGACACCATCCTGCAGCGGTGGCGCGCCGAGCTGGGCGTCTACTTCCGGGGGAAGGTGCGCCTGGCCCTCGTGGGTGCCCTGAAGTCGGCCGGGAGCAGCGCCGGGTTCGTGCTGCTGGTGCCGGGGGCGCTGGTGCTGCTGGCGCTGTCCCACCAGCGGATCGAGCCGGGCCTGGCCGCCCTGGTGCTGACGGCCCTGCGCAACGTCACCGCCGGCATGTACATGCTGACCCGCAGCGTGCGCAGCTTCGCCGCCCAGGCCGGGTATGCCTCCGACCTGCGGTTCCTGCTCGAGTCGATGGCCTCGGAGGAAACGGAGGGAACGCCGAAGCAGGCCTTTCCTGATCCGCTCCGTGAAGGGATCCGCCTGCAAGGCGTCAGCTACCGCTACCCGGGCGCCGCGCAGGAGTCGCTCACCGGCGTCGACGTGACCATCCGGGCTGGCGAGTTGGTGGCGCTCGTGGGCAGCAACGGCGCCGGCAAGACGACCCTGGCCGGCATCCTCACCGGCCTGCGCCGCCCCACCGCCGGCACGGTGTTCGTGGAAGGGGTGGACCTGGCGCAGGTGAGCCCGTCGTCGGTGCGCGCCGCCTGCGCGGTGGTGACTCAGCAGCCGGTGCGGTACCCGGCGAGCCTTGGCGAGAACATCGTGCTCGCGTCCGGGGCCGCGGCGCCTGCGGGCCTGGCGCCGGTGATGAAGGGGGCCGGCCTGTCCGCGCAGGCGGCCGAGGTGGACGCGCTGCTGGGGCCCGAGATCGGCGGGGTGGACCTGTCCGGCGGGCAGTGGCAGCGGGTGGCCATCGCCCGCGCGCTGTTCCGGTCCGACGCGCGCCTGGTCGTCTTCGACGAGCCGACCTCGGCGCTGGACCCGCTGGCGGAGCTGGAGCTGTTCGAACAGGTCGCGGCCCTGGCCAGGGGGCGGACCACCATCCTGATCTCCCACCGGCTGGGCCCGGCCCGCCTGGCCGACCGGGTGCTGGTGCTCGAAGGCGGGCGCCTGGTGGAGCAGGGGACCCCCAAGGAGCTCCTGGCCGCCGGCGGGCGCTTCGCCGAGATGTATGCGGCGCAGGCGGGGTGGTACGCGTGAGCGCGGCTCCGGAGGCGGCCCCGGCGGCCCGGCATGGCGTGGCGCGCGTGGTGCTCGACCTGGTGGCCGCCGCCCCCTTGCCGGTGCTGGTGCAGCTCCTCCTCACGGCGCTGAACGCGGCCCGGCCCGCGCTGGCGACCGTCATCACCGCCGGCTTCGTGAACGCGCTGGTCCAGGGCAGCGGGGTGCTTCCCTGGGCCGTGGCCTTCGGGGCCGTGGCGCTGGTGGAGATGCTGACCAACGCGTTCAACGGCCCGGCGCAGGAGTGGCTCCAGGCCGCGACCACGCTGCGCATCCAGCAGCGGGTGCTGGCCTGCGCCGGCAGCGTGCCCCTGGCGAGGTACCAGGACCCCCGGTTCCACGACCGGCTGGCGCAGGCCAGCCAGGACCTGAGCGAACGGCTGGGCCGGTGGTTCGAGAGCGTGCTGGCCCTGATCAACTCCGTGCTGGCGACCGGCGGCCTGCTGGGGGCCGTCTTCGTGCTCGGCGGCGGACCCTGGCTGGCCGGGGTGCTGGTGGCCAGCAGCCTGGTGAGCCTGGTGACGCAAGGGCCCCTGGCGCGCCTGGGAAAGGAGCGGTCGCGCCTGCTGGCCAGGCCGCAGCGGGTGGCGGCCACCTGGGCCGCGCTGCTCTCCAAGCGCGAGCCGGCGGGCGAGGTGCGGCTGTTCTCCCTGCACGACTGGTTGCGGGCCCGGTGGGCTGGCACCTACCGAACCTGCGCCCAGGTGGCGGTGCGGACGGCCGGGAAGGAGCTGGGGTGGAACGGCACCGGCGCCGTGGCGACCGCGGGCTCGTACGGCGCGCTCCTGGTCCTGGCGGCGGCCGCGGCGTCCCGCATGGACCCGGCGCAGGCGGCCGGCGGGTTCACCGGGTTCCTCATCACCGGCGACCTGATGCAGGCCTTCCTGCGCCAGGTGCTCAGCTCGGCCGGGAGCATGTACCAGCACGCGGGCGTGATCGGCGACCTGGCCGCGCTGTTCTCCGAGCCCGAAGAGGTCGAGCGGCTCCCTGACGCCGGCGCCGGGAAGCCCGTCTCGGTCGCCGCCGAAGGCGTGAGCTTCCGGTACCCGGGCGCGGCGGCCGACACGCTGAAGGGCGTCTCCCTGTCGGTGGCGCCGGGCGAGGTGGTGGCGCTGGTGGGGCCCAACGGGGCCGGCAAGAGCACCCTGGCGGCGCTGCTGCTGGGGCTCTACCGGCCCGGCGGCGGGAGCGTCCTCCTGGACGGCGCCCACCCGCCCAACCGCCTTCGCGGCAGCGCCGTCTTCCAGGGCTTCGTCCGGTTCGCCCTCCCGGTGCGCGACAACGTGGGGTTCAGCAACCTGGAGCGGCTGCGCGATGACGCCGCCCTGCAGGGCGCCCTGCACCAGGCGGGGTCGGAGCTCAAGAGCGAGCTGGACACCTGGCTGGGGGCCGAATTCGGCGGGCGCGACCTGTCCGGCGGAGAGTGGCTGCGGGTCGCCATCGCCCGCGGGCTGCTGGCCCAAAGCGGGCTGATCGTCCTGGACGAGCCGACGGCCGCCATCGACCCTCTGGCCGAGGTGGACCTGGTGAAGCGGCTGATCGCGCTCGGAGAGGGACGCACCGCCATCATCGTCTCGCACCGGCTGGGCATCGCCCGGCTCGCCCACCGCATCCTGGTCATGGACGAGGGGCAGATCGCCGAGGCGGGCACCCACGCCGAGCTTCTGGCCGGCAACGGAATCTACGCCCGCATGTGGCGGGCCCAGGCCTCCTGGTACATCGACGGGCCTGACACGCCGCGTCGCGACCGCTGACCAGGCCCCAGCGAGACGTGGAAGCCCCTGTTTTGACGATGCTTACATCAGGCCACATTGGCCCCAACCAGAAGATGCTGAAACAAGCGCATTCCACTAGATCATTATTTTTTATGTTTTGACGTAATGACTCGATTCCGGTGATTGTGCGCTCCCCTACCTACCGGGCATCCAGCGCGGGGGGG
>DATBSS010000740.1:0-26286 GCA_036559665.1 Myxococcaceae bacterium
CATCCGGCTCTGGCCGCCGACCAGGATCACCTCGTCGATGGTCGCCCGGTCGATCCCCTTCTCCGCCAGCACCTGGTCGCACAGGGCGAAGGTGCGGTCCACCAGGTCCTCGGTCAGCCCGTTGAGCTGGTCGCGGGTCAGCGCGATGCGCAGGTCCACCGGCTTGCCCTTCTTCTCGTCGATGAAGGGCAGCTCGACCATCACGTTGGGGATCAGCGTGAGGTCGATCTTGGCGGCTTCGGCGGCGTTCTTGATCCGCTGCATCGCCACCGTGTTCTGCGAGAGGTCGGTCTTGCTCTCCTGCCGGAACGACTCCAGCACGTAGTCGATGATCCGGTTGTCGAAGTCCACGCCGCCCAGGAACGTGTCCCCGCCGGTGGCGATCACCTCGAACACGTTGCCGGTGACGTGCAGCACCGAGACGTCGAACGTGCCGCCGCCCAGGTCGTAGACCAGGATCTTCTGGTCCAGCCCGCGGTTGAAGCCGTACGCCAGCGCCGCCGCGGTGGGCTCGTTGACGATGCGCTTCACGTCGAAGCCGGCCAGCTTCCCGGCCTCCTTCACCGCGTTGCGCTGGTTGTCGTTGTAGTAGGCGGGGACGGAGATCACCGCCGCCTCCACCTTCCCGCCCAGGAACTGTTCGGCGATGGTCTTCACCTGCCCCAGCACGAAGCTGGAGATCTCCGGCAGGGTGTACGTCTTCCCGCCCAGGTTCACCGCCGCCTCGCCGTCCGGCCCCTCGACGATGTCGTAGGGGTAGTAGTGCTTCAGCTCCTGCACCACGCGCGAGTTGTACTTCCGGCCGATGAGCCGCTTCGCCCCCCAGATGGTGTTCTTGGGGTTGGTGACCATCTGGTCCTTGGCCACCCCACCCACCACCATGTCGCCCTTGGCGGAGAGCGCCACCACCGAGGGGAGGATCAGGTTGCCCCGGTCCGTGGGCACCACCTTCGGGATCCGGTTGCGCACCGAGGCCGCGCACGTGTTCGTCGTGCCCAGGTCGATCCCTACGATGCGCGTCTTCTCAGCCATGGATTGAGGGTTGAGGACTGTCCTGTCTATCACGTCACCGAGCGGGCGCGGAGAAGTTGGCCTCCGGGCGGCCCCAGGCGGGCGCCCCAGGGGCCCCTCCGTCACTCCCGGAGGGCCCCCAGCTCGGCCGCCGCCGCCTGCCGGACGGCCGGCGAGGGGTCCCGCGCCGCGGCCAGCTGCAGCAGCGCGCGGGCCACCTTCGGGCGTTCGGTCCGGAGCGCCCGCAGCGCCCGCTCCCGGTCCTTCTGGCCCGCCGCCAGGCGCTCGGTGACCCGTGCGTCGTCGCAGGTGAGCGCGCGCGCGTCCGCGGTGCGCAGGGCCAACTCGGCGTCCCGGAGCCGGGCCTCCGCGAGCTGCCGGGTGCCCGCCGCCGCCCGCTGGAAGTCCGCCACGTCCTCGGGGAACTCGGTCCCTCCCTTGGCCGCCTCGGCGATGGCCCGCTCCGCGAAGCGGGCCGCTTCCACGGCCGCGCAGAGCTGGCGCGCGGCCGGCAGCGGCGCCTCCCCGGAGGCCGGCGCGGAGGCGTGCTCCCTCGCCACCCCCTCCGCCCAGACCGCCAGCTGCCGCGCCGCCACCGCGGAGGAGTACCGCTGGCCGCGCTGCCGCCGTACGTCCGCCCAGCGGCGGAGGATCACCGGGTCGGGCGCGGACGGGTCGTAGGCGCGCTGGTAGGCGGGGCCGGCGTCCTCCAGCCGGCCGCCCAGGTCCAGCAGCACCGCGATGGAGAGGTGCACCTCCGGGGACTCGGCGCGCGCGCGTAGCTCCGCCACCCGGGCGCCCACCTCGTAGTCCGCCACCCGCGGCGGCAGCGAGGCCAGGAGCACGGCCAGCGAGTCCAGCGCGCGCTGCCGCACGAGGGGGTTGCGGCCGGAGCGGATGGCCTCCACCAACGGTTCGATGGCGCGGACGTTCACGTGCTGGCCCAGCTCCTCCGCGGCCTCCCAGCGGTCGAGCGCATCCGGCGCGTGGAGGGCCTTCGCCACGTCGTCCAGGTCGCGGAGGTAGTGCGCGGGGGTGGCGGCGGCGGCCAGCGGGTCCCCGGAGTGGAGGAGGTCGCGCGCCTGCCGGCCGCGGTCCAGGCGCCAACCCAGATCGGGGACGCGCGAGGCGAGCGGGGAGCGGGCGACCAGCGCGACCGCGGAGTCCACCTCTCCGGAGAAGAGCAGGCCTTCCACCTGGCGCGAGAGCAGCTCCGCGCGGGCGTCGTCCCGGTGCGCGCCGGCGGGGAAGTCGGCCAGGTACTGGAGGAGGGCCAGGGTGCCCTGGCCGGTGGCGCGCTGGAAGGTGACGTCGTCGAGGCGGGCCTCGGCCTGGGCTCGGCGCGGGTCGTCCGGGTGGCTGGAGATCAGCGCGGCCAGCGCGCGCGGGTCGTCGAGCTTCGGGACCGTGCTGAGCTCCACCTCGGCGAGGAGGCGGATGGCTTCGGCGGCGTGGGCGCCGTCGGGGTGCTCGGCGAGAAACTGGCGGTAGGTGAGCGCGGTGCCTTGCGCGCGCGCGGTGGTGAAGCGGAGGGTCTCCAGGAGGGCCTTGGCCTGGGTGGCCTTGCTGGAGTCGGGGAACGCTTCGAGGAAACGCTTGTAGGCGAGGAGGGTGTGGGTGGTGGAGGCGATCTCGAACTCGAGGAGCGCGAGGCGCTCGCGGGCGCCGGGCGCGTCGCGGTCGTCAGGGTGGGCGCGGAGGAACGCGCGGTAGGCGGCGGGGGTGTTTGCCGAGGTGGCGCGGGTGTAGGCGCTGGGGCCGCAGGCGGCGAGGAGCAGCAGGAGCGGGGGAAAAGCGCGCACGCGTGGTGCAGGTTATCAGCGGTGGCGGCGGCGTCGCGGAAGGGGTCGGGCGGGGCATCGGCGTAGCGACCGCACGGCCGCACGGCCGGCCCCACGCGACGGCCGATGACGAAAATGAGCGGCCCGCGTGGATGCGGCGCACGGACGCGGCGCGCAGGCACGGTTCACGGATGCGGCGTAGGCGGACCTCATGCGCCACCGGCCGAGCGGCCCGTTCTTTGACCGGTCCCCTGCCCCACCGGAAGATCCACCCGTGCGTCCGGGCCTGCTGCTGCTCCTCCTCCCCGTCCTGCTCCTCGCGCCGCTCGGCTGCGCGACGGGCACGTCCGCCGGTGCGCGCCCCTCGCGGGAGCACCCGCGGTCCCAACCCTCATCCCTCCCCCGCTCCGGCGACCGCCGCGAGAAGGTGCTGGCGATTGCCCGCGGCCTGGTGGGCGCCCACTCCATCACCGTCTCCGGCCACCGGTACCGCGACGACTGCACCGCGCTGCCACTGGCCGCCTACGGGGCCGCCGGCATCGACCTCTTCGCCGCCGCCCAGCGCGGCGACAACGGCGTCACCGCCATCTACCGCTACGCCGAACGCCAGGGCCGCCTCTACCACGGCGGCTGGCCCGTCCCCGGCGACCTCGTCTTCTTCCGCGAGACGTACGACCTCAACCGCGACGGCCGGATCAACGACGGGCTCACCCACGTGGGCCTGGTGGACTCCATCTCCGCCGACGCCACCGTGACCATCATCCACCGCGTCCGCCGCGGCGTGGTCCGCTACCGGATGAACCTCAACCACCCCGACTGGCGCACCAACCCGGAGAGCGGCGAACCCATCAACGACTACCTCCGCGCGGCCGGCCTCACCGCCTCCTCGCTCCTCACCGGCCAGCTCTTCGCCGCCTACGCCACCGTCCTCGACGGCGCAGAGCCCGTCGCCAGCCGCTGACCGCTTTCGCTCACGCCCGCGCGGTCCGCTCCCACGCCGGGGCCTGGCTCCCCCGCACGAACCTCCAGAACCCCACCGCGATCGCCGCGTTCATCTTCACGAAGTAGTACGCCGCGCTCGCCACGCGCCGCAGCGCCCCGCCGAACCACTCCGCCCGCCCCGCCGCCGCCAGCCCGTAGAACAGCACCTGCGCCGCCAGCAGCACCCGGTACATGGGCGCCCGGGCGAGCACGCAGTTGGCCGCGAGCGCCACCGCCATCAGCGCCGGCGCGCACCACCGCAGCACCTTGTGCGACCAGAAGGCGAACGCGCGGAACCCGGCCGCCGGCGACAGCAGCCCCGGCACCACCCGCAGGCTCTGGAAGTTACCGGCGGCGATTCGCGCCCGCCGCCCGAACTCGCCGTCGTAGTCCTCGGTGGTCTCCTCGTGGGCGACCGCCTCCGGGTCGTACCGGACCTGGTACCCGTTCTCCAGGATGCGCAGCGCGATCACCAGGTCGTCCACGATGGTCCCGGGCGGCAGCGCGGTGAACAGGCACCGGCGGATCGCGTACAGCCCGCCGTTCACGCCCACCACCGCCCCGAGCTTCCCCTCGTACAGCTTGATCAGCGATTCGTAGGCCCAGTACGCGCTCTCCTCGTACTCGCGCCGGGTGCGGTTGTAGAGCATCAACCGCCCGCACACCGCGCCGACCTCCGGGTCCTCGAAGTGCCGGACCAGCTTCCGCACCGCCTGGGGGTCGACCATCGTGTTGGCGTCGGAGAGGATGATGATCTCCCCGCGCGCCACGGGGATGCAGCGGTTGAGGACCGCCGCCTTCCCCGCTCGCGGCGCCGCCGACAGCCGCACCCGCGGATCCCCGCACCGCAGCACCAGCGCGTCCGTCCCGTCCGTGGAGCCGTCGGAACCGATCACCACGTCGAAGGAATCCGCCGGGTACTCCAGCGCCAGGCTGTTGGCCAGCTTCCCCGGCATGCACACCGCCTCGTCGTGCGCCGCCACCACCAGCGTGACGGGCGGCCAGCGCGGCCCGCCCTCACCCCGGCGCCGGTCGCGGCCCTTCTGCATGAAGCGGACGTTCCGCACCACCTGCCGCCACCCATCCAGCGCGAACAGCGACAGCGGGTAGAGGAAATACGTGTGCAGCAACAGGAGCGCCGCCCCCCAGAACACCACCGTGGCCATCGCCTCGCCTCCCCCGGTCCAGGAAGGAGAGGTTCAGCAAAGGGCGTGCCTCCATCGCTCCCGGCGCGCAACCCTGCGGCGCGGCGATCGGTATGGCACCAGCCCACCCCCGTTTTTTCAGTCCAGCGCAGGGCGGTCTGGAAATCAGCGCTCCGGCTCCCCGGAACGCGCCCACTCCAGGAGTTGGCGAGCGATGTCGTGCGCCGGGTTGAGCGCCAGGACGGCCTCCAGGCCGGCGACCGCGCTGTCGTTGTGCTTCTGCGCGATCGACAGCCGCGCGCTGAGCACGTACGACCGCAGGAAGGTGGAGTCCTTGGCCGCCAGCTCGTCCATCTCCGCGTGCGCGGTGGTCATGGCCTCGGGCGAGACGCGCGCGTTGAGGGCCAGCTCCGCCAGCGCCACCGCCGCCCAGCCGTCCGTCCCGCCCAGGTTCCGGTACCGCTCCGCCAGCGCGATGGCCGTGTCGGACCCCTTCACGCCCGAGTACACCGCCTGCGCCCGCGCCAGCGACCGCTGGTCCTCGATCCCGTTCGGCTGAATGCCCTGGAGCGCCTGGAAGCGGTCGTTGAGCTGGTTGTCGATGGCCCCGGACTTCTCGTTCAGCGGCGTGATGAGGGCGGCGATCTCGGCCACCCGCGCCTGCGTCGCCATCACCCGGTTCTGCCAGTCGCTGGGGGCCTTGTCGTCGCTGAGCCGGGCGATCCGGCGGTGCGCCTCGTCCGACTCCTCGGTGAGCCGCCGCACCTGGATCCGCGCGTCGTCGAGCTGCAGCGACAGCGCCACCACCAGCTCCGCGTGGGCGGGCACGAAGTCCTGGTAGGCAGAGATCAGCGCCGACAGCTCGGTGACGGCGCGGTTGCGCGACTGCACGTCGTCCCGCCGCATCAGCAGGCGCGCCGACTCCAGCCGGGCGATGGCGTCCGGCGGCACGGCGTGGCGGCGGTTCACCAGCGCGCGGCCGGCGATGCCGCCCACGACCACCAGGAGCGCCACCCCCACGGCGATGGCCGCGATCCGGGTGCGGCGCTGGAGCTGCTTCCGCAGGAACAACGCGTCGTCGACGCCGGCCCCCGACTCCTCGGTGCGCGGCTCCGGGAGGAGCTCCGGTGCCTCGGGCGGGAGCTCCAGCCGGGTGGCCCGCGGCGTCTCGGACGGCATGTCCGAAGGCGTGGTCGCGCGCGAGGAGGCCGGGGTGTCGAGGGGCGTCGAACCGCCCAGCTGCGGGAGGTCCAGCGGCGTCTCCGCCAGCCTGAACGGGTGCGGCTGCTCCGGGATGGTGGTCGGATCCCCGCGTCCCTGTACCGGGCCCGCGTCCGGCTGGGTGACGTCCGTGACGCCGAACCGGCTCTTCTGCTGACTCCGCTCCTTCCAGGCGCGCTCCAGCTCGCTCTCGTCCGGCGCGCCGAACATCTGGGTGCGGGCGGTGCTCTGCGGATCCGGCTGGCGGTTCCGGTCGCGGATCACGGTGTCCGCGAACGACTCGTCCGGGAGCGGCGAGGGCGTCACGGAGAGGATCTTCGGGAGGGCGGCCGGGGCCGGTGCCGGAGTGTCCGAGATGCCGCCAAAGAGCTGGGTGGTGGCGAGGTTGGGTGGTGTCGGGGGCTGCTCGTCCAGCAGCCCGGCGCCGTACATCTGCGTCGACTTCGGCGGGGGCGCCGACCCCGAGACCGGGGACGCCGTCACCCCGAACATCTGCGCCGGCTTCGGCGGGGTGGCGGCCGCCGGAGATGGGGCCGCCGCGCCCGGCGCGGGCGGGGCACCGGACATGGCCGGGGCCGGCTTCGACAGCGCGGGGGGCGCCCCCCCGGCCGGCGAATTGGGGCTGGTCCAGAGCTGCGTGGGCGCGCGATCCGACGGCACCGCCGGGGACGAAAGCGAGGAGGCGGACAGTCCGGCGAACATCTGCGTCGCCTTCTGCGGCGTGGCCGGCGGCGGCGGCGGCGCAGGACCTGGCGGCGCGGACACGCCCCCGAACATCTGCGTCGCCTTGGGTCCGGTGGCCGGCGACGGCGCAGGGGCCGGCGGCGCGGACACGCCACCGAACATCTGCGTCGCCTTGGGTCCGGTGGCCGGCACCGGAGCCACGGACCCGAACATCTGCGTCGGCTCCCGCTGCTCCACCGCTGGCACCGCGGCCGGCAGCTGCCCGCCGCCGAACACCTGCGCCGGCTTGGGCCCGCTCCTCCCCTTCGCGGGGGTGGGCACCGAGGCGGCGGCCGCCGCCGCCGACCCGAACACCTGCGTGGCCGAACGCTCCTGCGCAGGAACCGCCGCCGGCGCGTCCACCGTTCCGAACATCTGCGTCGACCGGGAACCGCCGGCCGGGGGCGCACCCTGGATCTGGACGGCCCCGGGCGGCACCGGCGCCCTGGGCTTCAGCCCGCCCCAGGGCTCCCCGGGGATGGTGTCCGACGAAGAGACCCCGCCGAACATCTGGGTGTGGTTCCGCTCCGCGGGCGCGGCCACGGGGGTCGGCGGTGCCGTGGGGGGCGCCGGGGTCGGCGCGACCCCGAACATCTGCGTCCCCGGCCGGTCCGGCGAGGGCGGCGGCGGCGCGGCGCCGTGGGGTGGGAACGCGGTGAAGATGTGGCTACAGCGGGTGCACTGGACCGGGGCCCCTCCTGCAGGGATCAAGCGCTCATCCAGCGCATACGTCGTCCCGCATCGCTCGCAGGAGATCTGCACGACCTCCTGTCTATCACACACCCTCAGCGCGCCGAAGACTGGAGGTCGCACGCCCCCTGGAGGAGCTCCAGCTTGGCCGGCCCCACTCCGGGGACCGCGTCCACCTCGTCCCAGCGCTGGAACGCGCCGTGCGACTCGCGATAGCGGACCAGCGCCCGGGCCAGCTCGGGGCCCACGCCTGGGAGGGCGGTGAGCTCCTCGGCGGTCGCGCGGTTGAGGTCCAGCCGGCGCCCGACGGTGAGGGCCTGGCCGGCCGGCGGAGGGACCTCCTGCTCCGGCCCGGAGGCACAGACGGCCAGCAGGCGGGTGCCGGCGTCCAGCCAGCGCACCTCGGACGGGGCGCAAGGAAGCGCGGGGTCCTGGGACGGCCAGCGCCACCGGGCGAGCGCCCCCACCGCCGCCAGCAGCAGCACGAGGCCGGCCAGGGGTCGCGTCCAGCCGCCCTCGCCCATCGCCCGCCCGGCCTACTCCGCCTGCTCGCCCGCGGCGGCGGATCCCGGCTCCCGGTCCAGCCCGAACGCGGTGTGGAGCGCGCGCGCCGCCAGCTCGGTGTAGTTGGCGTGGATCACGCACGACACCTTGATCTCCGAGGTGGAGATCATCTGGATGTTGATCCCCTCCTTCGAGAGCACCTGGAACATCTTCGCCGCCACGCCGGAGTGGTTCCGCATCCCCACGCCCACGATGGAGATCTTGGCGATCTGGTCGTCGGTGTCGAAGCCTTCGGCCTTGATGGCCTTCACCAGCTTCTTCACCGCGTCGCGCGCCTTGACGAAGTCCGCCTTGCCGACGGTGAAGGTGAGGTCCGTCTTCCCGTTGAGCGACACGTTCTGGACGATCAGGTCCACCACGATCGAGCTGGCGTCCAGCGCGCCGAAGATCTTCGCCGCCACGCCGGGGATGTCGGGCACGCCGCGGATGGCGAGCTTCGCCTCGTTCTTGTCGTAGGCGATGCCCGAGACGACCACGTCTTCCATGGAACGATCCTCCTCGCACACCAGCGTCCCGGGGTCGTCGCTGAACGACGACTTCACCCAGAGCGGCACCTTGTACTTCATGGCGAACTCCACCGAGCGGATCTGCAGCACCTTGGCGCCCAGGCTCGCCAGCTCCAGCATCTCCTCGTACGAGATCTTGTCCAGCTTGCGCGCCGCCGGCACCACGTTGGGGTCGCAGGTGTAGACGCCGTCCACGTCGGTGTAGATCTCGCAGGCGTCCGCCTTCAGCGCGGCCGCCACCGCCACCGCCGTGGTGTCCGACCCGCCGCGGCCGAGCGTGGTGACGTTGCCGCCGCCGTCCACGCCCTGGAACCCGGCGATCACCGCGATCTGCTTCTTCTTCAGCGCCTCGCGGATCCGCTCCCCGTCGATGCTCTTGATGCGGGCCTTGGAGAAGGTGCTGTCGGTGAGGATCTGCACCTGGTGCCCCATGAAGCTCTGCGCCTTCCCCTTCAGCTCCTGGATGGCCAGCGCCACCAGCCCGATGGAGACCTGCTCCCCGGTGGCCACCACCACGTCCTGCTCGCGCTCGCTGGGGCGTTCGGTGATCTGCGAGACCAGCTTGAGCAGGCGGTTCGTCTCCCCGGACATGGCGGAGACCACCACCACCACCTCGTGGCCTTGCTTCTGCGCGGCGATGCAGCGGCGGGCGACGTTCTTGATCCGGTCGGCGTCGCCCACCGACGTGCCGCCGTACTTCTGGACGATCAGTGACAAGGTGGGGCGGGCTCCTAGCTCAGGGCCTCACCCCTCGCAAGCCGGCGCGCGATGGGTGCAGCGCACCTCCGCGGCCTGCCACCGCGCGGCGACCGCCGGCGTCACCGGGACCTCGTCCTCGGAAGTACCCGCCCCGCAGGCGGTCCGCCGGCCCTCCAGCTGGAGCTTCCCGTCCTTCACGCCCTTCACCACCGGGCGGAACAGCCCGGTGAGCACCGTCAGCCCGGCCACCTCCACCGAGCAGGCGCTGCCCAGCTCCGCGTCGTGCTCCAGCCAGGCGGTGCCGCGCCGCCCCTCGCCGCGCACGTCGTAGCGGACCTTGATCCAGCCCTCGCGCTGCTCGACCACCTGGTGGAGCAGGACCCCGTCGTCGCGCGCGGTGGGGGCGACCTCCTCGCAGGGCGGCACCAGCAGGTCCATGGGCGGACCACCCGGCAGGCTGCGGAATGCGCGCGCCCGCCCCCGCCCGCACAGGAAGAGCGACCGCCCGACCATCGACGGGTCGGCGGCCGGCTTCAGCTTCGCGACGTCCGGCGAGAACGCGTCCAGCCCGGCCTCGGCGAAGTCCACCGGGGGCCGCCACAGAAGGCCCGTGCCCGCGTCCCGCACCTCTGGCCCCAGCACCGCGCGCCCCGGCTCCACCGCCAGCACCACGTTCTCCCCGGCGATGGAGGCAGGCGCGCCGCCCGCCATCAGCACCGGGCCGAGGAAGACGTTGCCCTCGATGGCGCCTTCGAATCGGCCGGCCACCCCCAGCGCCTCGCGGCCCGGCGAGGGGACGAAGCGCGTGGCGGCCAGCAGCAACCGGCCGGTTCCGGACAGGCGCGCCGCCGCCCCGCGCGAGGAGAGCGCGCTCCGGGCCACCACCACGTCCCCCTGCAACCGCAGGCCCTCCAGCGCCAGCTCCGCCGGGTCCTCGAAGATGGAGTCGGTGACGGTGAGACCGGTCACCTGGTCGGCCGCCAGCGACGCGCGCGCGCAGCCGCCCAGGAACACGCGCGACAGGCTCACCTCCGAGGAGCGCGCCACCCGCATCGCCACCGCGCCGGGGCAGGCGCCGGCCGGCGCGTCGTGGCGGACGAAGACGTCGCGCACGGAGATCCGCTGCGAATCCTCCACCGCCACCGCCGCGCCGCGGTTGGTGGGCACCAGCACCAGCGCCGGCCCGCCCACGCCCTGGAGGACCAGGTCGCGCCGCTCGCGGATCACCACCGGCCGGCTGTAGACGCCGCGCGGGAGGAGGATGGTGCCGCCGTCCTCGGCCGCGGCCACCGCCGCCTGGATGGTCGGGTAGGTCAGCCCGGCGATCTTCACCGGCGGATCCATGGGCCAGTCCGCGGGCGCCCACGACGCGGGCGCGGCCGCGGGCGGAGGCAGCGGCGGCGCGGCCGGCGCGGCGGCCCAGTCGAAGGGGGAAGCCACCTCCGCCACGGGGACCCCCGCATCGAAGGCGGTGCGAGGGGCGCGCCCGCCCGAACGCACCCGCCCCGCCACGGCCCACCAGCCCGCCGCGGAGAGGGCGGCGAAGGCCGCGACGATCGCCACCACCACTGCGGCGCGCGCCACCACGGAGCGGCACCGTACTCCATGGCGCGCCCCGCGGCCCCGTGCCGCCTCCGGCCCCGTGCTAGGGTGCGCGCCCCCATGCCGCCCACCCCGCAAGCGCGCGTGCTGATCGACGGAGAGACGCTGAAGCTGGAGGAGATCCTCCAGGTGGCGCGCGGCGAGGCGAAGGTGGAGCTCTCCCCGGCGGCGGCCCGCAGGGTGGAGGCGTCCCGCCAGCTGGTGGACCAGGTGGCCGAGGGCGACGAGCCCAGCTACGGCATCAACACCGGCTTCGGCACCCTGGCCGAGGTGCGCATCGCCAAGAAGGACCTGCGCGAGCTGCAGCGCAACCTGATCCTCTCGCACTCGGTGGGTGTGGGCGCCCCGCTCCCGCTGGAGGAGGCGCGCGCGCTGCTGCTGTTGCGCTGCAACGTGCTCGCCAAGGGCTTCTCCGGCATCCGCGCGCAGACGCTGGGGCTGGCGATCGAGATGCTCAACCGCGGCGTGGTGCCGGTGGTCCCCGGGCGCGGCAGCGTGGGCGCGTCCGGCGACCTCGCCCCGCTGGCGCACCTGGCGCTGGTGCTGATCGGCGAGGGCGAAGCGTTCCACGAGGGCCAGCGGATGCCGGGCGCGGCGGCCCTGAAGAAGGCCGGCCTGGAGCCGGTGGTGCTGGAGGCCAAGGAGGGCCTGGCGCTGGTCAACGGCACCCAGGCGATGTGTGCGGTGGGGACGCTGGCGCTGCTTCGCGGCGAGGTGCTGATGGAGGTGGCTGACGTCGCCGGGTCGATGACGCTGGAGGGCCTGCTGGGCAGCCACCGGCCCTTCATCCCGGAGATCCACGACGTGCGGCCGCACCCCGGCCAGCGCGCCTCCGCGGCGCACCTGCGCCGCCTCCTCGCCGGCAGCGAGCTGGTGGAGACGCACCAGGTGAACTGCGACAAGGTGCAGGACCCCTACTCGCTGCGCTGCATGCCGCAGGTCCACGGCACCGCGCGCGACGGGCTGGCGTACGCGCGGCGGGTGCTGGAGGTGGAGGCCAACAGCGCCACCGACAACCCGCTGGTGTTCGTGGAGGGCGGGCGCATCGTCTCCGGGGGCAACTTCCACGGCCAGCCGGTGTCGCTGGCGCTGGACGTGGTGGCCATCGCGCTCACCCAGCTGGGCTCCATCTCCGAGCGCCGGGTAGAGCAGCTGGTCAACCCCTCCCTCTCCGGGCTCCCGCCCTTCCTGGCGAAGAACTCCGGCCTCAACTCAGGTTTCATGATCGCCCAGGTGACGTCCGCCGCGCTGGTGGCGGAGTCGCGCATCCTGTCGCACCCGGCGTCGGTGGATTCCATCCCCTCCTCCGCGGGCCGCGAGGACCACGTCTCCATGGGGATGACCGCCGCCCTCAAGGCGAGCCAGGTCGCCGAGCACGTCCGCACCTGCCTGGCCATCGAGCTGCTGGTCGCCGCCCAGGCGCTGGACCTGCGCCTCCCGGTGAAACCGGGGCGCGGGGCCCAGGCCGCCTACCAGTGCATCCGCGGCCGGGTCCCCACCCTCGACAAGGACCGCGAGCTCCACCGGGACGTGGAGGCGGTCAGCGCCCTCATCGACTCCGGGGCGCTGCTGGCCGCCGTCCGCCGCGCCCTCTAGCCCGCCTCCAGGCCAGGGCTCCAAACGACCTTCACCACAGACTTGGGGAGGTGGAAAGCCGCGTGGTACACCCGGGACCTGCCTCCACGCCCCCGAGCCAGAGCCCACCCATGAGCGAGCGGAACGACCTGCAGCGTCCCGTGCCTACCCCGTTGCCGGCGACGAACACCACGCAGATCTCGCACCCCTCCTCGGCGGACCGCCTCCCGTCCTCACCCACGGTGGAGGTGCTCGCCTCGGCCGTGCAGGCCCTGCCCTCGCCCACGGCCGAGGAGGACGCCCGGAACCGGATCGGCGTGCTGGAGCGCGAGGCGAAGGCGCTGGGGAACGACCCGGCCAGCGCGCTGCTCTTCCACGAGATCGGCCTGCTCTGGGAGGACCCGCTGCGCAACCCGCGCAACGCGGCGGTGGCGTTCCAGAACGCGTACCGCCTGGCGCCGCGCTTTCTGGCCAACATCCGCGCCGCGCGCCGCCTCTTCGCGGACGTGGGCAACTGGCAGATGGTCATCCAGCTGCTGGACGCGGAGCTGGCGGCGTCCGAGGACCAGCGCCAGCGGGCGGCGCTGCTGCTGGAGAAGGCCCAGGTGCTGGAGGACCGGCTCTCCCGCGAGGAGGACGCCGCCCGGTCCTACGGCGAGTGCCTCCAGCTCAAGCCGCAGGACCTCTCGCTGCTCATCCAGCTGGAGGGCGTGTTCGCGGGGAAGAGCGACTACGCCTCGCTGGTGGAGACGCACCGGCTCCTGGCGGACAACCTGGAGGACGCGGCGCTCAAGGCGCACTACCTCACCGGCGCCGGCTTCATCCTCGAGGAGCGGCTGCAGAAGCCGGCCGAGGCCGCCGCCGCCTTCCGCGCCGCCTTCGCGCTGGACCGCAAGGACCTCCTCCTCCTCTCCGCCATGAAGCGGGTGGCGGAGCGGGAGAGCAACACCGAGGAGCTGCTGCAGGCGCTCGCGGCGGAGGCGGAGCTGCTGGGCTCGCAGTCGGCGCCCACCTATCTGCAGATCAGCAAGGTGTACCAGAAGCTGGATCGCCGCGAGGACGCGCTCTCCGCGCTGCTGGCCGCCAAGCGCGCGTCCAACGACCCGCTGGTGCTGGCGGAGCTGGCCCGCATCTACGAGGAGCAGGGCCGCTTCGAAGACCTCGCCGACGTGCTGCTCGCCTGGGTGGGAGCGATCAACGACGAGGCGGACGTGGTGTCGATCAACCTCCGCCTGGCCTCGCTCTACGAGGAGGCGCTCAAGCGCGACGAGGACGCCATCTCCCGCTACCGCGCCATCCTCAGCCGGGTGCCGGGGCACTCCTCGGCGCTGGCCGGCCTGGGCAAGCTGTACTTCCGCAACCAGAACTGGGAGGGCCTGCTGGCGGTCTACGACCTGGAGATCGCCGCGGCCGAAGACCCCAAGCAGAAGGCCGGCAAGATGTACAAGGCGGCCGAGGTGATGGAGGAGCGGCTGGAGCGGCAGGAGGACGCCATCCTCCGCTACAACCAGTGCCTGCAGCTCCAGCCGGGCTACCTCCCCGCGCAGAAGGCGCTCACCCGGCTCTACGAGCGCGGCAACCGCTTCGCCGACCTCGCGGCGATGTACGAACAGGACCTGCTCCAGACGACGGATAAGGAGCAGGTCGTCGCCACGCTGAACAAGATCGCCTCCATCTACGAGGACCGCCTCCAGGACCTCGACCACGCGGTGGAGACGGTGAAGCGGGTGCTGGAGCTGTCGCCGGACCACATGCCCGCCATCCGCAACCTGGCGCGGCTGTACGAGCGCGCGGGGCGGTGGCGCGAGCTGATCGCCCACAACGAGCACGAGTCGTCGCTGGTGGGCGACACCAAGCAGGTGCTCTCGCTGAACCACCGGAACGCGGAGATCCTGGAGGAGCACCTCAAGGACCGCGCCGGCGCCATCGCCGCCTACGAGCGGCTGCTCTCGCTCTCCCCCTCCTACCTGCCCGCGCTGAAGGCGCTGGGCCGGCTGTACGCCTCCGACGGGCGCTGGGTGGAGCTGATCAAGATGTACCGGGCGGAGTCGGAGATCTCCTCCTCCACCGAGCAGGCTGCCTCGCTGATCTTCAAGATCGGCGAGCTGTACGAGCACAAGGTCAAGCGCGAGGACGAGGCCATCGCCTCCTACCAGGAGGTGCTCACGCTGGCGCCCAACTACTTCCCGGCGCTGCGCGCGCTGGCGCGCATCTACCGCGGCCAGCAGGCGTGGGAGAGCCTGGTCGAGGTGCTGCGGGCGGAGGCCGCCAACCGGACCGACCCCAACGAGCGCGCCAACGCCCTCTTCCAGGCGGCGGCCATCTGGGAGGACCAGCTCAACCGGGTGGACATGTCGATCGACGGCTACCAGGAGGTGCTGCGCCTGGTGCCCGGCCACGCCACCGCCATCCGCGCGCTGGAGCGGCTGTACACCACCCGCAACGACGTGAAGGAGCTGATCGCGGTGCTGGACCGGGAGGCGCAGACGGCCTCCTCGCCGTCGGCCAAGGTCTCCGCCTACCTCAAGCTGTCCCGGATCTACCTGGAGCGGCTGAACGACCCCACCCGCGCGGCGGCGGCCTGCGAGGGCGTGCTGGCGGTGGACGCCGGCAACGTGATCGCGCTCAAGACGCTGGAGCGGGTGCGGGCCTCGGACAAGCTGCGGCGCGCGGAGGTGCGCAACAAGCTGGCGGCGCGGGTGCACGACGCCCGGCTGCGCACCGCGCTCCGCCTCTCCGCGGCCACCGACCTGGAGGCCACCGGCGACGGCGATCTGCTGGACCTGCTCAAGCGCGCCAGCGCGGCGGACCCGTCCGACGTGCGGCTGGGCGTGGCCCTGGAGTCCGCGCTGCGGCGAGCGGGGGACTGGCAAGGGCTGGGCGACCTGTACGAGCGGCGCCTGGCGCAGATGACCGATCCGCTGGAGAAGGTGGAGCTGGCGCTGCGGGTGGCGGAGATCGCCGAGAACCGCACGGTGGAGCTGGAGAAGTCCGTCAAGTTCTACCGGCTGGCCATGGACCTCTCCCCCAACCTGGTGCCGGCCATCCAGGGCGCGCGCCGGGTGTTCCTCAGGCTGGAGGATCTCCAGTCCGCGCGCCAGGCGTGGGAGGCGGAGGGCAAGGCCAGCCGCGACGTGCGGGGGGCGCTGGAGGCGTTCGTCTCCGCCGGCAAGCTGTGCGAACAGCTCAAGGACGTGGACGGCGCCATCGCCAACTACCGCAAGGCGCTGGAGCGCGACCCGCTGGACCCGGCCGCCAACCGCGGGCTGGAGGAGCTGCTGGCCCAGCGCGGCCGGGGCGAAGACCTGGCCCAGATGCACGAGAAGCGCGGCGAGGCCAAGCTGGCCCAGCGCGATCTCCCCGCCGCCGCCGCCGAGTTCCTCTCCGCGGCGCGGACCTGGCTGGACAAGGCCGACGACCGGTCGAAGGCGATGATGGCGCTGGAGCGGTCCCTGGCGGCGCAGCCGACCAACCCGGACGCGCTGGAGCTCAAGGGCCGGCTGTCCCTGGAGGCGGGCCAGTACGCGGAGGCGGCGCAGGCATACGCCTCGCGCGTGCAGCAGGGCGGCGACGCGCGGGTGCTCTCCGCCATCCACCTCAAGCTGGGCTCGCTGTACCAGGACCAGCTGGGCGACCCCAGCCGCGCCGCCGCCCACCTCCAGACCGCCATCTCCGGCGACTCCAACAGCCTGGAGGCGATCGACCGGCTGGCGACCATCCACACCCAGAGCCGCAACTGGACCGGCGCGGCGGACTGCCTGAAGCGGCTGATCGAGCTGGAGAAGGAGCCGGCGGCGCTGGCGCAGCACATGCTGCGGCTGGCGCGGATCATGGACGAGGGCTTCGCGGACGCGGCCCAGGCCTCCCACCTCTACCGGCGCGCCCTGGACCTGGCGCCGGGCGACGCGGCGATCATCGAGCGGCTGGTCATCCTCTACGAGCGGACCGGCAACCTGCCGGAGCTGGTGCAGATGCTGGAGGGGCAGGCCAACCAGGCCCACGCCACCGGCCAGCCGCAGCGCGCCAACGGCCTCCGGGTGAAGGTGGCGGACCTCTACGCCCGCTCGCTCAACAACCCGCAGAAGGCGATCAGCCTCTACCGCCACGTGGCCGAGCAGGACCCGCAGAACGTCCTGGCCCACATCTCGCTGGCGGACCTGTTCATGCGCGACGCCGCGGCCGGGCCGATGGCGATCGAAGAGCACCGCCACGTGCTCCGGCTGGACCCCACCCGGGTGGACAGCCTCCACGCGCTGTTCCGGCTCTGGGACGGCCTGCGCCACCACGACAAGGCGTTCTGCGCCGCCGGCGTGCTGAGCTTCCTGCGCGCCGCCAACGAGATGGAGAGCGCCTTCTACAACGAGGCGCGCAACCGGCTGCCGGCGGAGAAGCAGGACCGGATCCAGCAGCAGGACCTGGACGCGGTGATGCACCCGCTGGCGCGGACCGCGGTGGTGGAGGTGCTGCGCGCCATGGGCGACCAGCTGAGCAAGCTCTACCCGCCCAACTTCGACGGCCTGGGCATCGACCGCAAGGCGGACCGGCTGAAGCCGGACCACGCGGTGTTCCGGGCCATCCGCACGGTGGCGCAGGTGTTCGGCGTGGAGGAGCTGGAGGTCTACCAGTCGCGCCGCGGGTTGATCACGCTGGAGACCACCGAGCCGCTGGGCGTGTGCGTGGCCCAGGACGTGGTGCGGCGGTTCAACGCCCGCGAGCAGAAGTTCATCATCGGCCGGGCGGTGCTGGGCCTGGTGAACAAGACCGCGGTGGTGGGGAAGCTGAGCGTGGCGGAGCTGGCGGACGTGCTGGGCTCGTCCGTGCGGATCCACTCGCCCAACTTCAACGCGCTGGGGCGGAGGAACGACGAGCTGGTGAAGACGCTGCGCAAGGCGTACTCGCGCAAGGCGCTCAAGGCGCTGGAGGGGCCGGCGGCGTCGCTGGCGGGCGCCAACCGGCTGGACCTGGAGGAGATCCTGGTGGGGCTGCGGCAGTCGGCGGATCGCGCCGGCCTGCTCATGTGCGGCGACCCGGCGGTGGGCCTGGGGGTGTTGCTCCGCGAGGACGCCAACTTCTCCCGCGTGGACAGCACCGACCCGGTGCTGCAGGCGCTCCGCTCCAAGGAGGACCTGCGCAACCTCCTCAGCTTCGCGCTCTCGGACGACTACTTCCGGCTGCGGACGCGGATGGGGATGTCCATCTAGTCACTCCACCCGCAGCACGGAGCCCTGGGGCAGCGCGCGGCGGACGCGCTCCAGGGCCTCCTCCACCGGGGCGCGGTCGGCGTGCTCGATGGTGACCTTCACCGAGTAGTCGATGGCGCGGTCGAAGCTGGGGTAGGAGCCGATGGACACCTGCGGCATGTCCAGCGCCACCGAGTCCAGCGCGCCGGCGATCTCCGCCTCGGCGGCGCTGAGGTAGAGGCAGCGGACGTGGACCGGGGCGCCGGGGAGGCGCGCGAGCACCGTCTCCAGCTGGTGGCGGAAGAGCTGGGGCACGCCGGGGAGCATGTGGACGCCGTCGCAGGTGAGGATGGGGAACCAGGTCCCCTCCTGGAACCACAGCTCAGCGCCCTGGGGGGCGTCCGCCATCCGCAGCGCCTCGGCCGGGACGCGTTCGCCGAAGTGGTCGCGGATCCGCCGCACCATCTCCTCCAGGCGCACCACCGGGCGCCCCAGCGCCAGCGCCACCGCGCGCACGGTGACGTCGTCGTGGGTGGGGCCGATGCCGCCGGAGGTGAGCACGTGGCTGGCGCGGCGGTGCGCGGAGGCCACCGCCTCCACGATGGCGTCCACGTCGTCCGGGACCACGGCCATCGAGAGGAGCGGGATGCCGCGGTCGCGCAGGCGGCGGACGAGGTGCGGGCCGTTGGCGTCCGCCACCTTGGCGGTCAGGATCTCGTTGCCGATGATCACCGCCGCGGCGCCGGTCCGGTCCATGCGGCTACAGCCTATCCCACGCGCGCGGGGCGCTTGCGGGGGCCGAGGCGGCGGCGGATGGCGGCCAGGGCGATCTCCGTCACCTGCTCCACGGTGCTCCCCCCGGCGATGCGCACCACCCGGTCGGTCCGTGCGCGGCGGCGGATGGCCCGGAGGTATTCGCGGGCCACCTTCGCCTGGACCCGGTCGTCCTCGAACAGCTCCGCGTCGCCGCCGCGCGCCGCCCGCCGCTTGGAGGCCACCTCCGGATCCACCTCCAGGAAAAGGGTGAGGTCCGGCGGCTCCGCGAAGGCGTTGATCGCCTCCACCCAGCGGGGCGGGAGCTGCGCGCCCTGGTAGGCGAGCGAGGAGAGGACGTAGCGGTCGCAGATCACCACGGCGCCCGCCTCCAGCGCCGGCCGGACCTGCGCCGCCAGGTGGTCCGTCCGGTCGGCGGCGAAGAGCAGCGCCAGCGTCTCGGGGGCCAGCGCGCCTGCGCCGCCGGGGAGCACCAGCCGCCCGGCCAGCGCCTGCCGCAGCAGCGTCCCCAGCGGCCCGTCCGAGGGCTCGCGGGTGGTGAGGACGCGGCGGCCCTCGGCGCGGAGCGCGGCGGACAGCCGCTCCGCCTGGGTGGTGGTCCCGGCGCCGTCGATGCCCTCCAGCACCACGAACAGCCCGCGGGAGCTCATGGGGGCAGGAGCATGGACGGGTCCTCCAGCTTCAGCTCGCGCCGGAGGGACTGCAGCTCGGCGAAGAGGACCACCTCGCGCAGGTGCGCGCGGTACCCCAGCCAGAAGCGGGAGAGCGCGAAGATCATCAGCGCGGAGGCGGCCACCGCCACCGGGAGGGCGTAGGGGGCGGCGTTGAAGACGTTGTCCTTGCCCCATTCGAACAGCCCGGCCATCCCGTAGATCATCAGCGCGAAGATGGTGGAGACCGCGCCGCGGGCGAGGTGGGTGATGCTGGCCCGGGTGGCGATCTGGGCCTGGAGGCGATCCAGCTCGCGCCGGCGCTCCTCTGGGGGCGCGTTCACGGGGCGCGCAATCTACGAGCGCGGCAGGCGTGCGTCCAGCGCGGCCCGCACGTCCTCCACGCGCGCCGGCAGATCCAGCGGCGGGTTGGGCGCGCGGCTCTCCACCTCCGGCAGCGCGCTCCGGTGGTAGCCGACCTTGAAGTCGGGGAACTTCAACCCGTGCGCGGTGGAGATCACCGCCACCCGGCTCCCGCGCGGGATGGTCCCGGCGGCGGCCAGCTTCTCCAGCGCGGCCAGGGCCACGCCGGTGTGGGGGCAGGCGAAGGCGCCTTCGCGGTCGGCGCGGGCGGCGGCGTTGGCCAGCTCGGACTCGGAGGCCTGCTCCACCACCCCGTCGAAGGCCCGGAGCACGCGCACCGCGCGGTGGATGGAGACCGGGTCGCCGATCTGGATGGCGGAGGCCAGGGTGCGCTCCGCCTTCACCGGCTGGAGGTCGGCGAAGCCGCGCTGGAAGGCGCGGTAGAGCGGGTTGGCCTTCTGCGCCTGGGCCACCGCGATGCGCGGGCGGCGGGCGATCAACCCGGTGGCGAGCAGCAGCTCGAAGCCGCGCCCGAGCGCGCTGGCGTTGCCCAGGTTGCCGCCCGGGATCACCACCCAGTCCGGCACCTCCCACCCCAGCTGTTCGCACAGCTCCACGGCGACGATCTTCTGGCCCTCGATGCGCAGCGAGTTCATCGAGTTCGCCAGGTAGAGCGACCCGTCCTTCGTGACCTCCTGGACGATGCGCATGCATCCGTCGAAGTCGGTGTCCAGCGACAGCACCAGCGCGCCGTTGGCGATGGGTTGCACCAGCTGCGAGAGGGACACCTTGTCCTTCGGGAGGAACACCACGGAGGGGATGCCCGCGGCGGCGCAGTAGGCGGCCAGCGCGGCGGAGGTGTCGCCGGTGGAGGCGCAGGCCACCGCGCGGATCCGCTGCCCGCGCGAGCGCATGTGCTTCACCGCCGACACCAGCACCGTCATCCCCAGGTCCTTGAAGCTGCCGGTGGCGGAGACGCCGCACTGCTTGAGGTCCACCTGGGCCAGCCCCAGCCCGGAGGCCATCCGCGGCAGCGGCAGGAGCGGGTTGTTCCCCTCCGCCAGCGACACCACGTCCGCGTCCGGGAGCTCCGGCAGCACCCACTCCTTCTTACCCCACACCCCGGAGGCGAGCGGCAACCGCGCCGAGGCGCGCCGCTCGGCGAAGCGCCGCTTCCACTCGTCCGCGGAGGTGCGCTGGAGGGCGGGCACGTCGTGCGTCACCTCGAGGAGGCCGCCGCAGGTGGGGCAGCGGTAGACGACCTCCGTCCAGGGCGCCCGGAAGTCGCAGCCCTGCGCGCAGCGCAGCTCGGCCCGGAGCGCCGCGCTCATGCGTCGGTGGGCAACGCGACCATGTCGCCGCAGTTGCCGCAGTGCTGGCCCGGGCGCGCGGGGCTGCCGCACTTGCACCGGACGCGGAGGTCGTCGTCGATGGCGCCGGCCGGGTCGGCGGCGGCGGCGGCGCCGTCGGAACCGAAGCTCGGCAGCCGCATGCCGCACCGGTCGCAGAGGATCCCCTCCACCTGCTGGTGGCCGCAGTAGCGGCACGTCATCGCGCCCCAGGGGATCTCGGTGCGGACGCCGTCGTCCGGCGCGCGGCCCGCGTCCAGGTCCGGAAGCGGAGGCGCGTCCACGTCAACGATGCCGCCCGGCTCCGTGCGCTCCAACTCCGGGAAGCTGGCCAGCGGCAGGTCCGGCCCGCCGCGGAGCTGCGTCAGCTCCAGATCCGTCAGGCGTTCGGTCCGGATCTCCGTGTCGCTGTCGTCGTACGGCGTCGATTCCAGCTCCGCCAGCCGGGGCACGTCCCCTCCGGCGGCGGCGCGGGCGGCAAAGCGCTTGCCGCACTGCTCGCACTCGTCACCGGAAGCCTGGGTGTGGTCGCAAACCGGGCAGGTGATCATCGCGACCCGGAAGGCTAGCAGAGCCGCGGGGCGTCGCGGATCATGGGCACGAAACGGACGGAGAGCAGCCGCTCCACGGCGCCGCCGGCGGTGGTGCGGCGGACCAGGACCAGTTGCTGCAGGTCCTCCTGTTCCCCCACCGGCGCCAGCAGCCGCCCGCCTACGCGCACCTGGTCCAGCAGCGCCTCCGGGATGCGCGGCGGCGCGGCGGTGAGGACGATGGCGTCGAACGGCGCGGCCTCCTTCCAGCCTGGCGTGCCGTCCCCCTGCCGGAGATGGATCCGGTCGAGGAGGCCGAGCTCCTGGAGGCGCTCCTTCGCCTGGGCCGCGAGCTGCGGGACGATCTCCACCGAGTAGACGTCCGCGCCCAGCCTCGCCAGCACCGCGGCCTGGTACCCGGAACCGGTGCCGATCTCGAGGATCCGCTCTCCCGGCTGGACTTGGAGGGCCTGGCTCATGAATCCGACGATGTACGGCTGGCTGATGGTCTGGCCGTGGCCGATGGGCAGCGGCTGGTCCGCGGTGGCGCGCGCGCGCTCCGAGGCCGGGACGAACTGGCTCCGATCGAGCGAGCGGATCGCGTCCAGCACCCGCCGGTCGTTGATGCCGCGGAGGGACAGCTCCCGCGCCAGGCCTTCGTCCCCCATGGGCATAGCGTAAGGCGGCGGCGGCCCCCGCGCTCGTTCGCGACCGGGGCAGACGTCCGGCTGCTCTCTCCAGGCGCAGTCTTTGCGGACGCGGCGCTTGTGCGGCGCGGCGACCTTTGGCCTCATCGCCCGCCGACGATGGCCCAGACGCCTGAAGACCCCTCTGCCCTGATCGCGCGACTCCAGCGCGCCACCGAAGCACTCTCGAAGGTGCAGCCCGCGGCGCCCCCGGCACTCCCGGCGCCGCCACGGCCCCGCGCGGTGGGCCTGGGGAACACCGGGATGGCGATCTCGGTGGCGATGGTGGCCCTGGCCATTGCCAGCGGGCGGTACTCGCTGATCGTCCCGGCGATCCTGATCGGCATCGCGGCCGGGATCACGAGGCTGGTGGCCGCGGGGCGCAAGGCCGTGGACCCCACGCGTCCCCACGTCGGGATGGGGGCGCACGTCGGTGAGGGCGCCCGGCTGGAGCCGGGCTCGTGGGTCGGGGCCGGCGCCTCGGTCGGTGCGGGGGCGCACCTCGAACCGGGCGCGGTGGTCGGCATGGGCGCGAGCGTCGGCAAGGGGGCGGTCCTCAAGCGCGACGCGCGGGTGAGCGCGGGTGCCTCGGTGGGCGACGAAGCGGTGCTGGAGGCGGGCGCGACGGTCGCCTCGGGTTCGGACGTGGGTCGGGGGGCCACCGTGGGCGAAGGCGCGCGCGTGAGCTCCGGCGCCAGCGTGGGAAAAGGCGCCTACGTGCCCGCCGGGATGCGGGTACGCGCGGGCAGTACCTGGAACAACACCGATCGCGGCGTGGCACCCGTGAAGGCGCCGGCCCTGCCCGCACCGCCGGTCGCCGATCCGCGGGCGGCGCGCATCGACGCCGGGTGCGCCAAGCTGGAGGCGGAGATCCAGAAGGCGCCGCCCCAGGCGCGCGAGTACCTGGGCGCCTCGCTCTCCACCGTCCGCGCCCTCCGGGATACGTGCCACGGGCTGCTCCGCCGCGAGCAGGCGCTCCGGACCGAGACGTCCGCGGGGGCCGCGGCGGAGCTGGAGGAGGAACGGTCGGCGCTCCAGAAGCGCCTGGATGCGGCCAGCGATGAGCACGTGCGCAGGTCACTGGCGAGCGCGGTGGCCGCCATCGACGAGCAGAAGCGCCAGCGGGAGCTGATGGCGCGGACCGCGGATCGGCTGGACGCGGAGCTGACGCGGCTCTTGTGGACGGTGGATGGGATGGGCGCGCAGCTGGTGCGGTTGCGGACCGCGGGCGCGGAGGTTGGCGCGGCGGGAGATCTCGAGACGGCCAAGGGCGTGAAGAAGCTCCAGGACGAGATCGGCGCCATCGCCGACGCGCTGGAGGAGATCGGCGCGGCGCAGCGGGCGGAGATCATCCCGGTCTCGGACATCGGTGGTGGTGACGGCTCGGCCGGAGCACCGGATCGACCGCGCGAGCGCTCATAGGCTGGGGGCCAGTCCGGAGACCAGCCGTCCACTCGGAGGGCATGGTCGGCACCGAGACATGCAGGCCACGCTACCTTCGGAGCTTGGTACGCGAAGTAGCTCGAGCAGTGCCTCGCGGACGGTGTCCTCGGCCCCCGCGCGCGCTTACCCCACCCGCGCCAACGCCAACCGCCCCTCCCATCGCTCCTCGAGCGCGCGCACCAGCGTGCGGTGCTCCGGGCGCTCCAGGCGCGGATCCGCGTCCACGATGGCGCGCGCCTCCACCTGCGCCACCGAGATCAGGTCCGCGTCGCGGGCCAGGTTCGCCACCGCCAACTCCGGCACGCCGCTCTGCCGCGTGCCGAGGAACTCGCCCGGCCCGCGCAGCTCCAGGTCCTTCTCGGCGATCACGAACCCGTCGCTGCTCCGCTCCATGACCTGCAACCGGTCCGTGGCCTCGCGGCTGCGCGCGTACCCGGCGATCAGGTAGCAGAAGCTCTTCGCGGCGCCGCGGCCCACCCGGCCCCGGAGCTGGTGGAGCTGGGAGAGCCCGAACCGCTCCGCCGCCTCGATCGCCATCACCGACGCGTTGGGCACGTCCACCCCCACCTCCACCACGGTGGTGCAGACCAGGAGCTGGATGCGCCGCTCCCGGAAGTCCTGCATCACCGCGTCCTTCTCCGGCCCGCTCATCCGCCCGTGGAGCAGCCCGACCCGGTGCTCGGGGAAGACTTCCTTCAGTGCTTCGGCGCCGTTGGTGGCGTCCTGCATGTCCACCTTCTCGGACTCCTCCACCAGCGGGTAGACCACGTAGCACTGCCGCCCCTGCGCCAGCTCCGCGCGGATGGCGTCGTGGACGCGCTCGCGCTGCTTCTCCCCGTAGACCCGCGTCACCACCGGCGTGCGGCCGGGGGGCATCTCGTCGATCAGCGACTGGTCCAGGTCACCGTACGACGTCATGGCCAGCGTGCGCGGGATGGGCGTGGCGGTCATCACCAGCACGTCCGGCCGCACGCCCTTCCGCATCAGCGCGTGCCGCTGGATGACGCCAAACCGGTGCTGTTCGTCGATCACCACCAGCCCCAGGCGCTGGAAGTCCACGCCCTCCTCGATCAACGCGTGCGTACCCACCGCCAGCCGCATCCGCCCGGACGCGAGCGCCTCGCGCGCTGCCTGCCGCTCGCGGGCGCCGCTCCCTCCCTTGAACAAGCCCACCTCGAAGCCGGCCGGCCCGAGGATTCGCGCGAAGGTGCGGTGGTGCTGCTCGGCGAGGATCTCGGTGGGGGCCATCACCGCCACCTGGTAGCCGTCCTGCATCGCCAGCATGGACGCGACCATGGCGACGGCCGTCTTCCCGGAACCCACGTCCCCCTGGAGGAGCCGGTGCATGGGCTCCACCCGGCCCATGTCGCGAGCCACCTCCTTCACCACCCGCGCCTGGGCGCCGGTGAGCTGGAACGGGAGCACCCCCTTCGCGCGCTCCATCCGCTCGTCCGAGACGTCGAAGGCGATCCCGGGGTCCACCTTGACGCCCTTCCGCCGCACCGCCATCCCCAACTGGAGGAAGAACAGCTCGTCGAAGGCCAGCCGCCGGTGGGCGCGCGAGTGATGGCGGTCCAATTCCTCCAGCGCGTCCTGCTCCGGATGCGGGAAGTGGATCCGGCGAAGGGCCTCCGCCAGGGGAAGAAGGCCCAGCTTCTCGCGAAGCTCGCCGGGGAGCGGTTCGTCGATGGAGTCGGCGTAGCGCTCCGCCACCCGGAAGGTGAGCTCGCGGAAGGCGCGCTGCTCGTGGCGTTCGAAGCCGGGGTAGACGGGCACCACCCGGCGGAAGTGGATGGTGTCCGCCTCCATGTCCTCGGCGGGCTCCACCTCCGGATGCGCCATCTCCCACCTGCCGTGCGTGACGCGCACCTCGCCGGAGACCACCATCCGCTTGCCGACCGGGAACCGGCTCGCCAGCCATGGCCCGGTGCGGAAGTAGGTCACTGCCAGGGAGCCGGAGGCATCTCCAATCACCGCGCGGAAGCAGCGCCGGCCGGTCGAGGCGCGCACGTCGCCGGCCATCTTCACCACGCCCACCGTCACGCCGCGCTCGCCGTGGCGGAGCTCCGCGATGGTGTGGATCCGCCGGCGGTCTTCGTAGACGCGGGGGAGGAGGAACAGGACGTCCCCCACCTTGCGCAGGCCCTTCTTGTTGAGGATGGCGATCAGGCGCGGGTTGAGGCGGAAGCCGATGTTCTTGAGCGGCGTGGAGAGCGGGCCGGAGCGGGGGGCGATTGAGAGGAGACGGGCTGCCTCCGAGGCGCCGCCCGGAGACTCGCGGGGAGCGGGGGGCACGGCGCCGGCCTCCGCGGATGCGGCGCGCGCACGGCGCTTGCGCGGGGGTGGAGAAGCATTGGGGGCAGCTGGAACAGGCTCACGCGCCGGGGCTCCAGGGGCGGCCACGCGATTCGCCGCGTCCCCGGCACCATCGAGCGCGAGCGCACCCTGGGCTCGCTTCCTGGGTATGCGTGCCCGGCTCACGCGCGCAGGGGCGGGCGTGGCTGGCGCCCCAGGTCCCTCCTCGGGGGAGACACGCACCACATCGAGGCCGTTCACGACCGGAGCGCGCGCCCGGGCCTCGGGCGCGGCCGATGCCTTCACCGGCAACCCACCCAGCTCTTCCGGAAGCGACACCCCGGCCGCGCGAAGCGTGCCGACTACCCTGGAGAGCGAAGCCTTCCGGTCCTCGGCGCCGGGCGCGTCCACCTGCTCCAACTCCGCGGACAGCCCGGCCACGTGGTCCGCCGCCACCCCGCCCAGGCGCGCCGCCTGCACGGCCCGCTCGAGCAGGCCGCGGAGGTCCTTCACCGTCC
>DATBSS010000741.1:0-13306 GCA_036559665.1 Myxococcaceae bacterium
AGCAGATGTGGTGGGAGTGGGTGAAGCGGGCCCACGACGGCGGCTTGCGGGTGATGGTCGCGCTCACCGTCAACAGCGAGCTCCTCGCCGAGATCCTCAACGGATCGCCTCCGTACGACGACCGCTCCGTCGCCGAGCGGCAGATTGCGGAGACGATCCGCATGGTCAACAACCACCGCGACTTCATGGAGGTGGCCACGTCGTCAGCGGACGTCATGCGCATCGTGGCGGAGGGCAAGCTGGCGGTCGTACTCGGCATGGAGGTCGACCGGATCGGCAACTGGGGAGCGCAGAGCTCGCCGGGTGATTCCGAGGTCCGGGACGAGATCCGTCACTTGCACGACCTGGGCATCCGGTACGCCTTCCCGGTGCACCTGGTGGACAACGCATTCGGCGGCTCGGCGGTCTACAGCCCGCTGTTCAGCTTCGCCAACAAGCGCGCCAACGGGTACCACTCCCTCGTCCAGCACAGCGCCGATCCGGACGTCACCTACAACGCGGGGGAGATCGAAGGCATCCCCATCACGCACGGCCTCGGCAACATGAGCGTGACCCTCCTGCGCGGCCTCATGGACGCCATCGGCGATCTGCCCACGACTTGCACCGACTTCAGCAGCTTCCCGCCCTGCATCGGCCAGGTGTGGTGCTGCGGCAGCTACCGCGAGACCACCGCGCTGCTCGCGCCGTCGCCGGAGATCGAAGCCTACAAGGACATCTTGCCAGGCCACGTCAACGTGAAGGGGCTCGCGCCGGCCGGGGCGGTCGCCATCGACGAGATGATGAAGCTGGGGATGTTCATCGACCTGGACCACATGTCGCAGCGGACCCAGGAGCAAGTCATCCAGATGGCCGAGGCGGCCGGCGCGGTGACGGGTGGCCCCGGGTATCCACTCATGTTCGGGCACGGCGGCCTCCGCGAGCCAGGCAGCTCGGAGCGCCTTCCGCCACGCGCGTTGGTGGAGCGCGTCAAGGCCCTGGGGGGCATGTTCGGGGCGGGCACCGCGGACGCCACGCCGGACCAGTTCATCCAGACCTTCCAGGGCCTGCGCACCGTGATGGACGCGGGCTCGGTGGCCATCGGGACGGACATCAACGGTTTCGAGAAGTCGCCCAGGCGCTCGGAGGACTGCCAGATCGGCGCCGGTGCCGGCGCCAGCCAGCAGTTCTACCAGCGCTTCCTGTCGGAGTCGGGCCTGACCACCAGGAGCACGCTCGGGAACCGGACGTGGGACTACGTGCTCGATTGCGGCGTCTCGCACTACGGGCTCATGCCGGAGTTCCTGTTCGACGTGGGGACCTTCCATGGCGACGCCGGCGAAGCGGTGCGGGACGATTTGATGAAGTCGGTCGGCGGCTTCATCAAGACCTGGCAGCGGATCGAATCCGCTTCGGCCCGGCTCCAGTAGCAGCGCTCGAGACAACTTCACTGTCAAACCTTGGCGGGCAACAACGCACGCCAATGCAGGGGAGGAGCACCGATGAAGGACAACAACGGGATGAAGATGAGCTGGCTCGCGAACGCCGGCTGGCTCGTGGCGGCCGTGTGGCTGGCCTCGTGCGGAGTCGAGCCTGGCATCGAGCCCGAGCCGCTCGACAGCTCGCAGGAGCCTCTGTATGCGTGCTCGAACACGTACCACCACGGCGGCAATCTCTGGGAACAGAGTTACACCGTGACCGCCGGCTGCTCTTGTGGACCCGGCTACCAGCGAACCAACGCTACCGCGTGGAACAATGGCGGGGGATCCTGTTACGTCCTCGGATGGGCCAGTGGCGACCCGAACGATTGCAAGGCGGTCGTACAGATCCACGACTCCGGGGGGTTCGTGTGGGGCGATTGTTACGTCACGGTCAACAAGGAAATCGTCCGGGCGGACAGCTGCGTGAGCCGCTGTGGAGGAAAGGCGCCTGCCGGCTGCTGGTGTGATTCGGCTTGTGCCTACTACGGCGACTGCTGCTCCGACCATTCGAAGGTTTGTAAGTGACGCACAGAGGGTAGAGAAGGTCCGGGCCCTCGGGGCATCATCCGGCCCAGCGTGGCCGCGCCGCCCCCAAGCCTGACGCCGGACCTCTTCTCCGCCCTCCCTCGGGGCCGGGAGATCTGGATCCGCGTCTGGGGGCGGAGCCTGCTGCCGCTCCTGCGCAGCGGGGACCTGGTGCGCGCGGTGCGCTGCGGCGAATCGGACATCCGGCCCGGGGACATCGCGGTCATCCGGCGGCGGCGCGGGCCGCTGGTGGGGCACATCGTCACGTCCGTGGGGCCGGTGCGGACGGCGTCCTTCCTCGGGGTGCCGGACGCGCCCGGCGCGGAGGTGCTGGGGCGGGCGATCGCGGTCCGCCGTGAGGGCCTCCCCTTCGCGCTCCCGCTCCCTCGCGCCGGGCGGCCGCTGCTGTTCGCCTCCCACCGGGTGGTGGCCCGCGCCTATGCCAACCCTTCCGTCCGCCGCGGGTGGCGTTCCCTGCGCGAGCTGGCGGCCAGCGACGCCACCGCCCCGCTGCGCGGGCGCCTGTTCGGCCCGTTCCTGGTGCGGCGCCTGCAGCCGGAGGACTCGGAGGGGCTGCTCGCCTTCGCCGGGCGGCGCCTCCGCTTCACCCCCGACTTCGTCCGGAGGGAACTGCACGGCCACTGGCAGGCGCCGGGTGCGGCGTTCGGCGCGTTCGACCGCAAAGGCCGCCTGGTGGGCTTCATGTTCATGGGCGAGTACCGCCAGGAGGGCGTCCCGCTGGAAGGCCTATGGTTGCGCGGGCTGCTGGTGGCGCGGCGCGCGCGGGGCCTGGGCCTGGCGCGCCGGCTGATGGAGGCCACCTGCGCCCGCGCCCGCGAGGCCGGCCTCCACACCGTCTTCACCGACGTGCGCGAGGACAACCGGGCCTCGCTGTCGCTGGTCCGGGCCATGGGCTTCGTGGAGGCCCCACCCGCGCTCCAGGAGGCCGCCCAGCGGTCATTGGCCCGCCCCGGCGAGCCCAGGGTCATCGCCTTCGAGCGAAGGCTCGCGTGACGGCCGTCCCTGGGGTCTGATGCGGCCCGTGCCGAACGACCCTTCCCCGCCTGCCGCCAAGTCGGCCGATTCCTGGCTGACCACCGACCGCGTCTTCCTCGCCCTCCTCGTCGTGGCCTTCCCGGCCGCGGTGGCGTCCCACTTCCTCTTCTCCGGGACGCTCACCTTCATCCTCTGCGCCGTGGCGCTGATCCCCCTGGCGCGGTTGATGGGCGAGGCCACGGAGGTGATCTCGCACCACATGGGTGCCGGGCTGGGCGGGCTGATGAACGCCTCCTTCGGCAACGCCGCGGAGCTGATCATCGCCATCGCCGCGCTCCGCAGCGGCCAGGTGGCCGTGGTGAAGGCGTCCATCACCGGCGCGGTGATGGGGAACCTCCTGCTGGTCCTGGGCGCGGCCATCCTGGCGGGCGGCATCCGCCGCGAGAAGCAGACCTTCAACGTCACCGCGGTCCTCTCCGGCGCCTCCATGATGTTCCTGGCGCTCACCGCGCTGGTGGTGCCGGACATCCTCCACATCGCCCAGGGGGACGCCGCGATCCCGCTGCTCCAGCCGCTCTCGGTGGGCATCGCCGTCATCCTGCTGGTCATCTACGCCCTCTCGCTGTTCTTCCAGCTCCGCACCCACGCGCACATCTACGAGGGGGAATCCGACGGGGGCTCGGTGGAGGAGGACCTGCCGTCCTGGAGCGTGAAGCGCGCCACCCTGGTCCTGCTGGGCGCCACCGGCGGCGTGGTGGTGGTGGCGGAGTTCCTGGTCCACGCCATCGAGGACGCCATCAAGAGCTTCGGGTTCACCCACACCTTCGTGGGCGTGATCATCATCGCCATCGTCGGCAACGCCGCCGAGCACTCCACCGCAGTGCTGATGGCCATCAAGAACAAGATCGACCTCGCCTTCAACATCGCCTTCGAGTCCTCCAAGCAGATCGCCCTCTTCGTGGCGCCGGTGCTGGTGCTGCTCGCGCTGCCGTTCGGCCAGTCGCTCACCCTGGAGTTCTCGCACATGGAGGTGATGGGGATGGCCCTGTCCGTGGGCGCCGCCACGCTGGTGGCGCTGGACGGGGACTCCAACTGGCTGGAGGGCGTCATGCTGCTGGGGGTCTACGCCATCCTCGCCGCCGCCTTCTTCTTCGTGCCCTAGACCATCGCCATGGCCGTCTCCGCCCCCGCGGACCGCCTCAAGGCCGACGGCGTCCTGCTGGCGATGACCGCCGTCTGGGGCCTCAGCTTCGTGGTGGTGAAGGACGCCCTCGACCGGGCGGACCCGTTCACCTGGCTCACGCTGCGCTTCCTCATCGGCGCGATCGCCCTCACGATCATCGCCCGCCGCTCCTGGGACCGGTTCGACCGCAAGGCGAGCCTCGTCCTGGGCGTGCTGCTCTGGCTGGGCTTCGTGCTGCAGACGACGGGCCTGCAGTACGCCACGCCCTCGCGCTCGGCCTTCCTCACCGGCCTGTTCGTGGTGCTCACGCCGCTGGTGTCCACCGTGGTCTTCCGGCGGCTGCCGCGCCCGGCGTCGCTCGCCGGCGTGGCGCTGGCGTTTGCCGGCACCTGGTGGCTCACCAGCGCCGCGCCCCGCGGCGGCTCCGGGGCCGCGCCCTCCAGCGAAGCCTGGCTGGGCGACGCGCTCACCGCCGGCTGCGCGCTGGTGTACTCCATCCACCTCGCGCTCACCGAGAAGTACGCCCCCGGCTCCTCGCCCTCCGCGCTGGTGGCCGCGCAGCTCTGGGTGGTGTGCGGGCTGTCCGCGCTGGCCATCCCCTTCACCACGCCGCGCTTCGACCCGTCCCCGGGATGGTTCGCCGCGCTGGCCTACGCCGGGGTGCTGGCGAGCGCGGTGGGCTTCACCGCCCAGACCTGGGCCCAGGCCCGCACCACCGCGGTGCGCGCGGCCCTGGTGATCGCCACCGAGCCCATCTTCGCCGCCGCCTACTCGGTGGCCATCGGCCGGGAGACGCTGGGCCCTCGCGAGGTGACCGGCGGCGCGCTCATCCTCCTCGGCATCCTGGTGGCCGAGGTGGGCGGCCTGCTCTGGCGGCGGCCCGAGCCGCGGGCGAGCTAGTGCACTAGGACGGGTTCAGGCGCGTCACGTTGCCCGGACCGGCGCCGTCCCCGACCTTCTCCAACTCCTCCTGGAGCACCTGGATGGCCCCCGAGAGCCGGAGCATCATCTGCCGCACGTTGGCGGTCTTGGTCTCCAGCTCCTGGAGCGTGGCCTCACCCTTCTGGAACTCCGCGCGCAGCTCCTCCAGGCGCTTCTCCAGCTGCTCCTTCATTTCGACTCTCCTCCCGACGCCGATACCAGCTTGGTGGGGAACTTCGGCTCCAGGGTCTCCACGTCCTTGCGCGACCTGGCCTTCTCCAGCGCCGCCTCGAAGCGCTTGTACTCCTCGCGGAAGGCCTTCACCGTCTCCTGGATCTGCCTGGTGCGCTTTTCCGGGTAGACGCCCAGCGCCGCGTTCAGCATCTCGTGGTCCGGGATCAGCTTCTGCCGCTCCACGAAGGCGCGGCTCGACGCTTGCGACAGCTTCTGCGCCTTGAGGCCCTTGACGTCCAGCTCCTCGTTCGGCGCCTTCTCCTGGGAGATCACCACCCCGTCCTCGATGGTGAACTTCGACGGGAGGTACTGTTCCGAGAAGCGGCCCAGCTCCATCGCCTTCGGGTCGAAGCCCTGGAAGACCTCCTCGGGCTTGAGGTCCACTCCGGGCGTGGAGTTGACCATGTGGATGATGGCCTTGGTCTTCTTGTTCCGGACGACGTACATGGTGCTCTCCTAGAGTTCGACGACCTGGAGCACGCGCTCGCTGCTGAAATCGCCGGCGAGGACGGTCCCGCCGTGCACGAACCATTGCGCGGCCACCGTGTGCGTCCCGGCGGCGAGGCTGCGGAAGCGGCAGAGGTCCACCTGCCGGGTCTGGCCGTTGCCGGCCACGACGTTGAAGAGGGGCTCCTGGTAGGCGATGACCGTGGCCCCGTCGAGGAGCAGGCGGAAGCCGACGCTCCAGTTCCCGGTGACGCCGCTCTGGACGACGCCCCCGATGTTGCAGTTGAACCAGCAGGTCCTCAAGGTCAGCAGGTTGAAGGTCATCGACAGGTTGCCGATCTGCACCCAGTTGGTGGAGGTGGTCGAGTGCGAGAACGACTCCACCACCTCGGTGTGGACGTTGCCCGTCCAGCCCCTCTGGAGCGTCACCGCCCCGTTGGTGGTGTCCATCTGCAGGCCCCAGATGCCGGGCGTGTTGCCCCACAGCCCCAGCGTGCTTTCGTTCATCAGGCCGATGAACGCCCGGTCCTGCGGGGAGGTGGAGGCCTGGTTGTAGAACCAGAAGCCGGCCATCCCGCCGCCGTCGCGGAACCGGGCGCGCCCCCCCACGTCGAGCCGGAAGCCGGGGGCGCTGTGCCCCAGCGCGGTGTTCCCCAGCAGGTTGGCCTGCCCGCTGACGGTGGCCGCCCCGCTCACAATGGCGTTGGTGTTCATCTGGACGTCGCCCTGCACCGTGAGCGCGGCGGCGGCGGTGGACGCGGTCTTGATGCCGACGTTGCCGTTGGTGGTGTCCATCTGGAACCCCCAGCCGCCGCCGTTGAGGCCCATCAAGCCCACCGCGTTGTCGTTCAGCATCCCGATGAAGGCGCGGTTGGCGTTGGGCGCCGTCTGGTGGAGGTTGATGCCGGCGCCGCCCCCGCCCAGGCCCTGGCGGACCCGGATCTGGCCGTTGGTGTCGATCCGGTAGGCCGGGTCGGTGACCCCGAAGCCGGCGACCCCGTTCACCAGCCGCAGCTGTTCCTGGAAGCCCAGGCGCGCGCCGAACCCGGTGCCGTTGGTGAAGAAGCGCAGGCCGCCGGTGTAGGAGCCGGTGTCGAAGGACTCGATGTAGCCCGGGCGCCACTCGGTGCCGCTGCCGCGCGGGTCGCTCCACAGCTCCAGGCGCGCCGCGCCGTTGGTGGCGGTGGTCTGCAGCCGCGCGATGGTCGGGTTGGCGCCGTCCACCACGTGCAGGCGGGTGCCGGCCTGGGCCGCCACGTTCGTCCCCACCGCCAGCGCGTTGTTGATGGTGAGCGGCCCGGCCATCCCATCCGCGCCGGTGCGGTTCACCTTGGCCGTGTCCAGGCGCTGGACCTCGACGATGGCGTCGTTCCAGTCCTTCGACATGATCGGGTTGCCGGGCGTCTTGGGGAACGGCTGGTCCGGAGTGAAGGGCATTCAGAAGCTCCGCGGGTGCAGGGGTGGCCCGCCGCCATGAAGAGCGGCGCCACGGGTTTCGATATCGGCAAGGAGGTTCAAGTCCCCCGGACCGCACCGCCGCTACGGCTGCGGCCTCCGGTCCCTCCCGGCCGCGGACGTTTCCACGCGCAAATCGGACCTGTCAAACGAAACCCGTGCCTGCCCGGCGACGAGGCTTCGCTGGACGCGCACTCGCCGGCTGGGTTATGGGCACTGCACATGTGTGCGGTGGAGATGAGGCAGGCGGGCCTGCACGTCACCGGGACGGCGCTGTGGCTGGACGCGCGGCGTGGCTCCGAGCTGTCGTTCGTCTCCCACGCCCACGCCGATCACGCCGCGCGGCACCAGCGGGTGATCGCCACCCAGGCCACGTTGCGGCTGATGGCGCACCGGCTGGGGAAGCTGAGCGGGGCCCTGCCCGTCCCCTACGGCCGGCCGTTCGAGCTGGGCCCGCTCTTCCTGGAGCTGTTGCCGGCGGGGCACATCAAGGGGTCTGCGCAGATCCGGGTCACCCGGCCGGACGGGCACCGGGTGCTCTATACCGGGGACATCAACCCGCAGCCCTCGCTCACCGCGGAGCCGCTCCAGGCCGCCGAGTGCGACACGCTGGTGATCGAATCCACCTTCGGCCACCCGCGCTACCGGTTCCCGCCGCGGGAGCAGGTGCTGGCGCAGGTGGAGGGGTGGTGCCGCGCGCAGCTGGACCTGGGCGTGGCGCCGGTGCTGCTGGGGTACCCGCTGGGGAAGAGCCAGGAGGCGATCCGGTTCCTGGTCTCGCGCGGCCTGGCGGTCGCGGCGCACGGCACCATCCAGGAGATGAGCCAGCTCTACGAGGAGCTGGGCACCCCGGTGGGCGCGGTGCGGAGGTTCCGCGGCCGGCTGGAGCCGGGCGAGGTGCTCATCTACCCGCCGCGGCTGTCGCGCAGCGTGGCGCTCTCCCGGCTCAAGCCGCGCGCGGTGGCGGTCCTCACCGGCTGGGCGCTGGACGAGGGCGCGGCCCGGCGCTACGGCGCGGACGTGGCGTTCCCGCTGTCGGACCACGCGGACTTCGAGCAGCTGGTGGAGTACGCGGTGAGCACCGGCGCCAGCGAGGTGATCACCCACCACGGCTTCGCGCGCGAGCTGTCGCGGGCGCTGTGCGAGCGGGGGGTGAACGCCCGCGCGCTGGGCGAGGTGCAGCAGATGGAGCTGTTCCGCTGACGCCCTGACCTACTCCCCCTCGGTCGGGCTCTGCATCAGCAGCTTCTCCTTCCCGCACACCGAGCACCGCAGGTGGATGAACAGGTCCTGCTCGCTCTCCTCCGGGACGGTGCCCTCCGGGATGCTCAGCTCCGCCATGGCCAGCGCCGGCACCTTGGTGGGGATCTCGTCCGCGCGCAGCCACTGCACCAGCGTCATCTCCTTCTCGTGGCACTCGCGCGTCTCCGGCCCGCTGATCCACGGCGGCTCCACGCCGTCCGGCAGCCGCGCCAGCAATTCCAGGTGCGCGGTGGCTTCCGCCAGGTACGCCAGCCGCCGCAGCCGCGCCTCGTCCGGCAGCGCGGCGAAGGCGCTGAAGGACGAGGCAAGCCCCTCCCGGTCTCCGCCGGACGCCACCTGCGCCAGCTCCAGCGCCTGTTCGGAGGCCTCCACCGCCTCCTCCCAGTTGTTGTCCGGGTTGAAGCCCGCCTCCAGCAGCGCGCTGAACAGCTGCGCGCCCGCCAGCCGCCGCCGCGCCTCGCCGATCAGCTCCCCGGTGTCGTGCGGCAGCTTCAGGTCCAGCACCGCCGCCGTCACCCGCGGGTCCATGGACGCCGTGGGGTCGTCCACCTCCGCTTCCGCCCGGAGCTGGTCCTTGAGCACCTTCGCCGCCGAGAAGCGGAACTCCGGCGCCACCCCCACCTCGCGCAGGTACCCCGCCGCGCACGCCGCGTCCTTGGCCCCCAGCCGCAGCGCCTTCTGCGCGCGCCGGACCGCGTCCTGGTCCGGCACCACCGGCCGCACCTCCAGCCGCGCCTTCACCGCCTCGCGCAGCAGCGACTCCAGCGAGGCGCCGGTGGTCAGCCGCGGCGGCAGGGGCGGCTGCAGGCCCGGCGTGTCCAGCACCCAGAACGGCGGCGCGCCCAGCTTCTTCATCCCGCGCAGCAGCAACGCCGACGGCGGGTCCTGCGGCTTGAAGGGCGGTGGTTCGTCCCCGCCCAGCAAGGGCTCGCCCAGCGCGGCGGTCCGCTGTTCACGCGTGAACGAAGTGATGCCGTGCGCGGGCGGCGGCGGTGGCGGCGGCGCCTCCTCGCCGTTGAGGCCCACCACCCGGTCCATGTCCACCTCGTCCAGCTCCAGCGCCTCCAGCCCTTGCGCGCCGGTGAAGTCGCAGCGCAGGAGCTTCAGCCGCTCGAAGGTGGCGCCGTCCAGGTTCGCCCCCCGGAAGTCGCAGTCCTGCAACCGGCCTCCGTGGAAGTAGGCGTTGGAGAGGTCGGTGTCCCGGAAACTGACCTTGGAGAGGTCGCACTTCTCCCATTCGCTGCCGATGAGCTGGAGGCCGGAGAGGTCGGTGTTGGCGGAGAAGAGGTTTTCGAACGTGGCGCCGGTGTGGTCGACGGGGACTTTTCCCGCCTTCCGGAGCTTGTTCCACTCGGCGGATCCGCCCTTGAGGAGCGATTCGATGGTGGTGGCCTTGGGCATGGACCCGGATATTCGGGTGTGGTCTGGTCCCACGCCACTGAAATGATCGAGTTCCGGATCGACGCGGACAACGCCGGACAACGGCTGGACAAGTTCCTCCGGAAGGCGCTCCCCCAGGTCCCGGTCTCGCACCTCTTCAAGATGATCCGCACCAAGAAGGTGCGGGTGAACGGCAAGCGCGCCCAGCCCGAACAGCCCCTGCAGCCGGGGGACGCGCTCTCCATCCGCGGGGACGAACGGGCCCTGCTCGGCGCCCAGCCGGGCGAGCGGAAGCCCGCTCCCCCCCTGGATCCGAAGAAGCTGAAGATCCTCTATGAGGACGACTGGCTCATGGCCGTGGACAAGCCATCCGGGATGGCGGTGCACACCGGCAGCGGCATCACCGGCGGCACGCTGGTGGACTACGTGCGCGCGTACCTGGGCCCGAAGGCGGAGCGCAACGGGTTCACCGCCAGCCCCGCCCACCGCCTGGACCGCGAGACCTCCGGCGTCATCCTGGTCGCCAAGCGCCGCCCGGCGATGGTCCACTTCACCGAGGTGTTCACCCACGGCCACCCCACCAAGCGCTACCTGGCCCTGGTGAAGGGCCGGATGCCGCGCGACGAAGGCGTAGTGGACCTCCCCCTGGCCGAGCACCAGCAGACCGCCGAGTCCCGCGCCCGCCGCGGCGTCAACATGCAGGAGGCGGTCACCCGCTACCACGTGCTGCGGCAATCCGGCGACGCCGCGCTGCTGGAATGCCTCATCGAGACGGGGCGCACGCACCAGATCCGCCGACACCTGGCGGCCATAGGCCACCCCGTCGCCGGTGACCGCAAGTACGGCGACTTCGCCTTCAATCGGGAAGTGCGCGCCCGGTGGGGGCTCAAGCGTCTATTTCTGCACGCCCGGCGCATTGATTTCCCTCACCCCGAACATCAGCGGAAGATGTCCGCGGAGGCGGCATTACCTTCGGAGCTGGCCGACGTCTTGAAGCGCGCGGCGATGGACCTATGAGACCTTCCCCACAGCCCCCCCGGGAGCCTCTCGCGACCGGCAACGACGAGACGGAGACCGTGGCCATCCCGCCGCCCCGGAAGCGCACCCGGCTCCAGCTCCGCGGCGTCCGGCCCCGCAAGTGGTCCTTCACCATCCTCAAGGTGATGGGCTGGGCGGCGCTCACCGCGTCCACCGCGGCCGTGGTGGCGGCGCTGGCCGTCTACTACCACTACTCGCAGGGGCTGCCGGAGATCCCCCGGGTGGACCAGTACTGGCCGCCCATCGTCTCCGAGGTCTACACCAACGACGCGGTGCTGGCCGGCGAGTTCTACAACGAGCGCCGCAAGGTCGTCCCCTACGAGCAGATCCCCAAGCGCCTGGTGCAGGCCTTCATCGCCTCGGAGGACGACAGCTTCTTCGACCACCTGGGCGTGGACTTCCTGGGCACCGGCCGCGCCGCCTTCAAGACGCTCTTGAAGAAGGCGCAGGGGTCCGGCTCGGTGCAGGGCGGCAGCACGCTCACCCAGCAGACCGCCAAGGCGGTGCTGGTGTCCGCGGAGATGGCGCAGCTGGACCCGTCCGGAATCCGCGAGGAGGCGGAGCAGCTGGTGGGCCCGCTGCCGGACCCCACCCGCGCCGAGGTGGAGGCGGAGCTGAAGGCCGTGCTCAAGGCGCGCGGCCCGACGGTGGACGAGGCGGAGGAGAAGCGCCGCCAGGAGGAGCTGCCGCAGATGCGCGCCGACGCGCGCGCCCGGCTGATCAACCGCGCCCAGGTCAGGCACGAGGAGGCCATCCGCGTCCAGTTCATCCGCATCCGCGACGAGCGCACCCGCGAGGCCTTCAAGAAGGCCACCAGCAAGAAGCTGGAGCGGAAGTTCCGCGAGGCCATCCTCGCCTACCGGCTGGAGCACGCGCTCAGCAAGGTGGAGATCCTCTACCTCTACCTGAACAACGTGTACCTGGGGCACCACAGCTACGGGGTGCAGTCCGCGGCGGAGAACTACTTCCGCAAGGACGTGCGTGACCTCACCCTGGCGGAGATGGCGCTCATCGGCGGGCTGCCGCAGGCGCCCACCCGCTACTCGCCCTTCGTCCACCCGCAGGAGGCCAGGCGCCGCCGCGGGTACGTGCTCAAGCGGATGCTGGACGAGGGGATGATCTCCCAGGCCGAGCACGACCAGGCCTCCAAGGAGGAGATCCACGCCCTGCCGCTGGAGGACGTCTTCCACCAGTTCGCCCCCTACTTCTCCGAGTACGTGCGGCGCGACGTGGTGGAGCGCTACGGCGGGCGGGTGCTGCTCAACGAGGGCCTGACGATCTTCGCCACCATGGACTCGGAGAAGCAGCGCGCCGCGCAGGACTCCATGCTCGACGGGCTGCTGGCGGTGGACAAGCGCCAGGGCTTCCGCGGCCCGGCGATGCACCTGGGCACCGCCGAGGAGCGCCGCGCCTTCGTCGAGCGGTCGAGGCAAGCGATGGGGACGGAGCCCATCCGGGAAGGGAAGTACTACGTGGCCATGGTGGAGTCCGTGGCCAGGGACAACAAGTGGGCCGACGTGGTGGTGGGCCCGCACAAGGGCGTCATCCCCACCATGGGCGCGCGCTGGGCGCGCAAGGTGAACCCCGAGGGCTGGTACCCGGCGATGATGCGCACCAGCCTGGAGAAGGTGCTGTCCGCCGGAGACGTAGTGGTGGTGCGCGCGGTGAAGCAGCCGAACCTCTGGGACGACAAGGAGCAGTACGACAAGAAGCTGGAGGGGGAGATCCCCCAGGACGTCCAGCTCTTCCGCCTGGAGCAGGAGCCGGAGCTGCAGGGCGCGCTGGTCTCCATCGACCCGCGCCGCCAGTACCTGGTGGCCATGGTGGGCGGCTACGACTTCGACGCCAACGAGTACAACCGCGCCTTCCAGGCCTGCCGCCAGCCCGGTTCGGGCTACAAGCCCATCGAGTACTCCGCCGCGGTGGAGCAGCTCAACTGGACGGAGGCCACCGTGCTGGTGGACAGCCCGTTCGTGGGCGACGACCCGGCCAACCAGAAGCGCTGGAAACCGGAGAACTACGACTCCACCTTCCACGGCGACGTGCTGGTGCGCACCGCGCTGGTGAACTCCATGAACATCCCGGCGGTGAAGACCTTCGCCGCGGTGGGCCTGCAGAACGTGGCGGACTGGGCGAAGAAGCTGGGCCTCTCCACGCCCATGAACATGGACTTCTCGGCCGCGCTGGGCTCCTCCTGCGTCTACCCGTACGAGCTGGCGCAGGTGTACGCGACGTTCGACCGGCTGGGAGTGAAGAAGCCCACCTACTCCATCCGGAAGATCGAGGACCGCTTCGGCCGGACGGTGGAGGACCACACCGCCTACGACGACGTCTGGGCCCCCTTCGCCGACCGGGTGGGCGCGGCGTACGCCCGGCTGTCCGAGCCCGGCGAGCAGGTGATGTCCCC
>DATBSS010000742.1:0-4445 GCA_036559665.1 Myxococcaceae bacterium
AGGCGGCGTCGCCGGTGGGGCTCTCCCACCCGCGGGGATGGATCCACTTCGCCTGGTTCGCCCTCTTTGGCCTGCTCCCGCTGGCGGCGTTCGCGGTGAAGATCAGGCGGAACATCAAGCTCACCGGAGACCGGGTGGATCTCACCAACTGGTAGCCGGGGGCCAAAGAACGATTTTCTAGCCGGGGAACGACGAGACCATGCCTGTCGCTGAGTACATCGGGAACATCAAGGACACGGTGAAGAGCGCGTGGGAGGGGATGAGCGTCACCCTCTCGTACATGTTCCGGCGGCCGATGACGGTGCAGTACGCCGGGCCCGAGGCGGCCGCCAGGAGTGGCCAGCTCGTGCAGCACACGCTGCCCTCGCGCTACCGTGGCTTCCTGGAAGTGGACATGAGCATCTGCACCGCCTGCCAGGCGTGCGAGCGCGCGTGCCCGATCAACGTCATCGCCATCGAGATCGAGAAGGACCCGGCCAACCCGAAGCAGCGGGTGATGACCCGGTTCGACATCGACGAGGCGAAGTGCATGTTCTGCGGCCTGTGCGTGGAGCCGTGCCCCACCGGGGCCATCATGCACACCCGCGAGTTCGAGGGCGCGCAGCGCTTCCTCTCCAACATGGTGCTGCGCTTCGTGGACCCGGCCAAGCCGATGGCGCCCTACAAGGTGCCGAAGGGCTCCACGGCGTTCCCGCGCGTGATGCTGGGCGAGCTGACCCGTTCGCTGGTGAAGCGCTGGGACGCGCCGCCACCGCCGTTCCCGGTGGCCGGGGCCGCGGCGCCCGCCAAGAAGAAGTCGGACGGGGCGGACGCGGTGGCCGCGGCGCTGGAGCTGGCGAAGAAGGCGCTGGGCGCGAGCAAGGACGTGGACAAGCTGGCGGCGATCATCGAGGAGGCGCAGGCCGGCACCGACTGCGGCGCCTGCACCTACCCGACCTGCCGCGAATATTCGGACGCCATGGCGGCGGGCAAGGAGACGCGCCTGCACATGTGCGAGCCGGGCGGAGCGGAGTCCGCGCGCGCCACCCAGATCATCTTCGACTCGCTCAAGGCGGGCCAGGTGGTGGTGACGAAGGAAGCGCAGGACGCGAAGTACGAGAGCCCGTAGCCCGCGCCGTCACTTCGCCTGGACCTTGCGGAGCTGTTCGTCCAGGCGCGCCAGCATCGCGTCCAGGTCCACGAAGGAGAGGGTGACGTTCCCCAACCGGAGCCGGTCCAGCGCCCGGAGCGGGAGCGATTGGCCGGTGAGCGCGCCGCCGTTGTACTCGGTGGTGTTGCTGGTGGTGGTGGGCGAAGCGAGCCAGGCGCCGCCGAGGGGCTCGGGCTCCAGGAGCAGGTGCTCGCGGGAGACGGTAGCGTCGTTGAGCTGGATGTCGCAGGCGCGGCTGCGGCCGACCTTGAGGGCGCGGCGCCCGGCCAGCTCGAAGCAGAGGGAGTCCCCGGTGTTCTGGGGGTTGTGACTGCTTCCGCTGGAGGCGTGGGTGTCGGAGGAGACGGCGCTGGGCGAGGCGGGGGCCCAGGGACCGGGCTCCCAGATCAGCCAGGGGTGGGGGAAGGCGCGGGGGAAGTCCTGCTCGGTCAAGCGGCGGACCGCCAACAGGGAGAGGAGGTAGGCGCGGACCGCAGCCATTCGGCCGGCATCATAGGGGGCCTGTGGCCGTCGAAATGGTGGGTATTTTTCCGGGCCGTGTCTTCCCCGGTGAGCGCCAATGAAGGCGCCCCTACCGAACCAGAGGAACGAAAGCCATGCCCCAGAATTTCCAGCCGATCATCCCCTACCTGGCCGTCGACAACGCGAGCGCGGCGGTGGAGCTCTACGTGAAGGCGTTCGGCGCCAGGGAGGTCAGCCGCCAGCCAGCGCCGAACAACCCGTCCAAGCTGCTGCACGTCGAGCTGGAGATCAACGGCGGCCGGCTGATGATGGCCGACGACTTCCCGGAGATGCGGGGCGGGAAGGCGTCCACCGCGAAGGCGCTCGGCGGCTCGCCGGTCACCCTCCACATCACCTCGGAGCGCGCGGAGCAGCTCTTCAACCAGGCCGTGAAGGCCGGCGCCAAGGTGGTGATGCCGTTCGGCCCCCAGTTCTGGGGCTCCAACTACGGGCAGGTCCAGGACCCGTTCGGGTTGCTCTGGTCCCTGGGCACCCCGGAGCAGGCCCTCACCGACGACCAGCTCCGCACGGGCGCCGAGAAGGCGATGGGCGCGGCGAAGGCGTAATCACGGCGCGGGTTGAGCGCCGGCGGCGGGCGACTTGAGGCTGTCCTCGTAGTCCTTGAGGAGGATCCGCACCTCCTTCGCCCGCTCGTGGTTGGGCTCCAGCCGCAGGAACTCCCGGTAGTGGACCAGCGCGTCCTCGGGCCTACGCTCCCTGGCCAGGAGCGAGCCGAGCGCCAGGTGGCACTCGGCCATGTTCGGGTCGAGCTCCAGGCACTTCGTGAAGGACGCCTTCGCCTCCTCGTACTTCCGTGCCTTGAAGGAGTCCTTGCCCGCCTGCATCACCGCGTGGGCGTTGGGTCCGCAACCGGAAAGCGGCACGAACAGCGCAACCAGGAGCGGGGTCGAGCGGGTCATGGCGCCCAGACTACGGAGCGCCGCTCCGGACGGCCACCGCGATCCGCCGCGGATCCTCGCGCAACCGGCTCGCGAGCGCGGGCGGGAGCCCTCCCAGCGGTTCGCGCTCGAAGTCCCACGGCACCAGCGTCGCCGCGTCACCCACCAGCGGCCGCTTCCTCGCCTGCGTGGCCGGGTGGTCCACCTCGAACACCTGGAGCCCGAGCCCCTTCAGCCGCAGCCGCTCGACGCCCGTCCAGGCGGCGCCCCACGGGTCGTCGATGAGCCGCCCCGGCTCCGGGAGCAGCACGCCCAGGCCGCGGAGTGCGGCGACGTACGCGGCGGTGCGACTCGGCCGGTCAGCTTCCATGCGCCCCCATCTCCCCTCGGGGAGGTTCCCTGCTCACCCCCCCCACAAGCAACCCTTTCAGCAGTGGTGAAGAAAACTTCGCAAGGGCTTGATTTCCGACGCCTTCGAGGGGAAAAGCACCCGTCCTCGAAGATGGAGCCATCTTGGCCGAACCCGCCGCGAACCTCACTCCTCCTTCGCCCCCTGCGCCGCCCCCGAACCTCCAGGTCGCGCCGCCTGCGCCGAAGCAGGGCTGGAGCCTGGAGCTGGTGGCGGCCTTCGTCGGACTGCTGGCCGTCCTGGTCCTGCTGGTGTTCATGCTGGTGCCGGTGGCCAAGGGCATGCAGCCGGTGCTGGAGGGAGGCGCCAACCTCGCCAAGCCCTCCGACCTGGCCTTCCTGCTCTTCGCCACGGCGGCGGTGGTGTCTGCGGGCGGGGTGGCCTTCTCGCGCAACATCATCTACTCCGCGCTGGCGCTGCTGGGCACGCTGCTCTCCACCGGCGCGCTCTACATCTTCCTCGACGCCGACTACGTGGCGGTCACCCAGCTGCTCATCTACATCGGCGGCGTGCTGGTGCTGATCCTCTTCGCGGTGATGCTCACCAGCCAGATCGGCGACAGGAAGCACTCCAACCCACGCACCTTCGTCCTCCCCGGCCTGGTGCTGCTGGGCGCCATGCTGGGCATGCTCACCTACGTGGCGGCCCGGGCGCCGTGGAAGGTGTCGGACTCCAGCGCCGGCGTCTCCAGCTCCGTCCGCACCATCGGCAACGTCTTCCTCCGCGAATACCTGCTCCCGTTCGAGGTGGTGTCGCTGGTGCTGCTGGCCACGCTGATCGGCGCGGTGGTGATCGCCCGCCAGGAAGTCAAGGAGGCCTGACCGCCATGTTCACGCCGGCCCTGCCGCACTTCCTCGTCGTGGGCGCGGTCCTCTTCGCGCTCGGCACGTACACCTGCATCACCCGGACGAACGCGGTGGGCATCCTGATGGGGGTGGAGCTCATCCTCAACGCCGCCAACGTCAACTTCGTCGCCTTCAGCAAGTACAACCCGGTGCCCACGCTCACCGGCCAGGTCTTCGCGCTGATGGTGATCGTGATGGCGGCGGCCGAGGCGGCGGTGGCGCTGGCGATCGTGCTCGCCATCTACATGAACATGAAGTCCATCGACGTCACCGAAGCGGACACCCTGAGGGAATGACCGGATGCACGCCTTGCACGCGCTGCAGTCGCTGATCCTCGCCGCGGAGGAGGTCGCCGGGCACGGCGGTGAGCACGCCGCCGCGCTCGCCCGGCAGATCACCCACCCGGCCGGGTTCCTGTGGCTGATCCCGTTCTTCCCGCTCCTGGGCTCGGCCATCAACGCCGTCTTCGGCCTCCGGCTCCAGCGGCGGTTCGGGAAGCTCGTCACCTCCCACATCGCCATCGGCGCCATGGCGCTGGCGTTCGCGGTGGCGGCCTACTCCTGGGTGACGCTGCTCCAGCTCCCGGCCGAGGAGCGCTACCTGGTCAACGACCTGTGGTCGCTGCTCTCGGTGGGCGACGT
>DATBSS010000743.1:0-11438 GCA_036559665.1 Myxococcaceae bacterium
CTCGTGCTCCTCATCATCTTCATGGTGGTCACCCCGATGCTCCAGCGCGGCAAGGACGTGAAGCTGCCCTCGGTGAGGGAGCCGAAGGAGAAGCCGAAGGAGAAACCGGACCCGCTGATCGTCTCGATCACGCCGGACAAGCGGGTCTTCGTGGAGCAGGACGAGTACCCGTCCGACGACTCGCTCCAGCAGAAGCTGGCGCAGACGATGGCGGACTCGCCGGAGAAGCCCATCCTCCGCACGGGCGACACGACCCTCACCTTCGGCGATGTGCGGAAGGTGATGAACATCGCCCGGATGGCGCACGCCAAGGGCATCGAGTTGGGAGTCGAGGAGCTCAAGGAAGGGGGGGGCGGCCAGTAAGTCGCTGGCCAACCCAACGCGCATGAGCAAGCCCCGGAAAGTCCAGCCCAATTCGGGCGTCAGACCCAACTCGGACATCAACGTCACGCCGCTGGTGGACGTGGTCCTGGTGCTGCTGATCATCTTCATGGTGGTGACGCCGCTCCTCGAGAAAGACATCGAGGTGAAGGTGCCGGACACCGAGAAGTCCGAGGAGATCACCGAACCGCCGGCGGACCAGCTCGTGGTCGGCATCACCCCTACCGGGGAGCTCTCCATCAACATGGAGAAGGTCTCCGAAGAGGAGTACGAGGCCAAGCTGGAGCGGATCCTCAAAGCCAAGAAGAAGGGCGAAAAGCTGGTGTTCTTCATGCCGGACGTGAAGACCAACTACGCCAAGCTGGTCACCGCGCTGGACGGCGCGCGGCAGGCGGGCGCGGAGACGCTGGGCATGATGACCGAGGACGTCCCCGTCCCCGGCCAGAACGATACGCCCGGAGCGCCGGGCGCTCCGCCTGGCGGCGGCACGCCGACCAACACCACGCCCTGAGCGGAGCCGGGCGGGGCTGCACGACGTGGGGCACGGCCTCCGGAAGATGAGGTTCTCCTCCGGGAGCCGGCCCACCTCCGACATCAACGTCACGCCGCTGGTCGACGTGGTGCTGGTGCTGCTGATCATCTTCATGGTGGTCACGCCGCTCGTCGAGAAGGACATCGAGGTGCACCTCCCGGAGGAGCAGCAGGACGACCCGGAGGGGCCGGCCCAGCAGCTGGTCGTGCAGATCACCGCTTCGGGGGAGCTGGTCCTCAACGCCGAGCACCTCTCCATGGAGGAGCTGGGCGGGCGGCTCAAGAAGGTGCTCCGCGCCAGGCCCAGGGGTGAACGGCTGGTGTTCTTCCTTCCCGAGGAGAAGGCGAGCTACGGCATGGTGGTGGAGGTCCTGAGCACCGCCAAGACGTCCGGCGCGGACATCCTGGGCATGGTCACCATCGACCTCTCCGCGCAGCAGGTGGCCGTTCCCGCCGCCGGGGCCACGACACCGCCCCCGTAGCGGCGGTCCGGTAGGATTCAGGCCACCTTCCGGCTCGAGGTCGAATCTGATGAAAACGAGGAAGCTCCGAACGGGCGCATTCGGTGCCGCCGTGCTGGCCGCCATCGCGTGTAGCACCCGGGACACCCCGCTCGTGCCGGGCGCGGCGGAGGCCATGGAGGCGCCGGCCGCGCAGCGCAGGCACACGCTGGCCTCGCCGCCGAAGGGCGCCTCGCCCTCGCAGCTCGCCGCCGCCGCCGCCGGGGTGGTGATCTCCTCGGAGGCGGATGGGACGCCGCGGATGATCGTGGCCGCCTCGCGCGCGCCGGCCACCGCTGGGCTGCGCGCCGCAACCCCCGAGGCCGCGGCCCGCGAGCACCTGCGCCGCTTCCTCGATGCCCAGCGCGCCACGCCGGAGGCGCTCGCCTCCGCGGTGAAGGTCTCCGAGCGCGCCATCGGCCCCGGCGCGCGCCTGGTGCGGTTCCGGCAGCGCGTCGAGGGATTGGACGTGCTCCACGGCGACGTGAAGGTGCTGCTCGGGCCCGACCACCAGATGGCGGCGATCTCCGGCGCGTTGCGGAGCACGTCCACCGGCAAAGCGGCGGCCGCGCGCTTCTCGTTGAGCGCGGCAGAGGCGCTGGCGCGCGCCATCTCCGGCCGGTTCGGGGTGAAGGTCTCCGCCTCCCGGCTGCGGCCGGCGGGTGCCGGGCCGAACGGATGGCAGCTCCTGGCGCTCGACTCCGGCGCGGCGGTGACCCTGGACGAGCCGGCCCACGTGCGGCGGGTGCTGGTCGCGTCCGGCGGCCGGCTGCGGCCGGCGTACCACCTGGAATTCCTGGGCGCCCCGGCGGGGAGGAAGGACTCCGAGCTGTTCGGCGCGGTGGTGTCGGCCGAGGACGGCGCGGTGCTGGAGCGGGCCGACCTGAGCGCCTCCGACGCGTTCCAGTACCGGGTGTGGGCGGAGCAAACCGGGGACAAGCGACCCCTGGACGGCCCGGTGGCGAACTACACGCCGCACCCCACGGGCATGCCCGACGGGACGAGCCCGGGCTTCACCGCGCCGGTGCTGGTCTCGATGGAGGGCTTCAACACCAACCCCTCCGGCCTGGCGGACCCGTGGCTCCCGGCCAGCGCCACCGAGACGCTCGGGAACAACGTGGACGCGTATACGGACCAGCTGGCGCCGGACGGGTTCTCCAACGGAGACCTGCGCGCCACCGCCACCGGGCCCAACGCGTTCAACCGCACCTTCGACCCGCTGGCCGACGCTACCGCCAACCAGGCCCAGATGATGTCGGCGGTCACCAACGCGTTCTACGTGACGAACTGGCTGCACGATTACTGGTACGACTCCGGCTTCGACGAGGCGGGCGGCAACGCGCAGCTCGACAACTTCGGGCGCGGTGGGGTCGCCGGCGACGCGATGCGGGTGGAGGTGCAGGACAACTACGTGATCGGCCTCCGCAACAACGCCAACATGGCCACGCCGGCCGACGGGTTCCAACCGCGCATGCAGATGTACGTCTGGACCGGACCGAGCTCGTGGTCCCTCACGCTGGCGCCCGGGGGCGCCGTCGCCTCCGGGGCGGCCGACTACGGGCCACAGACCTTCAACAAGACGGGCACCGTGGTGCTGGCGGATGACGGCAGCACCGCGGGGGCCGGCGGCACCACCAGCGACGGCTGCCAGCCGCTGGTGAACGACGTGACCGGGCAGATCGCCCTGGTCGGCCGGGGCCCCTGCAACTTCAAGACGCAGACGTTGAATGCAGAGAACGCGGGGGCGATCGCCGTGCTGCTGGCGGACAGCGTGCCGGCCACCATCCCACCGCGGTTGATCGACACCCCCACCGTCACCACGCCCATCACCATCCCCACGCTCTCCATGCTCCAGGCGGACGGCGACGCGCTGAAGGCCGCGATCACGGCAGGCACGGTCACCGCGGCCATGAACCGCGTGACGGAACCCGAGCGCGAGACGGGCCTGGACGCGCTGTTGGTGTCGCACGAGTGGGGCCACTACTTCCATCACCGGCTGACCGACTGCACCAGCCGCGGGTGCGCCGCGTTGAGCGAGGGCTGGGCCGACTTCATCGCCCTCCACATGCAACTGCGCGCCGGCGACAACCTGGACGGGACCTACGCCGTCTCCAGCTACGCGACCGCCGGCCTGGGCGACGTCTACTTCGGCGGCGTCCGGCGGTTCGCGTACTCGACCGACCTGACGAAGAACGCGCTCACCTTCAAGCACATCACCGACGGGGTGGCGCTTCCCACCGGCACGCCGTTCAACCCGAACGGCGGGCCCAACTCCGAGGTGCACAACGCCGGGGAGGTCTGGGGCACCATGCTGTTCGAGGCCTATGTCGCCCTCCAGCGCACGGCGCAGGGCCCGGGCGCGACGAGGACGTTCGCCGAGGTGCGGCGGGCGATGGCGGACTACGTGACCGCGGGGCTGCAATTGGCGCCGCGGAACGCCTCCTTCACCGAGACGCGCGACGCGCTCCTGACCGCCGTCGAGCAGATCAACCCATCCGACGCGGCCCTCATCGCCCAGGCCTTCGCGCGCCGCGGGGCGGGGAGCTGCGCGGTCTCCCCGGCGTCGGACACCGGCTTCCCCGGTGTGGTGGAGGACTTCGGGCTGAAGAGCCGCCTGGTGGTCGGCGAGGTGCAGGTGGACGACAGCAGCCGGTCCTGCGACGCCGACGGGGTGCTGGACGCCGACGAGCGGGGCGCGGTGCGGGTGAGCGTCACCAACGCCGGGGCCACCGCCGCCACCGGCGCCGTGCTGGCACTGAGCAGCGCCTCGCCGGGGATCACCTTCCCGGACGGTCCGTCGATCGCCCTGTCGAGCATCCCGCCACACAGCACGGTGCAGGTCTCGATCACCGTGGCCCTGGACCCCTCCGCGCCGCCGGTGGCGACGACGGCGGTGGACGTGCAGCTCAGCGAACCCACCGGCTGCGCGACCACCCAGGCCACCACCGCGGTGTTCCGGACCAACTACGACGACGTGTTCGGACAGTCCGCGACGGACGGCGAGGAGAGCTTGAACGATGACGAGCCGGCGTGGGAGCCACGCGGGCTGGGTGCGGAGAGCATCTGGTCGAGAGCGGTGGACGTGGCACCGAATCATGTCCTGCGGGGCATCGACCTCGGATCGCCCTCGGACACCTCCCTGGTCTCGCCGCTGTTCACCGTGGACGCGGCGGCGCCGTTCACCGTCACCTTCCACCAGCGCTACAGCTTCGAGATCGACACCTTCACCACCCCCGCCACGTACTACGACGGCGCGGTGCTGGAGATCAGCGATGACAGCGGGGCCACCTGGCGCGACGTGAGCACATACGTGGCGCCTGGATACGGCGGGACGCTGGACGCTACTTCCGGGAACCCGCTGGGCGGCCGGCAGGCGTACGTGGGGAGGAACGCGGCCTACCCGGCCATGGATACGGTGACGCTGAGCTTCGGCACCGCGCTGGCCGGGAAGACGGTGCGCCTGCGGTTCCGGATCGGCACCGATGCCGCCGTGGGCGACGAGGGGTTGACGCTCGACGACCTGGCCTTCGGAGGCGTGACCAACCGGCCCTTCGGGGTCCTGTTGCCGGATGCCGCGACGTGCCCGGTGCCCCCGGTCGCCGCGGCCGGCCCGGACCAGGTGGTGAACGAGGGAGCGGCGGTCATCCTGAACGCGACCGGCAGCACGGACGCGGACGGGAACCCGCTCACCTTCCAGTGGACGCAGACGGCCGGGCCCATGGTGGCGCTGAGCGGCCTCACCACCGCGGTAACCACCTTCACCGCGCCCAGCGTGACCAGCGACACCACGCTCACCTTCCAGGTGAAGGTCAACGACGGGAGCTTGTCGGACACGGATTCGGTGGACGTCCTGGTGCGCGCGACGGCGGCCAACGTGGCGCCGACGGCCCGCGCGGGCCCGGACCAGGAGGCCGTGGCGGGCGCCGTGGTGCTGCTGGATGGGTCCGGCAGCAGCGACCCCGAGGGCGGGTCGCTGACCTACGCATGGAGCCAGACCAGCGGGCCGCCGGTGACCCTCACCGGCGGGGCGGGCGCGGTCGCCGGCTTCATTGCGCCGGCCGTGAAGGAGCCCACGGAACTGGTATTCCAGCTCACCGTCAACGACGAGAGCCTGGGCGCCACGGACTCGGTGACCGTCACCGTCGGGCCGAAGGGTGGCTGCGGCTGCACCAGCGGCGCCGGAGGGCCGGAGCTGGTGGTGGTGCTGATGGGTGGTGTGGCGTTCCTCGCGCGGCGGCGGAGGGCCTCCGCGCACCCGTGTCGCGCAAAGTAATCTGACAGATTCCGCGGTTTTCTCAGTTTCTGTAAGCACCCTGCGCGCGGAAACTCCACTTCTCGTCTCCGGAGAATCCAGACAAGGCGGCGCACTGGAGGCGCCCCCCCTACCTGGAGACTTTCAATGGAGATCGGCAAGAGCGCGTCCGCGCTGCGGATGCGGACGTCCTCGTCTGACCTCGCGGCCCCCGCGGTCCCGTCCCGCACCGGCGCGGACGCCCCCCGGCAGGGCACCCCATCGTCCGACGGCTTCGAGGCGCCGAAGAACGCGCCCGCGAACGGCGCGGCGGCGAATCCGGCGGAGCCCGCGGCGGGGCCCGGGTCGTCCCCCGAGGCCATCCGGCGCCGCCTGCTCGCCAACCCCACGCTGGCGAAGTACCTCGGGGACAAGGACGTGAAGCGGGCGCTGGACGCGCTGCAGCCCTCCTTCGGCGAGCTGGGCAACAACCCCATCCAGACCGCGCTCTCCGCCCTGCGCGACGCCGCGTCGAACGTCCCGCCGGAGGTCATTGAACAGGCGGTGATCGAGGTCGCCAAGGGCCTCGAGTCCGAGGGGATGCCCGGCGTCGCGCGCGACCTCCTCACCGACCCCGCCGTGGTCCGCGAGCTGATCACCAACGGCAAGCTCGGCGAGGCCTTCGAATCGCTCGCCCGGGGCGACCTCTCCGGCCTGTCCGAGCTGGCGAAGTCGCCGGCGCTCCAGCAGAAGCTGGGGGACGCGCTGGCGAAGAGCCCGGCGCTGCAGAAGGCGCTCGGGCTCAGCGCGGACGAGCTGAAGGCCGCGGGCGGGAAGGTCGTCGAGCTCGCGCAGTGCGCCGCCAAGCTCTGGAACCTGGAGGAGCCGGGTGAGCAGCTCGGCAAGCTCCTGGAGCTGTCGCGCGACCCGAAGCTCCGCGCGCTCGTCCAGAAGTCCATCGGCGCGCTCTCGGACTCGATCGCCGGCGGCCTGCAGCTCGGCACGCCGCGCGGCTTCAACCTCACCAAGGACCCGCTCGGGCTGTTCGACCTGGTGAGCAAGGCGCTGAAGAACACGGACCTCCTGACCGCGCTCGCCGAGGACAAGGGCCTGCAGCAGGCGCTCACCCAGCTCGTCAACGGCGACCTGGGCGGCGCGCTGAAGACGGTGGCCGGCAACGAGCGCGCGCAGAAGGCGCTCCTCGACACGCTCGCCGGCCACCCGGAGATCAAGAAGGCGCTGGCGTCGGCGGGGCTGAAGCCGGAGGACGTGAAGGACCTCGGCCAGGCGCTCAAGGCGGCGCCCCAGCTCGCGGACGCGATCGCCAAAATGGCGAAGGGCGACTACCGCGGCGCGCTCGAGGGGCTGCGCGAGGCGATGAAGAACCCGGCGGTCGCTGACTTCGCGAAGAAGACGCTGGGCGGCGTGGCGGAGCGCTGGGCCAAGGACGTGGTCCAGTGGGCGGAGCAGAAGCTGCCCAAGGACAGCCCGATCCGCGCGCTGCTCGGGAACCCGGAGCTGGTCTCGCAGATCGTCTCGGACCCGAAGCTCCACGACGCCATCGGGCTCATCGGCGAGGGCAAGTTCGGCGAGGCGCTCCAGCTCCTGGGGAAGACCGAGGCCGGCCAGGCCGTGGCGCGCAAGGCCGCGGACGCGCTCCTCCAGAACCCGCAGATCGCCGAGGGCCTGAAGAAGCTGGGCCTCACCCCCGAGCGCCTGGAGAAGGCGCGCCCGGCGATCCCGCACCTCCTCCGCGCCACCGAGGCGCTCGCCGCCGGCAAGGGCGGCGAGGCCGTCGATCACCTCCTCGCGGCCGGGCAGGCCGCGCCGGACCTCGTGGCGGACGCGGTGGCCGGCATCGCGAAGAACTGGGGCGAGCTGAAGGGCATGCCGGCCGCGCTCCAGTCGCTGCTCCAGGACAAGGCGCTGGTGAAGGACATCGCCGGCTCCCCGGCGCTGCGCGGCGCGGTGAAGTCGCTGATGGAGGGCAACCTCTCCGGCGACGACGTCCGCAAGCTGCTCGCCGACGAGAAGATTGGCCAGCGGGTGATCGACGGGCTCGCCAAGACCGAGGCCGTCCAGGGCGCGCTGAAGGCCCTGGGCCTCACCCCGGCGGACCTCCAGCAGCTCCGCGCCGCCGCGCCGGACCTGCTCCAGGCGGCGAGCCACTTCGCCAACCAGCGCTACGGCGACATGCTCAAGTCGCTCGCCGCCGCCGGCCAGCACGCGCCGGACCTGGTGGCGAAGGTCTTCAAGGACAAGCTGCCGAACGTCCCGCTCCTCCACGACAAGGCGTTCCTGGAGAAGCTGGCGAAGAGCCCGGTGATGGGCCAGGTGGTGGACCACGTCGCCCGCGGCGAGCTGTCGCAGGCGTTCCAGGCGCTCGGCCAGGACAAGGGGCTGCGCGATGCGTTCATCGACGCGGTGTTCGCGGGCGGCTGGGGCGGGGTGCTCAAGGACCGGCTCGGCCTCACCGCGGACGACCTGAAGAAGAGCGCGGACGCCGTGCCGCACCTGCTCTACGCGGCGAAGTCCGCCTGGAAGGGCGACTGGCAGGGCGCGGTGGCGAACCTGGTGGGCGCGGCCAAGGCATCCCCGGAGCTGGTGAAGAAGGCGCTGGGGGCGATCGCCGACAAGGCCAGGCTGCCTCCGGTGGTGAAGGCGCTGGTCACCAACCCGGCGCTCCTCGACAAACTGCTCAAGGACGAGAAGCTCCAGCGCGCGTTCTCGGACCTGATCCCCGCCGGCGACTCGCGGCTGCAGCTCACGCCGTTCGGCATGCGTACCCAGGTCGAGGGCGCGCTGAAGACGCTGCTCGCGCAGGCCCCGGAGTTGGCGAAGGACGTCGCCGGCGCGCTGGCGGACGACCCGAAGGTGAAGGGGTTCCTCGACAAGCTCGGGCTGTCGAAGGAGGACCTGGTGCAGTGCGCCGGCGCGCTGCCGGCGGTGGTCGCCGCGGGGCAGGCGCTGCTGCAGGAGCCGCCGGACTTCAAGGCCGCGCTCGATCACTTCCGGGAAGCGGTCGGCGAGATGCCGCCCAAGCTCCTCGCGCGCGCGGCGGGGAAGCTGGCGCAGCTCGTCCCCGGCCTGCCGTCGTGGGTGAAGTCGGCGCTCTCCAACGAAGGGCTGATCGCCAACCTGGCCGGCAGCAAGGACATGCAGAGCGCGGTGAAGTCGCTCCTCAATGGCGACGCGCGCGGCGCGATGGAGACCCTGGCCAAGTCGGACGAGGTGCTGGGCATCGCGCTCGACTCGATGTTCGCCGACCCGAAGCTCGGGCCCCGGCTGCGCGACCTGGGGCTGACGAAGGAGAAGCTGATCGCGGCGAAGAAGGCGCTCCCGCACCTGCTGGAGGCCGCGGAGAAGCTGGCCGCGGATCCGCAGAAGAACTGGCAGGAGGCGCTGGGGCACCTGGTGGCCGCGGCGGGCGAGGGCGGCAAGGACCTGGTGCGCGACGCGATCAACGGCGCGGCGAAGAAGGTGTTCAAGGAGGGCTCGCTGCCGGCGAGCATCCTCGGGGACCCGGCGTTCGTCGGCTCGCTGCTCGACAACCCGGACTACCTCAAGCACTTCCAGAACGGCGACGTCACCGCCGGCCTGCGCGCGCTGATGAACAACAAGGAGGCGCGCGACGTGGTGCTCAAGGCCCTGGGCAACAGCGCGCCGATGAAACGGGCGATGGAGCGCTTCGGGCTCACCCCCGAGGACGTGCGCACCATGGGCCTCGCCGCGGTCAACGTGTTCGAGGCGGGCGAGGCGCTCGCGCAGAACCCGCCCGACTTCAAGCTGGCCATGAGCCGCATCACCGGGATGTACGGCGCGCTCAAGGCCCAGGGCGTGAAGGACGAGGAGATCGCCCGGCTTGCCGGGAAGATGGTGCAGGGCCTGCCGATCCCGCAGAAGCTCAAGGAGGTCGTCGGGCAGGTCGCGAAGTACCCCGGTGCGGTGGACGAGCTGTCGCAGGCGCTCACCGCGGTGGCGGCCGGCAAGGGCGACGAATTCGTGGCGCACCTCGCGCGCGCGGGCAAGGCGCTGCCGAACGAGGCGAAGGTCCATTTCCTCAACGCGCTCGGGAAGCTGCCGAAGCCGGTGGGGCCGCTGTTCAAGAGCCCCTCGCTCAACCAGGCGATCGTCCAGACCGGCACCTTCGACCGCTTCATGACGGTGGCGGAGAAGATCGCCACCGGCGAGGTCGACCAGGCGGTCACGGAGCTGGGCAGCGCGTGCAAGGCGCTGATGAACGCCGGCGACCCGATCGGCTTCGACATCCCCTGGTGGCTGGGCGGCGGGCGCGTGGAGCTGCCGTTCAACGACGGCGCCTTCTCCGCGATCGCCGACGCCTTCTCCGGCCTCATCGAGTCGATGCCGGACTACGTGAAGAACGAGCTGCAGCGCAGGCTCGCCGCGGCGGCGGTCAGCAGCGCGGCCCGGAACATCCCGCTGGTGGGGAACATCGCCTCGGCGATCAGCGCCATCGGCAGCGCGCGCGACCTCATCAACAGCAACTGGGACGACCCGCTCGATGTGCTGATCAACGCCGGCCAGCTTGGAGTGGACGTGGCGGGCATCATCCCCGGCGGCAACAACATCGGCTCCGCGGCGGGGCTGGTGCTGAAGACCGCGAAGATCGTCAAGGGCGTGCGCGACCTCATCGGCAAGGTCGAACAGTTCCGCGCCGCGCTCAGCGGCGACTTCATGGCCGGGCTGCGGTGAGCGCCCGAGCCCTGGGAGCCCGCCGTTTTCGCAGCGTCACCAGGCCGGCCAGCGCGATCGCCGTCACCAGGTCGGCGCTCCGGGAGCCGGCAGCCGCACAGGACCAGCCGGTGGACCCCAGCGAGTCGAGCGCTTCACCGGTCAACAGGACCTTCGCCTCGGGCACGGATGCCCCCTGGAGCCATACCTGGAGCTCGTTCTCATCCGGCGGCCCTCCTCCGGCGGAGGGTGCGTAGGACACCAGGATGCTGGCGCTTCCTTCCGGCGGAAGGACAGGCAGGGTCTCCGGGCTCACCGAGAAGGGCGTGCCCTCGGGTTGCTTGAGGAGCACCGCCAACCGCTGCGGCTGGGAGGAGAGGTTGGTGAGGACCAGCACCTGCGGTCTGCTCCCCTCCATCACCTCCACCCTGCCGAAATCCAGCTTCTCCACGTCGGTTCGGATGAGGCGCGCCCTCGCCTTCCCAATCATCGTCAGCTCGGCCGCGTGGAGCTGCGGAGGCGTGGTGGTGCCGAAGGAGAGGGTGGTCTCGGACAGGCCGTCCGACCGGGGTTGGTAGTCCACCGGGATGATGACGGACATCCTGGGGGCCATCACGAACCCTCGCAGGCCGACCACGTCGTACATGAAGGGCTCTCCGGCGCTGGACGTCGTCTGCGGCGCGGCGAGGGTGATGGTCTCGCTGCTCAGGTTGCTCAGGGTGAACATCTGGCGGTGGCTGCCGCCTCCGGCGAAGACCGAGCCGAAATTCAGCGGCGACGGCCTGACCGCAAGCACCGTGGGAATGCCGATGCCATGCAGCGCCAGTTCGAGCGGGTGCGGCAACTCACTGGCGGTGACCCCGAGCGTGCCGCTCACCTCGCCCTCGGCCCACGGGGTGAAGGTGACCACCATCTCCTTTTCCTGGCCGGGCCCGAGCACCAGGGGCAGCGCCACGGCCGCCACCGAGAACCGCGACGCCCCTGTCCCTCGCACATCAATGCCGGTGAGGGTGAGGCTGATGCCGCAGTGGTTGGAGAGGCGCACACTGCGGGTGGAGGTGTTGTTGACGAGCCGATTCCCGAAGTCCAGCGCCGGCGGCGAG
>DATBSS010000744.1:0-21674 GCA_036559665.1 Myxococcaceae bacterium
CCCCGACACCGAGAAGGGCGAGCTGACCAAGATGGCCCAGTACTTCGAGGCGGTGCTCGGCCAGGAGCCGCTGCGCAAGCGCCTCAAGGAGATCTTCTCCCACGAGCAGGCGCCGACGCCGCTCCACGAGTTCCTCGCCGGCCTTCCCGCGCCGCTGCTGGCCGTCACCACCAACTACGACGACCTGCTGGAGCGCGCGTTCCAGAAGGCAGGCAAGCCGTACGACGTGGTCATCCACCTCACCAACCCGGAGAAGGTGCTCTGGGTGCAGCACGGAGGCGCGTCGAAGGAGCTGCTGGCCGAGGAGCTGGACATCGACCTGGCGAAGGTGGCGGTCATCTACAAGATCCACGGCGCGATCGATCGCCGGAAGGACCAGACCGGCCAGTACGTCATCACCGAGGACGACTACATCGAATTCCTCACGCGAATGACCCGGCGCAAGGTCATCCCGGCGATCTTCGCGGAGCCCTTCCAGACCCGCCCGTTCCTGTTCCTCGGGTACGGGCTCTACGACTGGAACCTGCGGGTCATCCTCAACAGCATCCAGGCGTTCCGGGGGAACCCGAAGTTCCGCTCCTGGGCCATCGAGACGCTCAGCAAGCCGGTGGAGCGGAAGCTGTGGGAGGACCGCGGGGTGAACGTCTACGACGGGATCACGCTGGAGACGTTCCTCGGCGAGCTGAGGAAGCAGGAGGTCGCGCCGTGAGCGAGGCCATGCCTGCTTCGCCCTACCGTGGGCTGGAGCCCTTCGACGAGCGCGACGCGCCGTTCTTCTTCGGGCGGGACCGGGAGACGCGCTTGATCTCGGCGAGCCTGTTCGCCGCGCCGCTGACCCTCCTCTATGGAGCGAGTGGGGTGGGGAAGTCGTCGGTGCTGCGCGCCGGGGTGCTGCCGCGATTGCGGACCCGGAGCGACGTGCTCCCGGTGGTGTTTCCCAGGGTGGCCGTCGAGAAGGGCGAGTCCATGGTGGTGAGCGGGTGGCAGAGCGACCCGCTCGGCGGCATCAAGGAGGCGACCGCGCTCGCGCTCTTCGCGTCCGCCGGCGAGGACCACGGAGCGCTCCGGAAGTACCGCGACGCGGTGCTGAAGTGGGAGAAGGCCCCCCTGTCCCGGTTCATGGCCGCGTGCCACGAGGTGTCGGGCCGGCGGCTGATGGTGTTCCTCGACCAGTTCGAGGAGTACTCGCTGTACCACCCCGAGGACGACCCGTTCGCCGAACAGTTCCCGGAGGCGATCGCGCCGGGAGACCTGTCGGTCAGCTTCCTGGTCTCCCTGCGCGAGGACGGGCTGGCGAAGCTGGACCGGTTCAAGGGAAGGATCCCCTCGCTGTGGGACAGCTACCGGCGCGTCGATTACCTCGACCCGGCGGCGGCCGAGGAGGCCATCCGCTTGCCGCTGGGCGAGTACAACCGCCGGCAACCCGCGGGCGCGCGGCCCATCGAGATCGAGGACGCGCTGGTGGAGGCCGTCCTCAAGGAGATCCAGACCGAGACCGTGGAGTTCGAGGCGACCGGCACCGGCGCGGTCGGTGATCCCACCGCCCAAGGGCGCATCGACACGCCGTACCTGCAATTGGTGATGATGCGCCTGTGGGAGCGGGAGCAGGCGGAGGGCAGCTCGAAGCTCCGCCGGAGCACGCTCCAGTCGGAAGGGGGCGCGGCGACGATCGTCCGGACGCACCTCGACCGGGTCATGACGCAGTTCACGCCCGAGGAGCAGGATCTCGCGGTGCGCGTCTTCCACCGGCTGGTCACGCCCTCGGGCGCCAAGATCGCCATCAGCGTCCGGGACCTCGCCGAGTACGAGACCGTCGACGCGGACCGCCTGGCGTCCATCCTTCGCCGGTTGGAGGAGGGCAGCCGCCGGATCCTGCGCCGGGTCGCCACCCGCTCCGACGTCCGCGAAGAGCCCCGGTACGAGATCTTCCACGACCGTCTCGGCCGGGCGATCCTGTCGTGGCGCACGAAGCGGCTCGCAGAACAGGCGCGCGAGAAACAGCAACAGCAGCAGGTCAAGCAGGTGCGCCTGGAGGAGGACGCCCGCGCGCGCACGCTCAAGCACCTCGACGCCGCGATGGAAGACCTGGATGGCAAGGACCAGGCGCTCTGGGACCAGATTGTGGGCCACCTGGTGGCGGCCGATGGCCGGCGGATGAGCCGGTCGGCCGAGGAGCTCGCGAAGCACTTGCAACAACCGGTGGCGGCGGTGGAGGCGCTCATGAAGCGCCTGGTGAAGGCGGGGATCCTGCGGCAGTACAGCGAGGGGCTCTACGACGTGGCCAGCAGTGGGCTGGCGATCACGTCGTTGTTATGGAGCGCGCGACACATGAGCAGCCAGGAGGTCGTCCTTACGTACAGTGACGACGCGCCGGCTACGCCCTCGCGCCCATTCCCCTTCAAGAGCGTGAGGCAGCGCCTGTACAAGGGGCTGGTCGTCCCGTTCCTCGGCTCGGGTGCCTCGTTCAGCGCCGTGCGGCGCGGCAAGCGGTCCTCCCTGCCCTCCTACGATCAGCTCAAGGGGCGGATCGCCCAGGAGTGCCACTTCCCGCAACACGAGCTCGAGTCGAGCGCACTCTCCGAGGTCGCCTCGTTCCATGTCGCGCGGCTGGGGCGTCCGGCGTTGGATGCCCTGCTTCACGAGGTGCTGGGTAGAAAGGAGCACGCCCCCAGCGAGACCCATCGATTCCTCGCGAAGGTCGCCAAGTCGGTGCCGCTGCTGATCCTGAGCACGAACTACGACACCTTGATGGAGCAGGCGCTCGAGGACGCCAAGGTACCGTACGACCAACTCGCGTACGTTCGAGGCAAGGAGGGCGGCGCGCACCTGGAGCCATCGATCCCGAAGCCGCTGCGGGCCGTCGTGGTGAGGCTGAACGGACCGAGGATCGAGGGGAAACGGGTCACGGGCTCCTACGTGGTGACGGAGGAGGACCAGATCGACTGGATCGCGTGGCTGAATGGACCCGAGGCCCTGCCGAACTGGGTCGAATACACCCTCCGGAGGGCACACCTGCTCTCCCTCGGCCACTCCGCGCGCGACTGGACCCAGCGCGCGCTGCTTCGCTACCTGCGCGACGAGCGCCGGACGGGCCGGGGCGCTTCGGCCGTCGCGCTGAATCCCGCTCCGCTGAGCGTGATGACGTGGCAGCGCTACGAGGTGGATGTCTACAACATGGACCTGAACGACTGGGCCGTCCGGATGCGCGAGGCGGAGCAGAAGGGGTGAGCCGCCCGGTCAGGGCGCGGTACCGCGTTCCGACAGCTCCAGATCCTTCTTCGCCTCCCGCTGTTCGTTGAGCAGCGCTTGCCTCCGGTCGCGGGTGGCTGGCCCCTTCTCGAGCGCGCCCAACTCGACGTCGATCTCCTGGAGGCGGGTGCGCAGTTGCTCCAGCTTCTCGGCGCGAAAGACCTCCGCCAGCTCCGACTCCTTGGTGCGCTTGAGGTCGTTGAGCTTCAGGCGCGTGTCCCGGTTGGACTTGGCCAGGGGGAGTGCGTCGAGCTGCCGGGTCAACTCGGCGATCTCTTCCTGGAGATGGGCCGCGTCTTGGGGTCGGGTCACGGTCGGGCCGCTCCAACTATAGTGGCGGAGCGGTGGGCCACATCGAGCGTCGAGCCATTGGCGTCAGCGGCATCGTCCAGGGCGTCGGGTTCCGTCCGCACGTCCACCAACTCGCGACCCGACTCGGCCTGGCCGGCTTCGTCCGCAACCAGATGGGGGCGGTGGAGATCGAGATCGAGGGAGACGGCGCCGCGCTGGACGAGTTCGCCCGGTGCCTCGTCGCCCAGGCCCCGGCGCTCGCCGCCATCGAACGCCTCAGCTCCACGGGGCTCCCCGTCCGGGGCGAGCCCGGCTTCACCATCCAGGAGAGCGCCCAGGATGGCGCCGGGGAGGTGTTCGTCTCCCCGGACGTCGCGACGTGCGGCGCGTGCCTGAAGGAGCTGTACGACCCGAAGGACCGCCGGTACCGCCATCCCTTCATCAACTGCACGCACTGCGGCCCGCGCCTCACCATCACCGTCGCCGTTCCCTACGACCGCGCGCGCACCACCATGGCCGGCTTCCCGCTCTGCGAGCCGTGCCGCGCGGAGTACGAAGACCCACGGGACCGCCGCTTCCACGCCCAGCCCGTCGCCTGTCCCGCGTGCGGCCCCCGACTCTCGATGCCCGGTGTGGAGACCGCCGATGCCCTCGCGTACGCAGCGGGCGCTTTGAAGGACGGCTGCATCGTGGCGATCAAGGGCCTGGGTGGGTACCACCTGGCCTGCGACGCGGGGAACGAGGACGCGGTGGCGGAGCTCCGGCGCCGCAAGGGGCGCCTCGCCAAGCCGTTCGCGGTGATGGTGGCGGATGCCGGAGCGGCGGCGGCGTTGTGCGAGGTCTCCCCCGAAGCGGGCGCGGTGCTCTCCGGGCCCGCGCGGCCGATCACGTTGCTGCCCTGGAAGCGCGGGACTCCCGTGGCGCCCTCGGTGGCCCCGGACAGCGCCTGGTTGGGCGTGATGCTCCCGTACACGCCACTGCATCACCTGCTACTCCACGATCTGAATGGGCGGGCCCTGGTGATGACGAGCGGCAACCACTCCGACGAGCCGATCGCGTACGAAGACGAGGCCGCCTTCCGCCAGCTCCACGGGGTGGCGGACCTGTTCCTCACCCACGACCGGCCGATCCACCTGCGTTGTGACGACTCGGTGGTGCGCGGCCCGATGCTGCTCAGGCGCGCCCGCGGTCATGCGCCGGCGCCCGCCCGCCTCCTCGCGCCCCTCGCCCGCCCGACGCTGGCGGTCGGCGGACAGCTCAAGTGCACCATCGCGCTCGGTGAGGGTGAGCGCGCCTTCGTCAGCCATCACCTGGGCGATCTCGAATACTTCGAGGCGTTCCGCGCCTTCACTGCCGCCATCGATCACTACCAGCGGCTCTATCGGATCCGCCCCGAGCGCGTCGTCCACGACCTCCACCCCGACTACGCCTCCACCCTCCACGCGCGGGAGCTGGGAGTGGAGCTCCTGGGCGTGCAGCACCACCACGCGCACGTGGCGAGCTGCCTGACTGACGCCGGATGCGAGGGTCCGGCGATCGGCGTCGCCTTCGACGGGACCGGCTATTCGCCGGACGGCACCATCTGGGGCGGCGAGCTCCTCATGGGGACGTGCGCGCACGTCACCCGCGCCGCCCACCTTCGCGCAGTGCCGTTGCCCGGCGGGGATCAGGCGATCCGGGAGCCGTGGCGCATGGCGGCGGCGTACCTCGCCGATGCCGGCCTCGACGCCGAGCTCTTGGCGGACCGCATTGCCCCCGCGCGCCGCCAGTTGCTGGGCGCGATCGCCGAGGGTCGCCTCCGCGCGCCGCTGACCTCCAGCGCGGGTCGTCTGTTCGATGCGGTGGCCTTCCTCGCGGGTGGCCCGCCGGCCGTCAGCTTCGAGGCGCAGGCCGCGCTGTGGCTGGAGGGGATGGCCTCTGATGGGGAAGGGGACTGTTACGACTTCACCCTCGAGGCCCAGGTCATCGACACGCGTCCGCTGATCCGTGGCGTCTGGGACGACGCGCGACATGGTCACGACCCTCGGGTGATCGCGCGGCGCTTCCACGCGACGCTGGCCCGGATCGTCGCCCACACCTGTGCCCATCTGGCCGAGGCCGGCGGCCCCCGGGACGTTGCGCTCACCGGCGGCGTCTTCTGCAACGCAGTCCTCCTCGAAGCCACGGAACGAAGGCTCCTGGAAGTCGGGCTCCGCCCCCACGTCCACCGCCGCGTCCCAGCCAATGACGGCGGTCTCAGCCTGGGCCAACTCGCGGTCGCGGCGGCGCGCGACCAGGAGGAGCGCCGCTGATGTGCCTTGGAATCCCTGGAAAGGTGCTGGACGTCCGGCGCGAGGACGGCGTGCTGATGGGCACCGTTCAATTCGGCGGCATCACCAAGCAAGCCTGCCTGGAGCACGTCCCGGAGGTGCGCCCGGGCGACTACGTGGTGGTGCACGTGGGTTTCGCGCTCTCCCGCGTCGACGAAGCCGAAGCGCGCCGCATCTTCGACCTGCTCGCCGAGATGAAGGCCCTGGAAGAGTTGGAGGCGCCCGACCGTGAAGTACCTTGACGAATACCGGGATGGCGCGGCGGCGCGTTCCCTCATCGCAGCCATCGAGCGCGCGGCCACGCGGCCATGGGTGATCATGGAGGTCTGCGGCGGGCAGACGCACACCATCGTCCGCTACGGCCTCGACCAGGTCCTCCCGAAGACCGTCGAGCTGGTGCACGGCCCCGGTTGCCCGGTCTGCGTCACGCCGCTGGAGATGATCGACCGGGCCCACGCGATCGCCGCCCGCCCCGAGGTCATCTTCTGCTCTTTCGGCGACATGCTCCGGGTGCCCGGCTCGCAAGGAGATCTCCTCGGCCTGCGCGCCCGCGGCGCGGACGTGCGCGTCGTCTACTCGCCGCTCGATGCGGTGAAGCTGGCCGAGTCCAACCCCTCCCGCCAGGTGGTCTTCTTCGCCATCGGCTTCGAGACCACCGCGCCCGCCAACGCGATGGCGGTCTTCCTGGCGCGCAAGAAGGCCTTGCGGAACTTCAGCGTGCTCGTCTCGCACGTCCTGGTCCCGCCCGCGCTCACCGCCATCCTTGCCTCCGGGGACAACCGGGTGCAGGCGTTCCTGGGGCCCGGCCACGTCTGCGCGGTGATGGGCGTCTCCGAGTACGAACCCATCGCCGTCCGCCACCGCGTCCCCATCGTCATCTCCGGCTTCGAGCCGGTGGACCTGCTCGACGGAGTGCTCCACGCCGTGCGGCAGCTCGAGGCCGGCGAGGCGAAGGTGGAGAACGCCTACGCCCGTGCGGTCCGCCCCGAAGGCAACCCGGCCTCGCGCGCCCTGGTCGAGTCCATCTTCGAGGTGTGCGACCGGACCTGGCGGGGTATCGGACTCATCCCGCGGAGCGGCTACCGCCTCCGCGACGAGCTCGCCGACCTGGACGCCGCCCATCGCTTCGAGGTGGAGGGCGTGCAGACCCGGGAGTCGCCCCTGTGCATCAGCGGCCAGGTGCTGCGCGGCCTCAAGCGGCCGGCCGACTGCCCCGCCTTCGGGCGCGAGTGCACGCCGGAGACGCCGCTGGGCGCGACCATGGTCTCCTCCGAGGGCGCGTGCGCCGCGTACCACGCCTACGGCCGGCACCTGGATGCCGGGCCCGCCGCGGAGCGCCCCTGATGGCCGCCCCCTTCGGCGCCTGCCCGGTGCAGATCGGCCAGTACGACCGCGTGGTGCTTGGCCACGGGAGCGGCGGCCGGCTCACCCACGAGCTGATTACCCAGCTCTTCGTCCCCGCCTTCCACAACCCGACCCTGGCGGCGCTGGAGGACCAGGCGTCGATCGCCGTCGAGGGCCGCGGCCGCCTCGCCTTCACCACCGACGCCTTCGTGGTGAGCCCGGTGTTCTTCCCCGGCGGCGACATCGGGAAGCTGGCGGTGTGCGGAACCGTGAACGACCTCGCCGCGGGGGGCGCCATCCCGCGCCACCTGGCCGCCTCCTTCATCCTCGAGGAGGGGCTCCCGCTCGCCAACCTGCGGCGCATCGTCGAATCCATGCGGCGCGCGTGCGACGAAGCGGGAGTGACCGTCGTCGCCGGCGACACCAAGGTGGTGGAGCGGGGGAAAGCGGACGGCCTGTTCATCACCACCACCGGCATCGGTTGGTTGCCGGAGGATCGCCGGCTCTCCATCGGCGCGGCGCGCCCGGGGGACAAGGTGGTCGTCTCCGGGCCACTGGGCGATCACGGCATGGCCATCCTCTCCGTCCGCCAGGGGCTCTCCTTCGACACCCAGTTGCTCAGCGACTGCGCGCCGCTCGCCGGACTCGCCCAGGTGATGCTCCGCGCGTCGCCATCGCTCCGGTGCATGCGCGACCCCACCCGCGGCGGCCTGGCGAGCGTGCTCAACGAACTGGCCGCGGCGTCGCGGGTCGGCGTGGTGGTGCAGGAGCCCGCGGTCCCGGTGCGGCCGGAGGTCCGCGGCGCGTGCGAGATGCTCGGCCTGGATCCGCTGTACGTCGCCTGCGAGGGACGGATGGTGGCGGTGGCGCCCGCGCCGGAGGTGCCGGCCCTCCTGGCCGCGATGGGCAGTCACCCACTGGGTCAGGGGGCGGCGGAGATCGGCGAAGTGGTCCCGGACTTCCCTGGAAAGGTCCGCGTCCGTTCCTCGGTTGGCGGAGATCGCATGCTCTTGATGCTTTCCGGAGAGCAGCTCCCGCGCATCTGCTGAGTGTGAGGTATCGGGTATCCCGGCTGGCGCGTCCGCCAGGGCCTCCCGTAAGGTTCGCCGCGATCGCTCGGCTCCCTGCGAGCGACGCTCGCATGGCCAACGAGACCGTCCATCCCCCACACGCCACCCCGCCTCGGGAGATCGACGTCCTTTGGCTCACCGCTGGACTGAGCTGCGACGGGGACTCGGTGGCGGTGACCGGCGCCACGCAGCCCAGCATCGAGGACATCGTGATGGGCGCCATCCCAGGGCTGCCCAAGGTGAACCTCCACAATCCTGTGCTCGCGTACGCCAACGGCGACGACTTCCTCCGCCCGTTCCGCCAGGCGGCGCGCGGCGAGCTGGGGCGCCCGTACGTGCTGGTGGTGGAGGGGTCACTGCCCAACGAGCGGCTCAAGCAGGAAGGGTACTGGGCCGCGTTCGGCTCCGACCCGGAGACCGGCCAGCCCATCACCACCTGCGAGTGGGTGGACAAGCTGGCGCCCGGCGCGATGGCGGTGATCGCCGTCGGCACCTGCGCCACCTACGGCGGCATCCCGGCGATGGAGGGGAACCCGACCGGCGCCATGGGCCTGCGCGACTACCTGGGCCACCAGTGGACGTCGTCTGCCGGGCTCCCCATCGTCAACGTCCCCGGCTGCCCGGTGCAGCCCGACAACTTCACCGAGACGCTGCTCTACCTCCTCTACCAGGGCGCGGGCCTGGCCCCCATGATCCCGCTCGACGACGCCGGCCGGCCCACCTGGCTCTTCGGGCAGACCGTCCACGAGGGCTGCGACCGCGGCGGCTACTACGAGCAGGGCGACTTCGCCGCCGAGCACGGCTCGCGCAAGTGCCTGGTGAAGCTGGGGTGCTGGGGCCCGGTGGTGAACTGCAACGTCCCCAAGCGCGGCTGGATGGGCGGAGTGGGCGGATGCCCCAACGTGGGCGGCATCTGCATCGGCTGCACGATGCCGGGCTTCCCGGACAAGTTCATGCCGTTCATGGAGGAGCCGCCGGGCGCGAAGATGTCCACCGCCGCCATCCTCATGTACGGGCGGATGGTGCGCTCGCTGCGGAACTTCACGCGCGAGTCGCTGGACCGGGAACCTGCCTGGCGGAGCCGGACGTGAGCGCGCCCGGGGAGCAGGCCAACCCGAAGCTGGTGGAGATGAGCTGGGATCCGATCACCCGGATCGTCGGCAGCCTGGGCATCCACACCAAGATCGACTTCGCCAACCGGCGGGTGGCGGAGTGCCGCAGCACCTCGTCCATCTTCCGCGGCTTCAGCGTCTTCCTGAAGGGCAAGGACCCGCGGGACGCGCACTTCATCACCAGCCGCATCTGCGGGATCTGCGGCGACAACCACGCCACCTGCGCCGTCTACGCCCAGAACATGGCCTTCGGCGTGAGGCCGCCCCACCTGGCGGAGTGGATCATCAACCTCGGCGAGGCGGCCGAGTACATGTTCGACCACAACCTCTTCCAGGACAACCTGGTGGGGGTCGACTTCTGCGAGCAGATGGTGCGGGAGACGAACCCGGAGGTGCTGGCGAAGGCCGAACGCACGCCGGCGCCGCACGCCGCCCTCCACGGCTACGCCACCATCGCGGACATCATGCGGGCGCTGAACCCGTTCAGCGGCGCCTTCTACCGGGAGGCGCTGCACGTCAGCCGCTACACCCGCGAGATGTTCTGCCTGATGGAGGGCCGGCACTGCCACCCCTCCACGCTCTACCCGGGCGGCGTGGGCACCCAACCCACCGTGCAGATCTTCACCGACTACCTGGTGCGGCTGATGAAGTACGTGGAGCTGATGAAGCGGGTGGTCCCGCTCCACGACGACCTCTTCGACTTCTTCTACGAGGCGCTGCCCGGCTACGAGGCGGTGGGGCGGCGGCGGGTGCTGCTGGGGTGCTGGGGCTCGTTCCAGAATCCGGAGACCTGCGACTACCGCTACCAGAACATGGCGAGCTGGGGCCGGGACATGTTCGTCACCCCCGGCGTGGTGGTGGACGGCGAGCTGGTGACCACCGACCTGGTGGAGATCAACCTCCAGATGCGGATCCTGCTGGGCAGCTCCTTCTACGAGGACTGGGAGCCGTCCGGCGAGGTGTTCGTGAAGGAGGACCCGCTGGGCAATCCGGTGGACCGGCGCCACCCGTGGAACCAGACCACCACCCCGCGGCCGCAGAAGCGCGACCTCGGCGGGAATTACAGCTGGGTCATGTCGCCGCGCTGGTTGGACAAGCGGACCGGCCAGCACCTCGCGCTCGACAGCGGTGGCGGCCCGCTGGCGCGCCTGTGGGTGACCGCGCTCGCGGGGAAGGTGGACATCGGCACCGTCAAGGCCACCGGGCACAGCGTGCGGATCCGGTTGCCCAAGACCGCGCTCCTCCCGGAGACGGAGCTGGAGTGGAAGGTGCCCAGGTGGAGCAACACCCTGGAGCGCAACCGCGCCCGCACCTACTTCCAGGCGTACTCGGCGGCGGCGGCGCTGTACTTCCTGGAGAAGGCGATGGCGGAGCTGCACGCGGGGCGCACCGCCACCTGGACCGACTTCAAGGTCCCCGAGGAGGCCGTGAGCTGCGGCTTCCACGAGGCGGTCCGCGGCATCCTCTCGCACCACATGGTGATCCGCGGCGGGAAGATCGCCAACTACCACCCGTACCCGCCCACGCCGTGGAACGCCAGCCCGCGCGATTCGCTGGGCACGCCGGGCCCGTACGAGGACGCCGTGCAGGGGACGCCGATCTTCGAGACCAACGGCCCGGAGTCGTTCAAGGGCATCGACATCATGCGGACCGTCCGCAGCTTCGACCCGTGCCTGCCCTGTGGGGTGCACATGTACCTGGGCGAGGGACGCGAGTTGCAAGTCCGGCACTCGCCCACCTTCGGGGTGCAGGTGAAATGATCGCGGACCACGGCCGGCTGCTGGAGGAGATGGAGCGGTTGCTCCACGAGCTGGAGGGGGCGAAGGACGCCGCCACGCGGGAGAAGGCGCGCGCGGTGGTGCGCGCGTTGTTGGACGTCCACGGAGCGGGGTTGGGGCGGATCCGCGACGTGCTGGTGTCGAAGGGAAGGGTGGGCTGGGAGATCCTCGCGGAGTGCGCGCGCGATCCGCTGGTGGGGAACCTGCTCGTGCTGCACGAGCTGCACCCGGAGCCGCTGGAGGCGCGCGTGCAGGCGGGCCTGGGGAAGGTGGAGACGTTCCTCCGGCTCAACCGCAGCACCGTGGAGGTGCTCTCGCTGGGGAGGGAGGCGATCCGGCTGCGCATCGTCTCCGACCCGGCCGGCGTGAGGACCTCGCCGGAGCGCCTCCGCGGCGCGGTGGAGCAGGCGCTGCTGGAGGCCGCCCCCGACGCGCCGTCGCTGCACATCGAGGTGATGGAGGGTCCGCGGTGATGGGCGGAGAGCTCGACGGGCCGCTCCGGTCGCTGCGGTCCTTCGCGGACCAGCGGCCCGCCATCGAGCGGTGCGACCTGTGCGCCGCCGCGCTGCCCGATCGGCATGGCCATCTGTTCTCCCCCTCGCGGAGGGAGCTGAAGTGCTGCTGCCAGGCGTGCGGGATGCTCTTCCGCGGCGGCGACGGGACGCCGTGGAAGCCGGTCCACCCGCGCGTGGAGCGCCTGGAGCTGTGGATCGATGACGGCGCGTGGGCGGCCCTCCAGCTCCCCATCGACCTCGCCTGGTTCCAGCGGAGCAGCGTCCCCGGCGAGGTGCGAGCGTTCTTCCCCGGTCCGGCTGGAGCGACCGAGTCCCTGCTGCCGGCCGGCGCGTGGGCGGCGATCTCCGCGTCCAACCCGGCGCTGGCGGCGATGGCGGACGACGTGGAGGCGCTGCTGGTCAACCGCGTGGGCGGCCGCCGCGAGCACTACCTGGTCTCGATCGACGAGTGCTTCGCGCTGGTGGGTGTGATCCGCACGCGGTGGCGCGGGTTCACCGGCGGCGCCGAGGCGTGGGAGGCGATCGGCGCGTTCTTCGACCGGCTGCGGGGAGGGTCGCATGCCTGACCTGGCGCTGGAGGCGGAGTCGGCGCACGCCGTCCCGCACGCCGCCGCGCCGTGCCTGGCGCTCGGGCTGCGGATCTCCAATCGGCCGGAGACCGAGGAGATCGCCTCCATCTCGCTGCAGTGCCAGGTCCGCATCGCGCCGGCGTCTCGCCGGTACACGGAGGAGGAGCAGGAGGGGTTGCGCGAGCTGTTCGGCCTGCCCGAGCAGTGGGCGCGCACCGTCACCTCGTTCCTGTGGACGAACGCGCAGGTTGCCGTGCCCGCGTTCCAGGGCGCGTGCCGCGTGGAGCTCCCGGTACCCTGCACCTACGACTTCAACATCGCCGCGGCGAAGTACTTCCACGCGTTGAGCGACGGCGAGGTTCCGCTGCTGCTGCTGTTCAGCGGGACGGTGTTCTACCGAGGAGGCGGCGGCGCCCTGCAGATCTCCCCCGTGCCATGGAGCAAGGAGGCCCCGTTCCGCCTCCCGGTGCGGGTGTGGAAGGAGATGATGGAGCGCTACTACCCGAACAGCGCGGTGCTGCGGCTGCGGCGGGACGTCTTCGACCGGCTCCTCCGCTTCAAGGTCGAGCGCGGGCTCCCCACCTTCGACCAGGCGATGGAGGCCCTGCTGGAGCGGGGCGGATGAGCGTGGACCCGGTGGATGCCATCTCCCGCGCTGTTCTCTACGAGGGATACGCCCTGTACCCGTACCGGCCCTCGGCGCTGAAGAACCGGCGCCGGTGGATGCTCGGTGGGTTGTATCCGCGAGCGTGGGCGGAAGGGCAGGGCGAGCGCTGGTGCTCGCGGACCGAGTGCCTGCTGGTCGGGGGTGAGGCGGCGGCGCGCGTCAGATTTCTGCACGGGGAGGAGGAGCGGGAGGTGGTGGGGGCGGGGCCGTTCGAGTTTCCCGGGATCCGCGGTGAGGTGGCGTTTGCGGTGACGGCTCTTGCGGATGGCGGAACGCGCGTGACGGTGGAGGTCCGCAACCTGACCGACCTGGCAGTGACGGCGGGTCGCGACGAGGCGGGCTCGCGCTGCCTGTGGTCGGCGCAGGTGATCCTCCGCGCGCGTGGCGGCCGGTTCGTCTCGCTGGCGGATCCGCCGGAGTCCCTGCGCGAAGCTGCGGCGGCGTGCCGGAACGAAGGGATGTGGCCCGCGCTGGTGGCACCGGACGCGGTGCTCTCCGCGCCGGTGATTCTCCAGGACTATCCGCGCGTCGCGCCCGAGAGCCCCGGCGACCTGTTCGACGCGACGGAGATCGACGAGATCCTCTCCCTGCGGATCCTGACGCTGACGGAAGAGGAGAAGCGGCAGGCGCGGGAGGCGGACGGGCGGGTGCGCGCGCTGCTGGACCGGGTGGAGGCGCTGGGGGTGGAGGGGCTGCGCGCCCTGCACGGCGCGATCCGGAGGCCGAAGCCCGGCGACAAGGTTCGCCTGCGGCCGAGGGAGCGCGCGGACATCATGGACCTCGCGCTGGCCGGCAAGGTGGCGACGGTGGTGGCAGTGGAGGTGGACTTCGACGACCGGACGCACCTGGCGGTCACGGTGGATGACGACCCGGGGCAGGACCTCGGACGGGCGGGGCTGCCGGGCCACCGCTTCTACTTCGGCGTGCACGAGGTGGAGCCGCTGTGACGGCGCCGGCGCGAATCCTGGTGGCGGGGATCGGCAACATCTTCCTCGGCGACGACGCCTTCGGGGTGGAGGTGGTGCGGAGGCTGGCGAGCTGCGCCCTCCCCGCGGGCGTGCGCGTGGTGGACTTCGGCATCCGCGGGATGGATCTCGCGTATGCGCTGCTGGAGGACTACTCGGCGGTGATCCTGGTGGACGCCGCGCCGAGGGGGCGGCCACCGGGAACGCTGTACGAGATCGAGCCCGAACCGCCCGCCGAAGGTCGTGCCGCGGTGGAGCCGCACGCCGTGGTTCCGCACCAGATCCTGGGCCTCGTCCGCGCCATGGGCGGGACGTTGCCGCCGCTGCGACTGGTGGGCTGCGAGCCGGGCGCGCTGCTGGACGGCGAACCGCGGATGGGGCTCAGCCCGGAGGTGGCGGGGGCGATCGAACCGGCGGTGGCGCTGGTCCAGGACGTCATCGGCCGGCTGCTGGAGCGTTCCCATGCATGAGCTGGGGATCGCCCAGGAGGTGGTGCGCATCGCCTCCGAGGGCTGCGGGGGCGCGCGCGTGAAGCGGTTGGTCCTGGAGGTCGGCAAGCTCTCCGCCGTCCTGCCGGACGCGCTGCGCTTCTGCTTCGACCTGGCCGCCCGGGAGACGCTGCTGGAGGGCGCCGCCCTCGACATCGTCGAGGTGCCGGGCCGCGCGCGCTGCCGGAAGTGCGGCGGGCCGGTGGAGTTGGTGAGGCCGTTCGGGGAGTGTGCCTGCGGTTGCTCGGATCTGGAGTGGCTGTCGGGTGAGGAGTTGCGCATCAAGAGCCTGGAGGTTGCCTGAGATGTGCGCCACCTGCGGCTGTTCGGGATCCGCGGAACACGCCTCGCACGAGCACCAAGGCGGCGCACACGCGCATGAGCACCAAGGCGGCGCGCACGCGCACGAGCACCACGACGGCGCGCCCGCTCATCCACACGAGCGCGCGGAGCGCGATATCCGGCTCTTCGAGCGCGACGTGCTCGAGCGCAACAACTCGGTAGCGGCGCACAACCGGGCGTGGCTCGCCGCGCGCCGGATCACCGCTTTCAACCTCATGAGCTCCCCCGGAGCCGGCAAGACGACCCTGCTGGAGCGGACCATCCGCGACCTCCCGGCGGCCCGGATCTCGGTGATCGAAGGCGACCAGGAGACGGAGCAGGACGCGGACCGGATCCGGGCCGCGGGCGCTCGAGCGATCCAGATCAACACCGGCGCCGGCTGCCACCTGGACGCGTCGATGGTGGAGCGGGCCCTGCGCTCGCTGGATCCGCCCGAAGGCTCGACGCTGATGATCGAGAACGTGGGCAACCTGGTCTGCCCGTCCCTCTTCGACCTTGGCGAGTCCGCACGGGTGGTGATCGCCTCGGTCACCGAGGGAGACGACAAGCCGCTCAAGTACCCGCACATGTTCCGCGGCGCGACCGCCATCCTCCTCAACAAGATGGACCTGCTCCCGCACGTCTCCTTCGACGTGGATCGCTTCACGCGCAACGCCCGCAAGGTGAACCCGAACGTGGATCTCCTCCCGCTCTCCGCCACCCGGGGCGACGGCCTGGACCGCTGGTACCGCTGGCTTCAGGAGCCCAGGCGGTGAGCGCGCGCGAACCGGAGCCATCCCCGGACATCCTCAGGCGCGCCCTCAAGGACGCGTCCGTGGAACCGGAGGAGGCCCTCGCCTTGCTCACCCAAATGGGCGAGTCGCTGTTCCCGTCCGGTTTCCCGGCCCTCGAACAGGCCACCTGGTCCGACCGCTCCGCGCAACCGGGGCCCCGGATCGAGGGCGGGGGCCCCCAGACCGCCGAGGAGCGGCTGCGCGCCGCCGAGGCGAAGTTCCGGACGCTGGTGGAGCAGATCCCGGCGGTCGTCTTCTTCGCGGTGCTGGGCGAAGGGAAGAACGAGATCTACGTCAGCCCCCACATCGAGCAGATGCTGGGCTTCACGCAGCAGGAATGGTTGGAGGCCCCGTTCCTCTGGTACTGGCAGCTCCACCCGGACGACCGCGACGTGTGGAACCAGGAGTTCACCCGCGGGATCCACGCCGGCGGCCCGTTCAAGGGCGAGTGCCGCTTCCTCGCCCGCGACGGCCGCGTGGTCTGGGTGCACGGCGAGGCGCGCCTCCTCAAGGACGAGCTGGGACGCCCTCAGATCCTCCAGGGGGTCGCCTTCGACGTCACCGAGAGCAAGGCGGCGGAGCAACTCCTGCTGCAGGAGGCCACCCGCACCGCCAAGCTCCAGGAGGAGCTGGCCATCGCCCGCCGGGTGCAGACCTCCATCCTGCCCCGCGAGCTGGAGGTGGAGGGGCTGGAGATCTCGGCGCGGATGGTCCCGGCGGACCAGGTGGGCGGCGACTACTACGACGTGCTCCCCTTCGAGCACGGCGCCTGGCTGGCCATCGGCGACGTCTCCGGCCACGGGCTGGACTCGGGGCTGGTGATGCTGATGGTCCAGAGCGCCGTCTCGGCCATCACCCGCGCCCGGGTGGACGCCACGCCGCGCGAGGTGCTGCTCGCGCTCAACGACGTCCTCTTCAACAACATCCGCTCCCGCCTGGTCCAGGAGGAGCACGTCACCCTGACGGTGTTCCTCTACACGTCCGACGGGCGGTTCACGTTCGCCGGCGCCCACGAGGACCTGCTCGTGTACCGGAAGCAGCCCAGGGCGATCGAGCGCATCGCCACCCCCGGCGCCTGGGTCGGGGCCGCCGCGCAGATCTCCCGCGCGACGATCAACTCGACCTTCACCCTGGAGAGGGGCGACCTGCTGGTCCTCTACACCGACGGCATCACCGAGGCCGCCAGCGCCGACGGCGAGCCGTTCGATCCGGTGCGCCTGGGCCGGGTGATCGAGGAGGCCCACGACCAGCCCTGCGACGTCATCCGCGACCGCATCCTCGAGGCGACCGGCCGCTGGGCGGCGCGCCAGGACGACGACCTCACCGTGATGGTGATCCGCTACATGGGGCCAGATGAGACGCCGAAGGCGCCGGAGCCGTTGCTGCCCGCGCCGCCCGCCGTCCGGCGCCGCTTCCCCGTCGCCTCGACCTTCGACGGGCGCGGCGACGCGGAGGAGATCCCGCAGCTGGCGCTGAAGGTCGACCCCCAGGTGAGGCTGGGGGCGCGCGGCCGGTGGCTGGGCGGCACCCTGGGCTTGCGGTTGCTCGGGTTCGGCGAGGACCTGGGCAAGGTGGCGCTCGTGGAGCTCCTGGCCGCCGCGCACGAGCAGGCGCTCGCGCGCGGGGCGAAGGTGGTGGAGGTGGATCTCCGCGAGCTGAAGTTCCTGGGCGCCGCCTGCTTCCGGGCGCTGGTCGGCTGGCTGGCGCGGGTGCTGGAGGTACCGGAGGGACGCCGCTACCGGGTACGTTTCGTGGAGAACCCGTTTGCGCGCTGGCAGCAGCCCAGCCTGAACGCGCTCGCCGCTTTCGCGCCGTCGATCGTGGAGACCGCCACATGAGCCAGGACGCTTCGCCGCAGACGCAGACGTCGTTCAAGGCTTTCCTCGACCTCACCTTCGCGCCGTCCTTGCGCCTGGTGCCGGTGGTCCGGGACTTCGTCACCGGGTTCTACGGCAAGGTGTTCGGGGACCAGGAGGGGCTGGCGCGGCTGGAGGTGACCGCGCACGAGCTGCTGGAGAACGCGGTGAAGAACTCCACCGACGGGACCACGCGCTTGAAGATCGAATACGACCCGGTGCGCTGGATCGTGACGGTTCGGACGCTGAACTATCCGACCGCCGACAATCTGGACGTCCTCCAGCAGAACGTCCACGACCTGCAGTCGTCGTCCGATGCCGACACGTACTATCAAAAGGTCCTCCACCGGAGCGCCCACCAGGCGGAGGGCTCGGGGCTGGGGCTGGCGCGGGTCTGGGCCGAGGCTGGGTTCACCATCCGGACCGAGCTGGAGGGCGCGGGCGGGGTGTGGGTGATCGCCGAGTCCCGAGTGCATGGCCGCGAGGAGGCCTCATGAGCGCAGTGAAAGCGGGCCGGTTCACGGCCGATTGGGACGAGAAGGCCCCCTCGCTGGCGGTCCGGCTCGGAGGGTTCGCGGATCTCCCGGAGGTGGTGGACGCGCTCAGCGGGCTGTGGATGCGCGTGCACGCCCGGGCGCTCGACCTGAAGGCGGACCAGGTCGCGGTCGATCTCCGTGGGCTGGAGTTCATGAGCTCCTCCTGCTTCCGGACCTTCGTGGTCTGGCTGTCTCACCTCTCCGGGTCCAAAGAGGACGAGCGATACAAGGTCCGCTTCGTCTCGGACACCAGTCGCCACTGGCAACGCCGCGGCCTCGCCGCCCTCAGTGCCTTCGCGAGGGACCTGGTGACGGTGGAGTAGGGGCCACGTCGGGGACGGCGTACACCATCAAGCTCGTTCCACCGCCCAGCGTGCGGATCGGCAGCGCCAGCTCGCCGCCGGCGTCCACCGCGATCCAGCGAGCGGACGCAAGCGATGGCAGCCGGAGCAGCGCGCCCAGGTCACCGGAGAGCGCTCGGGCGCCCCCGTCCGGCGCGAGCAGCAGGATGGCCTCCCGGAGCGGGTCCTGAAGGCCGCGGAGCACCTCGGCGAGGGCCAGGGCGAACCCGGCGAGCCCAGCCTGCTCGGGCGTGGCCACGGCGGGGAGCTCGACTTCGGCCTTGCGCGCCGCGTCGCGGAGGTCTCCGTACTCGTTCAGGAGCTCCTGGGTCCTCGCGGTCCAGCCCCGATCTGCGCCTTTTCCGGGCGTGGCGAGCACCAGCATCGGCGAAGGGGAGTCCTCCTGCCCCTCGCAGGTGGCGATGGTCCAGGCGACGACCGGCAGGAGCTGGGCCGAGGTGAGGACGTGCATCGCGCGGATCTCGGTGGCGCCGAGGAAGAAGCGCACGTGGTCCAGGACCCGCTCGATCGGTTCGCGCAGGCTCCGCATCAGCTCACCTGGGCGGTCCTGCCCTGGGGGGCGTACGGCGGTCGATGAGCCCCGTTGTAGAGCGAGCCGATCATGACGGGCCGGTCGGGGTGGCCGCAGAGGAACGAGACGATCACCTCCGTGCCGACGCGAGGCGTGAAGTGCGTGCCCCACAAGATGCCGCCCCACATCTGGGCGACGCGGATCCAGCAACTCGACCCCCGGTCGTTCCTTCCCTGCCGGTCCCAGGGGAATTGCACCTTGATGCGGCCGTGCTCGTCCGTGTGGACCTCCGCGCCGTCCGGGCCCACGACCGTCGCCAGCTCCATCCCGTGGATGATGGGCACCGGGGTCTTGCAAGGCGGAACGTAGGGACGGCCGGTGGGATGGACGACCATGTCCTGCGTCAGGAATCCCTTCGCCCCCTCCACCGCGACCGCCACCGTCCGGCTCTGCAGGATGAGATACCGGCCGTCGAACGACGGCTCGGGTGCGCCGGAGAGCGTGAACGTCCGGCCCGGCTGCGCGCTCACGACCGTTCCAGTCATCTTCGCCTGGCCTTCGGCGGAGCGGGCACGGTACCGCCCATCCCGGTGGTCGTGGGTGACCACCTGGCGGTGCGTGCCAGGTTCGAGCGGAAGCTCGGGCTGGCCGTGGCTGATCGAGCCGCTCCGTTCGGCGGAGTGGACCGACGCGATCGCTTCGTGATCGAGAGCCTGGTCCGCCTGGGCGGAAAACGGAATTTCAGCGCCTCCCCGCACCGGCAGGCAGGAGCTGACGGCATCAGCCAGGACCAGGGTCTCGTGGTCCCCCCCGTGATCGAAGTAGTAGAAGATGCCTTCCCGCTCCAGGAGCCGTTGCGCGAAGGCCAGGCACGACTCGTTGTACTGGACGAGGTATTCGTGGACGTCGTGCGTTCCGCACTCGTTCCGGACCCGGCGAGCGCGATCGCCGAGCTTCTCCTCGAAGAGGTCCTGGATGACGTCGAGGACCGTCATGTCCTGGTAGATTCGCGTGTCGACGATGTGCTCGAGGTACGCCATCGCCGGGGCGGCGCGCAGGGTGAGGACCGCACCTTCGGCCGCCTGGCGGACCTCGGCGTGCTGCACCACGCCACGGAACGACCGGGATTGCGCGTCGCGCTCGATGCTCAGCACGCAATCCCGGTGTAACAGTTCCTGGGTCTCGGGCAGTGCGCCATCGCAATGAATCTCGATGACGGCCGAGGCCACCGCGCTGAGCTCTTCGAAGAGGGTTGCTGCTCGGACACCGAGAAGCGCGCCATCGAGCCCGTCGACTTCGAGACGTATCGAGAAGTCAGCCACGAGCCGGGTCAGCTCTCCTTCCAGGAGTCCTCGTGCTCCACCCCGCCCAGCTCGTACCGCCACACGATGGTCTGGAAGACGAACTGGACCTCCTCCTGGGGCGGCATGGCGTGCGGCTGGCCCGGCTCGGTCCACTGGGAATGCACCTTCTGGTTCGCGACCCGGCCGTTGGTGACCTTCACCGTGAAGAAGTGCTGGGTGGTGCCGTCCCCGCCGGGGTTCGGGCGGAAGAACTTGAACTCGCCTTCAATCACCGTGTTCTTGGTCAGCGCCTTGGCCAGCAGTGGTGTGGATTTGTCTATCGCTTTCCGGATGATGAGCGGCTTGTGCTGGCGGCGGCCGGTGGCCAGGCCGGTCTGGACCTCGCGGGTGGTGACCGTCTCCGCCTCGAAGTAGGTGCACTCGATGGAGTTCTCGCGCCCCTCCGACACCTGGGTGCTCTCTCCCTGGACGTCCTCGCCGTTGGCCTTCAGGTACAAGTGTACGGTCTGTGCCATTGTGTTTACCTCTTGCGCCCATCAGGCGCGGTTGTGTCCGGTCTCCCCGGACGTTGTCACTGCACTTCGATGATTTCGCGACCGACTTCGCGTCCATCCGCGTCGAACGAGAACCGTACGGTCACATTGGTCGCCGCACCCGTGGACTGCGGCGGCGCCCGCCCGGCCGCAAGAGCCGCGACCGGCCCGCAGGCGGGCGGCGGAGGGGGGCACGCCGCCGCGGCGGCGATCCGTTGATGGGCCGGCTGCGGCGCCGCGCGGCCCATGAAATATCCCGTCGCCCCCGCGAGCCCGGCGAACAGAAGCGCGATCATCACCGGCGAGCTCGTTCCAGTCGGCGGCGGAAGGGCCGCCGGAGCGCGCGTTGATCGTGTTTCATTCGGCTGCGCATTCATGACGGAAATCGTGACGTTCACGGCCGTCGCCAGGAACGCCCGGTCAATCGGTTGATTCGTAACGGGTTGAGCTCAATGGCGAGCATGCTTCACGCTCCGAGACGGGAGATCAGTCGTCCTTGCTCCGCGCACCGCAGCAGGGCGCCGAGGTAGTAGCTGGCCAGTACGGGGTTGGCCGGACTGAGCGTCCCGGGCACGGTCCCCGCGTGCAGCAGGTCCTCGATGGTCGTCTGTGGCCCGCGCCGGAAAATCGAGGTGGCCATGGCCTGCCCCAGATCGAGGATGTTGAAGGGTCTGGCCGGCGACGGAAGGCTTGGCGCGGCTGACATGAGACAGTGGTCGAGCTCGTCCCAGCCGATCTGGTATCCCGGCGAGGGTTGAGGCCCGCCGTAGGGGTACTCGTAGTACTCCGAGAGCCTGGGCTCGCCGGCCGAAAGGTCGAAGGGCAGGGAAGCATCAAGCTCCATCCTGGCGCCGGGAGGGCACGCGCCGGGCGCGCCTGGATCAGGAAGCCTGACGCAACCGCTCAAGAGCAGCGCGAGCCAGGGCAGCCTGGCCTGAAATCGGGGGGATACAGCGTGCACGCAGCCCTCCTGGTTTCCACTGGGACCCAGGTTAGGCAACGAGCGCAGGCTTGACCTTCAGCTCAGGTTTAGATCCGATCACGCCTCCTGCGTGATTCCTTCTCCGACGATCTGGAGCACCGCCTTCAGCCGCTGACCC
>DATBSS010000745.1:0-2718 GCA_036559665.1 Myxococcaceae bacterium
CACCAACTGGTTCCTGGTGCAGCAGGTGCAGGAGATCCTGGGCCAGTTCGAGTTCCCGGCGGATCGGCTGAAGGCGGTGCGCGTCATGAGGGGCCGCATCCTGGACACCAACAACTACTTCCAGCTCTACGGCGCCTTCGAGTTCCCGCGCGACAAGGAGGAGCTGCGGCGCATCCTCGGGCAGTAGCGGCCCTCCAGGCTGAAGCTGCTACCCTTCTTGACGGGCGGTGGGCGACGGTGCCCGCCGCCCGTCTCGTTTTGAAGGGAGGGGGTCGTTCACCGTCAGCGCGGACGTGGCCTACGAGCGATTCCTCACCAGCTCGCCGCTCTACCACCAGAGCTCGGTGCTGATCGGCGCGGGGGTGGGCTACCTCTTCTGAGCGTAGGCGGTCATCGCCTCCGCCCAGACCCGCTTCACCGGCACGCCGTGCTCCTCCGCGCGGCGCTTGCAGTCCTCGTACTCGGGGTTGGCGTTGAGCACCTGGCCGCTGTGCATGGCCAGCTTCACCCGCACCTCGCCGTAGCGCGTCTGCACCGGCTCCCAGCGGCGGTCCAGCGCGAACCGCTCCACCGGGTAGAAGCGCGCGCCGATGGTGGTGGACTCCGCGAAGATGGCGGCGAGGATGGCCTCCCGCTTCTCCGCCGGCACCACCGCGCCCAGCAGGTGCCCCGGGCGGCTCTTCTTCATGGTGGCGGGGAGCACCCAGGCGTCCAGCGCGCCCAGCTCCAGCAGCTTCTCGAGAATCCCGCCCAGCAGCTGAGGGCTGCAGTCGTCCAGGTTGCACTCCACCACATAGGTCGCGGACGCCGAGTGCGCCCTGCGCGCGAGCGAGGCGCGGAGCACGTTGGGACGGTCCTTCCAGTCCTTCGTCCCCACGCCGTAGCCCACCCGCTCCACCACCAGCTCCGGCGGCGGGCCGACCTTCGCGCACGCCTTGAGGATGGCGGCTCCGGTGGGCGTGGTGAGCTCGCCCAGGCCCTCGAAGCGCACCGGCACGTCGCGGAGGATCTCCAGGGTGGCGGGCGCCGGGATGGGCAGGTTCCCGTGCGCGGCCTTCACCTGCCCGCTGCCCAAAGGGGGCGGCGCGGCGAACACCTCCGGCTCGCCCAGAAGCTCCAGCGCCACCGCGGCGCCGCAGATGTCCACGATGGAGTCCACCGCGCCCACCTCGTGGAAGTGGACCTGCTCCAGAGGGACGCCGTGAATCTTCGCCTCCGCCTCGCCGACCACCTGGAAGATGGCCTGCGCCCGCTCCTTGGCGCGCGGCGAGAGCGTGGCGGCGCCCTGGATGAGCGCGCGGATGTCCGGGAGCGAGCGGTGGACGTGCGCCGCCTCCGCGCCGACCTCCACGTCCAGGTGCGTGCCGGAGATGGCGTGGCGCTCGGCGCGGGAGAGCTTGAACCGCCAGCCGGGCACGCCCAGCCCGGACAGCGCGGCCTCCAGCTTCCCCACCTCCACGCCCAGGTCGATGGCGGCGGCCAGGAACATGTCCCCGGCGATGCCACCCACCGGCTCCAGGTAGAGGACGCCGCCGCTCACCGCCGGCCCCGAGTCCTCGAGATGAGCGCGGCGTAGAAGCCGGCCCCGAACCCGTTGTCGATGTTCACGGTGGCCACGTTGGAGGCGCAGGAGTTGAGCATCGCCAGCATGGCGGAGAGGCCCTTGAAGTTGGCGCCGTAGCCCACCGACGTGGGCACCGCCACCACCGGGATGCCCACCAGCCCGCCCACCGCCGACGCCAGCGCGCCCTCCATCCCCGCCACCACCACCGCGGCGTGCGCGGACTGGATGACCTCGCGCTTGGCGAGCAGCCGGTGGATGCCGGCCACGCCCACGTCGTTCACCCGCAGGACGGTGGCGCCCATCGCCTCGGCGGTGAGCGCGGCCTCCTCGGCCACCGGGATGTCGGAGGTGCCGGCGGTGACCACCGCCACCTTGCCGGCGCGCATCCGGCCCTGCTTGAGATGGAAGATGCGCGCCACCGGGTGGTACGTCGCCTTGGGGAACCTCCGGAGCAGCGCCTCCGCCTTGTCCGGCTGGAGCCGGGTCACCAGCACCGGCTGCTTGCGGGCCGCCAGCGCCTCCACGATGCCCAGGACCTGCTCGGTCGTCTTCGGCTCGCCCAGCACCACCTCCGGGAAGCCGAAGCGCAGCGCCCGGTGGTGGTCGAGCGTGGCGTAGCCCAGCTCCGCGAAGGGCAGGTCCTTGAGGCGCGCGGCGGCGTCATCGACCGAGAGCCGGCCGGCCTTCACCTTCGAGAGGAGTGTGCGGAGGGAGCGTTCGTCCATCTTACGCTTACGGCCCTTCCGCAGCCATTCTCGAACATGCCGATACCAAGTCCATGAAGGTATGAATGATCGTGACGTCCGGCGCCTGCTGGCGTTCGTGTCGCGACTCGCGATGCTCAAGCCCCCTCATGCGTCGCCTGAAGCCCGCCCAGAAGCGCCTTTGGCGCGTCCCCAACCCATTTCGATTGCTGATTGCATTCGCGACCTTCTGTCTCCACACTCGAATGTCTTCGGTCTCTACATACGCGAGCATTCCCGCAATGCTCGCCTGTCTCGCGTACCGCCCAGACACAAACGATCCCAATCCGTCGGGCCCTACATACTCCGCTGCGGCATTAGTGTCCGTGCTACGGAGACGTTTGGCTTCAAAGCTAAATCGGGGCCGGGCGCCGCGCTGTATCAGCTCGAGCTGAAGGTCTATTCGGGGAC
>DATBSS010000746.1:0-4373 GCA_036559665.1 Myxococcaceae bacterium
CGCGAGGTCTACCTCATCGAACAGCCCATGGCCGCCGCCATCGGCGCCGGGCTGCCGGTCACCGAGCCCTCCGGGAACATGATCGTCGACATCGGCGGCGGCACCTCCGACGTGGCGGTCATCTCGCTGGCGGGCATCGTCTTCGCCAAGAGCGTCCGCATCGGCGGCGACAAGCTGGACGAGGCGATCATCCAGTACGTCAAGCGCAAGTACAACCTGCTCATCGGCGAGCGCACCGCCGAGCAGATCAAGATGGGCATCGGCACCGCGTACCCGACGGACGAGGTGATGACCATGGAGATCAAGGGGCGCGACCTGGTCGCCGGCGTGCCCCGGACGCTCACCGTCACCTCCGACGAGATCCGCGACGCGCTGGCCGAACCGGTCAACGGCATCGTGGAGGCGGTGAAGCTCACCCTGGAGCGCACCCCGCCGGAGCTGGCCGGCGACATCGCCGACCGCGGCATCGTGCTCGCGGGCGGCGGCGCGCTGCTCAAGAACCTGGACACCCTGCTCCGCGAGGAGACCGGCCTCCCGGTCTTCCTGGCGGAAGACCCGCTCTCCGCGGTGGTCATCGGCGCCGGCAAGGCGCTGGAGTCGCTCGACATCCTCCGCCAGGTCTGCCACCCGGTCTGAACCGCGCCGGCCGCTCGTGGGCGCGGCCCGTTTGCTAGGCTGCCCGCCCGTGCTCGCCCTCGCCCTCTGGCTGCTCGCGGCGCCGCCGGCCCCCGGCCCCGGTCCCTTCCTGGCCGACGCGCCGACCTCCGTTTCGTCGAGCCTGACGCAGGCGCGCAAGCTGGCGGACGACCTGCGCTTCGAGGAGGCGGTGGTGGAGTACCAGCGCTACCTGGGCGACTCCACCCGCCCCTCCGCCGAGCGGGCCCTGGCGCTGTTCGAGTTGGCGGTGCTCCACCAGGTGCTGGCGGACCCGGTGAGCGCCCTCAAGCGGGCGGTGGAGGCGCTGGAGCTGAACCCGTCCCTCCAGCTCCCGCCGGGCACGCCGGCCAAGCAGGTGGCGCTCCTGGACCAGGCCCGGAAACAGCTCCGCGCCCGGGTGAAGGTGGACCTCATCCCGCGCGAGGCGAGCGAACCCCCTTCCCGGGTGCGGGCGAAGGTGGCCGACCCGGACCACCGCGCCAGGGCGCTGCTGCTCCGGCACGCGCTCGCCTCGGGGGGGCCGTACTGGGCCTCGCCCATGAATTGCCGCGGCGACCAGTGCACGGGCGACCTGCCGCAGGAGACCGGCGCCTCCGCGTACACCGCCTGGTACTACGTGGAGGCCAACGACTCGACCGGCAACACCATCGCGCGGGCGGCCGGTCCGGACGCGCCGATGCAGGTGGTGGTGCAGCTCGACAAGCCGTGGTTCACCAACCCGCTCGTCTGGGTGGGCGGCGCCGCGGTGCTGGTGGGCGGGGTGAGCGTGGTGTACGTGGCCACCAAGCCGACGCCGCGGTAGCGCGCTCCCCCGGCTAGTTCGTCTCCGCCGAGCAGCGGTCGTTCTGGGCGTCGCCCTTCACCCGCGCGGTCTTGTCCGGCAGCACCCTCACCAGGCAGGTGTTCTTCTTGTGCAGCTCGGGCCAGGAGATCTCCACCGTGTACGGCCCGGAGGGGAGCGTGATGTCGACGGGCGCCTCCCCCAGCGACTTGTCTCCCAGCGACTTGCTGGCGACGGTCACCTGCCCGCCCTGCGGCGCCGTGCCGACGCGGACCTTCCCCTTCCCGCTGAGCACCTCGGTCTCCGCGGGGGGCGGCCTGGGCGTCTCCGCCTTCGGCGGCGTGGCCCGCTTGTGCGACTCGCCGCGCTCTCCGCGGGCCTTGGTGGTGGAGAGGACCAGCGGCGCCGGCGCCGGAGTGGCCGCGGCCGGTGTCGGGGCCGGGGCGGGCGCGGCGGCGATGGGCGAAGGCGGCGGCTGGGGTGCCTGGACCGCGGGGGCGGGCGATGGGCGGAGCGCCCATGCGGTGGCGGTCGCGGCCAGCATCACCGCGGCACCGGCGGCGACCCAGGGAACGTAGGAGCGCCCGCCCCGCGCCTGCGTCTCCATCGTGCGCCGGCGGGCCAGGTGCGTCCCGGAGTGGCGGGGGGCGTTGGGGATGGAGACCTCGCCGTCCAGCTCCTCCACGTACCCCGCGAGCGACGCCTGGCCGACTTGCATCCCTGCGTCGTACGCCAGCGCCTCCAGCTCCTCGCGCATCTCCGCCGCGCTCTGGTAGCGGTCCTCCCGGCGGACCTGCAGCGCCTTGCCGACGATGGTGTAGAAGCCCTGCAGCAGCCCCGGCGCGGTCTCCTGGAGCGGCTTCCATCGCCCCGCCACCAGGGCCGAGTGCCGGTCGTGGTGCGTCTGGTGCTCCTCGAAGGGCGTGACCCCCGAGGCCAGCTTGTAGAGCGTCACCCCGAGCGAGAAGAGATCGGACCGCCCATCCAGCGGCAGCCCCACGGCCTGCTCGGGCGAGAAGTAGCCGGCCTTCCCCTTCGTCACGCCCACGTTGGTGAGGTTGCGGTTGGTGGCGGCCTTGGCGATGCCGAAGTCGATCAGCTTCAGCGAGCCGTTGGGGCTGAGCAGGAGGTTGTGGGGCGAGACGTCGCGGTGGACGAGGTTGATGAACGGGCCCGTGGTGACGCCGCCCACCTTCAGCGCGTGGACCGCCTCCAGCGCGGAGCAGGTGAACGCGCCGATGGCGATGAGCGCCTCCTCGGTGAGCTTGTGGCCGCGCCCGCCCAGCTCCTTGCCCACGGTGGCCAGCGACTCTCCCGCCACCAGCTCCATCCCCATGTAGAGCAGGCCTTCCGCCTCGCCCACCTCGTAGATGTGGACGATGTTGGGGTGCGAGAGCGTGCAGGCGGTCCGCGCCTCGTCCAGGAACATCTCCCGGAAGTCCTCCGAGGCCGCGTACTCCGGGCGGATGACCTTCAGCGCGGCCGGCCGGAAGATGCCGGTGGTCATCTCCTGCTCCGCCCGGTACACCTCGGCCATGCCGCCCTGGGCAACGAGCCGGACGATGCGAAAGCGTCCGACCTGGGTTCCGGGGTCAATCGGCACGTTGCAGCGAGGATAGCAGGCGCTCTGGGGCGCCGCGTGCGCCGGTGGTCACCAGAGGACGTCTTGCTCCTCGGTGACGCCCGCGAGCGAGAGCGGGATGCGGCGCCCGCCGGAGCGGAAGGTTCCAGTGAACGTGCCCGCCGGCTGGACGAAGTGGCTCTTCACCAGCTTGTAATCCCGCTCCTCGCGGTGGACGAACATCGGCCGGAAGCGCAGCTCCAGCTCCTGGTCGGTGGTGGTGACGTGCCACTCATCGAGCGGGTCCCGCTTGCTGAAGGAGAACCGCGCCCGCCCCAGCGGGTACAGCCGCGAGCCAATCCACAGCGCGTTCTCGTTCACCTGGTCCGACTCGTCGTTGAACCCCTCCACCAAGTTGAGGCCCACCGGGGTGCCGTCCTCCAGCCGCCCGCACGCCATGGCCCAGCGCCAGGTGGTGTGCCGCGGGAGGTAGCCGTGCGTGTAGTCCACGCCGGCCACGCCGCCGTCCAGCGGGTAGCGCCGCCCGTGGACCTGAAGGCTTCCGAAGGCCAGGAGCCCGGCCTGCTTCTGCGTCACGTTGACGTGCCCGCCGCCGCCCGCGGGCGAGATGACCGAGAGCGCCGGCGCGCCGCCCACCGCGAGGATTTCCCCGTCCCAGCGCATGGCGCGCTTGAGGAGCGGCACGTCCCACACGTCGATGTTGGTGCGGTAGCGCTCGCCGCTGGCGGTGCGCGTGGCGCGGAAGGTGGCGTTGAGCGTGGTGAAGTGCGCCTCGAAGCCGGCGGCCGGCCGGTTCCCCACGCCCGCCAGCGGGCCGGGCACGCCCAGGTAGCTGCGGTCCAGCAGCGGCCGCTTCTCGCGCAGGTCCACCGCGTAGACGAAGGCGTTGGCCGAGTACGAGAGGTCGGCGACGGTATAGGAGGCGATCAACTCCGGCGTGACCACCATCACGTACTGCCACTTCTTCTCTTTCAGCATCCGGCGCGGGCGCGCGTGCGCGTAGTCGCCGGTGAGGCGGGTGAGGTCGACCTCGTCCAACTCGCCCTGGTAGGTGCCGAAGGCCGGGTGTCCGCTCGGGTCGTGAATGGTCCTCGGCGCCGGCTTGAGGGCCGGGGACGGCGGCGCGAAGAGCTCGGGCATCATCATCGCAATCTCCTGGAGGGGGGGCGACCCGGAAAGGGTAAGAACGATGAAGCGCCGCGTCGAGCCTCTCCAGCCAGGTCCTTCATCGTTCACCTTCAGCAGAACACCCGCTGACGCGACCTGCCGCTCCGACGGTGCTCCTGGCTGAGAAAAGCGCAGTTGCCACGCCTGGTTGTCAAAGCTGATGGCGAAAGCTGAGACACGGCTGAA
>DATBSS010000747.1:0-28468 GCA_036559665.1 Myxococcaceae bacterium
CTCCGGGCCGACATGGCGAAGGAGTACCTGATCTCCAAGGGCAAGCACATCAGCGTGCACGCCGGGGACCGGGTGAAGGCGGGCGAGCCGCTGATGGACGGCGCGGCCAACCCCCACGACATCCTGAAAGTGCTGGGCGAGAAGGAGCTGGCCCGCTACCTGGTGGACGAGATCCAGGAGGTGTACCGGCTGCAGGGCGTGAAGATCAACGACAAGCACATCGAGACCATCGTGCGGCAGATGCTGCGGCGCGTGCGCGTCACCGAGGTCGGCGACACCGAGTTCCTCGTCGACGAGCAGGTCGAGAAGTGGGTGTTCGAGGAGGAGAACGAGAAGATCATGGCCCAGGGGAAGCGGCCGGCGGTCGGCGAGCCGTTGCTCCTCGGGATCACCAAGGCGTCGCTCACCACCGAGTCGTTCATCTCCGCGTCCTCCTTCCAGGAGACGACCAAGGTGCTCACCGAGGCCGCCATCAACGGGAAGGTCGACTACCTGCGCGGGCTGAAGGAGAACGTGATCATGGGCCGGCTCATCCCGGCCGGCACGGGCTTGAAGAACTACAAGCACCTCGACATCGAGGTGGAGAGCCCGGCGGACGAGATCACGCACATGGAGGCGGCGCTGGCTGCCACCCACGGCGAGGCGGGCGTGATGCCGCCGCCCACGCCGGAAGTGCCGCCGCCCGGGCCGGGCACGCAGACCGGCGCCGCATAGCTGCTCTCGGCTGACGAGAAACGATGTTCCAGGGGCCGCTCACGCAAGACGTGGGTGGCCCCTTCGTTTTGGACGGTCTTTGTAAAGGTTTCGGCTGTAGGTTCATGTGGATTGAGAAAAGTGCTCTGATATCGAGTGCTTACGTTTATCAGCCACGAAACTTCTTTTGAGCAGCTGGCGAGAATGTGTGTGGGTGGCGCGCTCTGGAGTGCGCCACGGCCGACCAACGACGCATTCGACGAGTGAGGCCATCCCTGCGCCCGCGGGGATGGAGCGCGACATGTCTGTGAAGATTCCGCCCCGCCCGCTGCCGTTGCCGCTCCCTCGGCCCGAGCCGAAGCCTCTGCCGTTGCCTCAGCCCAAGCCTCTCCCTCTCCCCCGGCCTCTCCCTGAGCCGTTCCCGTTCCCCAAGCCCCAGCCGCTGCCCTGGCCGAAGCCGCAGCCGCAGCCGCTCCCGTGGCCGAAGCCGCACCCGACGCCGCCGTTCCCCGGCCCGCGGCCGACGCCGCCGCAGCCGTGGCCGCCGTTCCCCGGTCCTCGGCCGACGCCGCCGCAGCCGTGGCCGCCGTTCCCCGGTCCTCGGCCGACGCCGCCCCAGCCGTGGCCGCCGTTCCCTGGCCCTCGGCCGACGCCGCCCCAGCCGCATCCGATCCCGCTGCCGTGGCCGAGGCCGGAGCCGAAGCCGATTCCGCTGCCGCACCCGATCCCGCTGCCCAAGCCACTGCCGTTCCCGCTGCCGAAGCCGCTACCGTTCCCGCTGCCGAAGCCGCTGCCGTTCCCGGAGCCGAAGCCGCTGCCGTTCCCGCTGCCCAAGCCTATTCCGTTCCCGAAGCCCATCCCGCTCGACGCTCTGAAGCTCCAGAGCTCAATCAAGGCCTGATCGTCTCAAACTGACGTAGGGTTGCGCCGATGGATCCGGATCCTCTGCGGCGGCTCTCCGACCCCGAGCGCGCTCAGCTGCGCGCCTGGGACCTCGCCGCGGCAGGGCCGGAGCTTCCAGCCTCCAAGAATCGCACGGTCCTCTGCGTCTCCCCCGCAGGGGGCCGTGCAATGGTGAAGCTCGCCACCGGCTACGGACAACGCGGCGTCGTCCACGAGGGCTTGATCCTCGACGCGCTGGAGCCGATCGCGCGCCCGCCGCTGCGAATCCCCCGCTGCACCGGATTCTCGCCGGATCTGGGGATGCTGGCGTTGGAGTGGATCGATGGCGCCACGACCGCCTACGACCACCACCGCACCACCCGCCAGTACGACCCGGATCTGGCGAATCGCCTCGGACGCGCGCTCGGCGCCCTCCACGCGCGCACCCACGCCGACCCCGCCCGCTTCGTCCCGCAGGACGACTCCGCCCGTGCCGATCTCCTGGAGTCGCTGTTGCGTCCGCGCCCCGCGTTCTACGCCCGGCAACCGCGCGCGGCGCTCCACCTGATCTCCCGGCTCCAGCATGACGACGCCGCGATGCGCAGCCTCCAATCGCTCTCGGACGTGCAGCAGGACTCCCCCGCCGGCTGCCTGCTCCACGGCGACTGCAAGCAGGGCAATGTCCTCCTCGCCGGTGGCGACCCCGTGCTCATCGACTGGGAATTGGCGCTGTGGGGCGACGGCGCTCGCGACCTGGGCTGGCTGGCGGCGGACTACGCCACCGGCTGGCTGGCGCCGCAGAACGAAGCCGAGGTCCTTCCACAACAGGACCTCCAGCGATTCCTGGGCGCGCTCCTCCACTCGTACGCGCTCGAGCGCGGGTCGGCCTACCCGGTTCCCCTGGATCTCTCCGCCCGTGTGGTGCGCTGGTGCGGTCTGGCGCTGGTGGTGATGGCCTACGCTGAAGCGCATCTCCTCCGCACGTTGGAGGACCGCGGAAAGCAACTCGCGGACTTCGGCCAGTACCTGCTCGCCGAGCCGGACGGCTGGCGGTCCAAGCTGTTCGGAGGCGGCCCATGACCGCGGCGCTGGAAGCGGTGGTCGCGGCGCTGGCCTCGGAGCTCCCGCGCAACCCGGCGCCCCCGGAAACGGCGCTCCGCGACCTCATCTACGAGCGCTACTTCACGCGTTGGTCTCCACCGCCCGGCGTTGTCCAGCGGCCGCTCTTCGGGCGGGTGGACGGCGTGCCGGAATTCGTGGCGGCGCTGGAGGAGGCGGCGGAGGGGTGCGACTGCTGGGAGCCCGGCTACCGGATCGTGAACGCCCAGGAAGGCTGGGCCTACGTCGCTGGCCCACAGCTCATGCTCTTCGTGGACGACCTCGGCGCGCTCCTCCCGCCCAGCGCGCGCAAAGGAGACGCAGTGAGCGTCCGCGTCCCCTGCGCGCGGCCGAACCTCTCGCCGGGCTTCTTCTACTTCATGGGCCGCTCGGGCCCGGTCGATCACAGCCGGCCGCACGCCAAGCTGTACCTCAACCTGTCGCCTGCCTCCGCGCCGCCCCTGCTCCACGGCCTGCTGCGCGATCCCGCGCTGGAGCGGGCGATCTTCGAGGGAAAGCTGGTCAACGACCCGGACGCCTATTGCCGAGCGGACACCGCGGTGCTCTACGTCGCGCCGCCGGATCTCCCTCCGGTGCTCAAGCACGTCCAGGACTTCCACGCAGGCCACGCGGACGCCTTCCGCGAGGGCGCGCCCCTGATGACGCGCGAGGTCCTGCGAGGGGTGGGCCTCGCCGAGTCGCCGATGCCGCCGCCGGGCGAATCGCCGACCAGCTTCGGCCAGCACCGCTGCGGCCTGCTGGCGCGCGCGGTGGCGCAATGCCTCCGGGAATCCCGCCCGCCCGCCGCCTGGATGGACGCCGTCCGCGCCACCTTCGCCGCCGCGGGGCTCTCCACGGAGCGGCCCTGGCGCGCGACGCTGGAGCTCTGAACGAGGGTGCTATGTTGCCGCGCCCGTGAGCGCCGTCGACACCCTCGCCGACATCATCGAAAAGACGCAGGGCCTGATGCTGGTGGTCACCGGCGCCGGCGTGAGCCGGGCCAGTGGCATCCCCACCTTCCGCGGCCCGGAGCCGGGCGCGGTCTGGGCCCGGGACACCATGGAGCTGGCCACGCTCCGCTACTTCGTCCGCGACCCGGCGGGCTCCTGGAAGTGGTACCTGGACCGGTTCGACCAGGTCCTGGAGAAGCAGCCCAACCCCGCGCACCAGGGGCTGGCGGCGCTGGAGCAGTGGCGCCTGGCCCATAACCGCCCCTTCCTGCTGATCACCCAGAACGTGGACCCCTTGCACGAGCGCGCCGGCTCCCGCGCGCTGATCAAGGTGCACGGGTCCGCGGACCGGGTGCGCTGCTCCTCCTACGGCTGCGAGTACGGCGCGCCGGAGGGCTCGCTGTCGCGGGACTCGGTGGACCTGTCGAAGTTCCGCGCCAACCCCACCGGCGAGAACGTGCCGCGCTGCCCGTCCTGCGGCGCGCTGGTCCGCCAGCACGTCCTCTGGTTCGACGAGTACTACCACGGCCACCGCGACTACCGGTGGGAGCGGGTCCAGGAGGCGGCCGCGAAATCCGAGCTCGTCCTCTTCGTGGGCACGTCCTTCTCCGTGGGCGTGACCGAGATGCTGCTGGACGCCGCGCTCCGCCGCGGGGTGCCCGCCTACTCGGTGGACCCCAACGACTCCAACGCCCCCGAGGAGGTGTCCCACCTCCGCGTGCCGGCCGAAGAGCTGCTTCCCGCGGTGGCGTCCCGGCTATCCGCGCGCCCGTAGCGCGCTGACGATCATCCGCGTCGCCGGGGACCGGTTCAGCGTGTAGAAGTGGATGCCCGGCACCCCCCGCCCGAGCAGCTCGATGCACTGCACGGTGGCGTGCGCGATGCCCAGCTGCATCACCGCCTCCGGGTTGTCCTTCACCTTCTCCAGCTGGAGCGCCAGCCGCATCGGCACGGTGGTGCCGCACATCCGGATGAAGCGGTTGAGCTGCTCGTAGTTGGTGATGGGCATGATGCCCGGCACGATGGGCACGTTGATCCCCACCCGCCGCGCCCGCTCCACGAAGTCGAAGTAGAAGGCGTTGTCGAAGAAGAGCTGGGTGATGACGAAGTCCAGCCCCCCGTCCACCTTCACCTTGAGGTTCTTGAGGTCCACCTCGCGCGACGGGTTCTCGATGTGGCCCTCCGGGTAGCAGGCGCCGCCCATGCAGAAGCCGTAGTCGTGCTCGCGGACGAACCGCACCAGCTCGGAGGCGTAGCGGAACCCGCCGGCCACCGGGGTGAAGGCCTTCTCCCCCTTCGGCGGGTCCCCCCGGAGCGCCAGGACGTTCTCGACCTTCGCCGCCGCCAACCGGTCCAGCACCTCCTTCAGCTCCGCCCGGGTGTGGCCCACGCAGGTCACGTGGGCCATGGCCTCGATGCCGGAGCGCTCCTTGATGGTGGTGACCAGCTCCAGCGTCCGGTCGCGGGTGCTGCCGCCGGCGCCGTAGGTGACGGAGACGAAGCCGGGTTCCAGCGGCGCCAGCTCCTCGATGGTACGGAGGAGCTGCTCCACGCCTTCTTCGGTCTTCGGGGGGAAGAACTCGAAGGAGAAGCAGGGACTGGAGGGGTTCAGCCGGTTCCGGATCTTCATCCAGCCCCGAAGCGTATAACGTCCCGGGCATCACCGTTCGCCGGCGGGCACCCAGGTTCCATGGAATGCCAGCGGGAGGTGGTGATCGAACCAGGCGGCGGCCACCGGGCCCGCACCGGGCTCGCCGAGGTCGAACGCCACCAGCCCGGACCGGTGCGCCCGCGCGTCGTACACGAGCGAGAGGAGGTATCTCCCGGCGATGCAGGGCTCGCCGGACGGGTAGTGGTCCGGACCCGAGGAGAACCAGCGCGCCTCGCCGCGCTCCCGGTCGACCACCGCCACCGCGTCGTGGGGCGCACCGCGATCAGCCGCCGCGGTCCGCGCCACCGCCACGATGGCCTCCCCGGCCGCCACCGGCAGCTCGCACGACACGTCCGAGAACGGCTCCACCTTCGCGCGGGCGGCCGCGCTCAGGTACACGCGCGCCAGCGTTCCCGCGGGCGCCGCGGCGGGCTCGCGGTACGGGAGTGCTCCGTACCACTCGTTGATCTCGAAGTCCGGGTACCGCACCAGCTCCACCTGAAGGCCCTCGCCCGGCCCCGCCAGCTCCTCGGCCGAGGCCAGGTGCCAGGCGAAGAACGGATCCGCCTCCGACCAGGTCGCCCGGTGTGGAGGGTCCAGCTCGACGGTGAGGATCTCCGTGGCGGCGCCTGCCTGCCACCGGAACGCGGACGCCACCGGCCCGGTCCCGTCCAGGAGCGCATCCAGGTCCGCCTCCAGCGGCGGCAGCACGAAGACCGCGCGGCGTTCGGTGACCGCGAAGTCGTGGAGGTACCGCGGCGACCGGAGCGGTACCGTGCACAGCCGCCGCGCGGGCCCGCCGTCCGGCAGCTCCAGGAGGTCCACCTCGAAGCGGCGGCCGTGCCGCAGCCCGAAGTTGTAGGCCGCTCGCCGGGTGGCGACCCGGTGCGGGTGTGCCGCGAAGGCCGATCGGACCGCCCCACCCAGGTCGCTGGGGCCGCGCGTCCGCAGCGTGGCCGCGTCCAGCGCGTGCGGGCTGATGCCCTCCCCCAGCGCATACAGCTCGCCGCTCCACCACAGCGCGCCCACGTTCACCGGCTGCTTCACCCGGGTCACCGCGGGGTGGGGAGCTCCCGTCCCGAACCCACGGAACGCGCGCCGGCCCAGGCGCTGCTCCACCGCGCGTTCCCGCGCCTCGATGAAGCGGCACGCGCCCTCCACCGTGCCCACGCCCAGCCGGACCGCGCTCACCGCGCCGTCGCCGTCGAACCAGTGCCCGAACGGCTCCCCGCCCGCGGCGAACGAGCCCGGGCCCACCCGGTAGAGCGTGCCCCGCAGGTCCGCCGGGAATTCGCCCTCCACCTCCAGCGGCTCGAATCCGTGCTCGCGCGGGAGCGGCTCGAAGGAGCGCCGCCAGCGCGGCGGCCTCACCGCCCGGCCACCAGCGGCGGGAAGGTGTCGCCGGCGCGGGTCCGGTACGAGTGGCGTTGCACGTTCACCACCAGGCTCCGGTTGGAGATCGGCGGCGGCGTCACCGTCTGGATCGGCCGCTCGCCGGCGGCGGTCCGGGTGCGGTAGCGGTCCACCCCCGGGTACGCGTGCGCGATCTCCAGCAGCGCGGTGCCGGTCCACGCGCCCAGCAGCTCCGACCACCCCGAGTTCACCATCTTGCCGATGGGGTTCCCCTCGCAGATCACCGCGTCGCCGATCTCGAACCGATCCGGGGAGAGGACGAAGGTGAGCCGCTCGCGCGCGCCCTGCGCCCGCCGCTCCTTCAGCGCGGCCGAGGCGATGGACGTCTTCTGGTACGAGACGCGCCACTGCAGCTGGAGCTCCAGTGGCGTGGCCCCGGTGCGGCCCTCCCGGCGAACGTTGAAGACGAACGCCTCCAGCATCGCCTGGTCCAGTGACGCCAGGTCCAGCTCGCCCAGGTCGAATTCCTTCCCCAGCTCCGCCAGCCGCGAGCGCACGGCGGGCACGCGGTCGCGCGGGAGCAGCAGGTCATACCCGTACTCGCCGGTCTTCCCGGCGCGGAAGCACGTCCAGCCGTCCCCGCGCGCGAAGCCCATGTACGGCAGTCCGAGGATCTCCGGCCCCAGCCACTCCGCCACCAGCTCCCACGCGTAGGGGCCGCCGAGCGAGAGCAGCGCGTGCGTTTGCCCCAGGTCCTCCAGGGCGACCTCTTCGCCGGGGCGTGCGTGCCCCCGCAGCCAGGCGCACAGCTCCGGCGCGGTGGGGCCCTCGGCCAGGATGAGGTACCGGTCGTCGTCCCGGCAAACGTAGGCGTCCGCCAGCACCCGCGCGTCCGGTTCCAGCAGCAGGGTGTGGAGCATCTGCCCGTCGCGCGCGTACAGCTCCAGCGGGGTGACGCGGTCGACGAGGTCGAACGCCGCCGGCCCGCCGACCCGGACGCACGAGACGTGGTCCATCGCCGCCAGCGCCACCGACTGCCGGAGGGCCGCCATCCCGCCCTCAAGCGCCAAAGGTCACCTCCCCCGGGAGCGCCAGCACCGCGTCCACGATGGTGTTCACCGTCCGCAGCGTGGGCACCGCCACGGTGTCGTCCGGCAGCTTCAGACCCAGCTCCGTCTCCAGATTGAGGATCAGCTCCACCGCGTCCACCGAGTCGAGCGCCAGCCCGCTGGTGAAGATCGGCGCGTCCGGGTCGATGTCCCCCGGCGCGAGCCGGAGGCTGAGCTTGTCCACCAGGAGGTTTCGCACCTGGTCCAGGATCGCCTGGCGGCGATCCAGCCGGGACTTCAGATCAGCGTCCATCCGCACCTCGCACGAACACCAGCGCGCACGCCATGGTGCCCTCCCCATACTGAACCACCGCCACCTTCGCCCAGCTCCGTATCGCCTCGACCGCCCCGGTGAAGGAGCCGCCGGCGCGCAGGGCCACCTCGGACGGGCGCACGCCGGCCCGGGCCAGCGCCTGCTCCAGCGCCGCCTCCGCCAGGCCGGCGCCCGCCAGGCCCCACCCCGCCAGCTCCACCGCGCCATGGCCCGCCTGCAGGGCCAGCACCGTCGCGATGCCCGTCCCGTCCTCCTCCTCGCGCATCTGGGCGGCGAGCATCAGGTCTGCGTCGTCGCGCGCGGCGAGCAACTGCGCCGCGTAGGCGGCGGCGCACAGGCCCTCGCCCTCGCCGGTGGCGATGGTGGAGGCCGGCCCGCGCAGCCCCAGCGCCGCCGCGCAGGCTCCGGCCGGGGCGCTGGGCATCCGCCGGGCGAAGGCCGCGGTGGAGAGCCGCCACAGGCCGCGGTCGGCGATGCTCCGGCGAAAGGCGCGGATGGTGGCCGGCGAGAGGCGCCCGTTCCCCAGCACCAGCCCGGAGCGGTCGCTCCGGTCGGTGGAGATCTTCAACCCGCCGTCCTCGATCGCGCGCGCCGCCGCCAGGGTGACGAGCCGCGCCGAGGGATCCATCCCGCTCACGTCCGCGATGGGCACCAGGCGCGCCAGGGCCTCCTCGGATTCCCGCGGGCCGGCGAGGCCCACGCCCGCCACCGCCACCGGCCGGGGCGGCCGGCGCGCCCGCCGCGGCGGAGAGCGCGACACCACCGCGGCCGCGTTGGACCCGGCCATCGCGGAGTTGGTGCAGAGCGCCACTTCCCACGGATGGGGGCGGGGGAACAGCTGCCCCACCGGATCGGCCGGAGCGCCGCGCCTCGGGCGATCCAGGTGCAGCGTGGGGGGCACCGTCCCCTCGCGCGCCGCCAGCAGGGTGGCCACCAGCTCGAGGATTCCCGCCGCTCCCTGGGCGTGCCCCAGGTGCCCCTTGGTGGAGCTCACGGGGATCTCCGACGCGCGCGGGCCCAGCGCCGCCTGCAGGCCGCGCACCTCCGCCGTGTCGTTGGCCTGCGTGCCGGTGCCGTGCGCGTTGACGTAGCCCACCTGCTCCGGCGTCACCTGCGCGTCCGCCAGCGCCGCCCGGACCGCCCGCGCCACCCCCGCGCCGGACGGGTCCGGAGCAGTCTCGTGAAACGCGTCTCCAGAGAGCCCGTAGCCGCACAGCCAGGCCAGCGGCCGGGCGCCGCGGCGTTCGGCGCGCTCGCGGGATTCCAGGACCACGAAGCCCGCGCCCTCGCCGAGCGTCGTCCCGGCGCGGTCGCTGAAGGGCGCGCACCGCCGGCGGCCCAGCAGTCCCAGGGCGTGAAAGCCGGCCGCCAGCTCCGGAGTGACGACGTCCGCGCCGCCGGCGAGGACCACGTCCGCGCTCCCCATCTCGAGGAGATCTCGCCCCAGGCCGACCGCGTTGGTGGACGCGCAGCACACCGTGCCCACCGCCACGCAGGGACCGCGCACGCCCAGCTCCGCGGCCATCTGCGCCGACTGCACGTCCAGCCCGCGATCGTCCTCCTGCGCGCTGGTGCCGACCACCAGGGCGACCCGGTCCGCCGCGGCGAGCGGCCAGCCGATCCCGGCGGAGGCCAGCGCCTCCCGCGCGGCGCAGGCGGCGACCCGGACGCACAGGTCCCGGAAGCGCTCGTCCACCTGGGCGGGGAGCTCTCCGGGCCAGGGCGGGAGCACGCCCGCCAGCGGGCTGGCCATCGGACCGCACGGGAAGCGCTCGATCGGAGAGAGCGCGTCCCTCCCCTCGGCGATGCCGCGCCAGAGCGCCGCGGCGCCCTCGCCGTAACCGCTCACCGCGCCCAGCCCGGTGATCGCGATCTCCAACCTCTGGCCGGCCACGCCGCCAAAGACTACTACGCGAAGCGGAACGGGAGGCCGAGCTCGGCCGCGATCGCCGCCGCCGCCAGCGCTCCGGAGACGACCGCGCCCTCCACCCCCGGCCCCGGGAACACGCCCGACCCGGCCAGGTGCATCCCGCCCAGCGGCAGGCGCGCCGGGGGCCGCCAGGAACCCACCTCCAGCCCGTAGATGGCGCCGCCGCTGGTCCACGCGTAGCGCTCGAAGGTCGGGGGTGATGCTTCCTCCTGGAAGACGATCCGCGCACGGAGCCCGGGCACGACCTGCTCCGCGCCCTCCAACAGCCGCCCGGCCAGGGCGCGCTTCCGGTTCGCGTAGCCGGGCGCGCGCCGGTCCCAGGGCTCGCCCTCGCCCTGCGGCTCCAGCACGACGAGGGTCGCCGAAGCGCCGCCCTCGGACGCCGCCGACGGGTCGGGCGGGGACCACAGCGACAGGGCCGGCCCCTGCTCCGCCCGCGCGAAGATGGCGTGGGCCGGGATGGCCGGTGCGGGATGGAGCCCGAGGTGGACCATGAACGCCGAGGTGGCCGGCGCCGCCGCGCGCGCCTTGCGCAGCAGCTCTGCCGGCAGCGCGTCCGCGGGGAGCAGCTCCAGCAGGGTCCGGCGCGCGTCCGCGTTGGAGAGCACGGCGCGCGCCGCCACCCGCTCGCCAGAGGCCAGCTCCACCCCGGTGGCCCGTCCCCCCTCGACCGGGATGGCCTTCACCGGCGTGGAGAGGTGGACCTCGCCGCCACCTTCGCGGATCCGCTCCACCAGGAGATCCGGCAGGGCCTGCGAGCCGCCGTCGGGGTAGAAGCCGCCCTCCAGGTAGTAGGCGAACAGCGGGGCCATCTCCGCCACGGTGAGCGCGGCGACGCGCGCGGTGCGGTAGCGGCCCACGCGGAGCAGCAGCTCGCGCAGGAGCGGGGTAGCGACGTGGCTGCGCAGGAGCGCGTCGAAGGGCGCGTGCAGCCAGCGCGCGGACTGCCGCCGGCGGCGAAACTGGGCCGGGTCCTCGCCGCGGAGGAAGCTCAGCGTCCCACCCTCCGGGACGCAGGCGCGGCAGCACCGCTCGAGCTCCTCGAACAGCGCGTGGATTCCGGCGCGCTCCGCGGGAAAGCGCTCGGCCAGCACCTCCACGAACGCGGGCCATTCATCGGGGACCTGGACGGTGAGCCCGGGCAGCGCGTGCAGGTAGCGGTTCCGGCGCCAACGCAGGCGGTCCTGCGCGCCCAGCGCCTCCAGGAGTTGGCGCACACCGCCCATGGGTCCCAGGCCTCCCACGTCGTGCACGCCCGCGTCGAAGAGGAAGCGGAGCCGGCGGCCGTTGCGGGCGACGGTCCGCTCCCAGGAGGTGCAGAAGCCGCCCGGGAGGAAGTGCTGGTCGAACACCGCCACGCGGGCGCCCTGGCGAGACAGCAGCGCCGCTGCGGAGAGGCCGCCGATCCCGGCCCCCACCACGGCGACGTCGATCATCGGCCCCTCAACGCGCGGAGGAAGTCCGGCGGACTCAGAGGGCAGGGACCGGGGACGGTGGCGGCAGGGGTTGGGGGGCGTCTGGAGCGCCCGTGGCCGGGTGCTCCGAGGGGGCCGTCTTGAAGATCGCCGAGATGAAGAAGACCAGCAAGCCGATCACCAACAACGCCCCGCCCACGGTGGTGCCGATGGCGCCCACGGGCGAGGCGGGGGTGAACAGCAGCAGCGCGCTCACCCCACCGGTGACCAGACCGATCCCCATCAGGGACAGCCCCACGGTCTCTCCGGACGGACGATCGTCGCCGGACGGCTGATCGTCACCGAACAGCACCGGTTCCTTCCTCTGGCGAGCCGCGTAGCCCGTGAGCGCCCGGTTCGCCTTCTCCAGCTGGGGGTCGATCACCGCCGCCACGGACTGGCGCTCCATCCGCCAGGCGTACTCGTTCATCACCCTGCGCTGCCGGATGCGGCGTTCGGGCTGGAGTCGCGCCTGGCTCACCTTCTGGTCCAGCGACCGGCACACCGCCCCGGCCAGGTCCGGATTGGAGCGCAGGTGTTGCTGGAGCTCCTTCTTCTCGGCGCCGGTGAGCGCGGCGAGGCGATCGCGCATGCCCAGGACCGCCTCGCTCATCATCGGTCCTGCCTGGCGCATCCGTTCCTGGATCGCCGGGTGGGCGCGCGACGCCTCCGGCAGGTCGCGGAAGGTGGCGGTCAGATAGAGCGTCTTGGCCGCTTTCCGCACCAGCGGGTCCTGCGACCTCAGCGCGTCGTAGAGGCGGGGGTCGTTCGCCGCGGGGCCGAGATGGTCGCGGAGATGGGTGCCCAGGTCCGCGGTGTCGATGCATGCGAGATCGGCGTCCAGCTTGGCCAGGATCTCGTCCACTGGCGTATCGGGCGCCGCGCTCCACGGCCTCTGGGGACTGACGCAGCCGGGGGCCGCGGCCGCCGCGCCCGCGGCGACCGTGTGCTTGAGGAGGTCTCGACGGTTCATGCGGTCCTGAGGATATCGCATGATGGACTGCCGGATGGTCACCGCCGCCAACGCCTGTCGCCTCACGCCCCACCTGGACGTGGACCGCCTGCGGGAGGACCTGGCCGCGCTCCGCGCCTTTCCCTGGGGGAGCGAGGAGAGCTACTTCCGGGCGCCGGGGGAACGACACGTTGGGTGGAGCGTCCTGTCCCTGCGCTCGCAGAGCGGCGACGCCCGGGAGACGACGTCGGGCGGCCCGGGCCTGACCGACTTCCAGGACACCGCCGCGATGCGCGCCGCGCCCTATCTCCGCGACGTGGTGGAGGCGATCCCCGGCCCCAAGCACTCGGTGCGGCTGAGCGCGCTCCCTCCGGGAGGCTCCATCGCCCGGCACGACGACGTGGTGCTCTCGCTGGAGCACGGCCTGGTGCGATTGCACGTGCCGATCCAGTCCGGGCCGGAGGTGGCCTTCGAGGTGGGAGGCGAGCGGGTGGAGATGGTTCCTGGCGAGCTGTGGTACGGCGACTTCACGCTCCCCCACGCGGTGGAGAACCGCGACACGCGGGAGCGGGTGCACCTCCTGGTGGAAGTGCAGGTGACGCCCGATCTCCGGGCGCTGTTCCCCGCCGACTACTGGGACGCGCGGGACGTGCTGGCTGCGGAGGCGCCCGCGCCGGCGGCGGCCCCCGCGGAGGCGTACGCGTGCGAGTTCGGCGGCCCCGCGGCCCTGGCGCGCCTGCTGCCCATGTCGTGGACCTCCGGGCGGCGCTTCGAAGGGGCGCTCTCGGTCCGGGCCGGGGAGTTGGTGCTGGCCGTCAACGGCACGCCGTCGATCGCCCTGGAGCCGCGCGGGGGAGACCGCTTCGTCTTCCGGGGCGGGCCGCCGTGCGTGGTCCTGGAGGTGGAGCGGGGCGCCGGCGGAGTGCGGGCGCTCCGGTTGCGCAGCCGGCTCCACAAGCAGTGGCGCACCCTCCCGCTCCCCCTTCGTGCCGGACGGCGGGCAAGCAACTCGCTACCGGATAGGCCATGGAGGAGGGGGTAGAGTCGTACCCATGCTCTCGACCCTCGCCCTCCTGGCGCTGGCGGCCTCGGGCGCCGACCCGGCCCCCAAGGCGGAGAAGCCCAAGCTGATCGTCCTCGACCTGGCGCCGGGCGGGGGCGTGGACCCGTCCGTGGCCGCGGCCCTCACCGAGGCGGTGACCCAGGAGGTGGCCGACCGCGGCTTCTTCCGGGTCCTGTCCTCCAAGGAGGTCCAGACCATGATGGGCTTCGAACGCCAGAAGCAGATGGTCGGCTGCTCCGACGAGAGCAACTGCCTCACCGAGCTGGGCGGCGCGCTCGGCACCCGCTTCGTGATGGGCGGGGCCGTCACCAAGCTGGGGAACGCGTACCAGCTCTCGCTCCAGATGCTGGACTCCCAGCGCGCCCAACCGGTGGGCCGCGCCACCCGCCTGGCCAACGACATCGGGGCGCTGCGGCAGGCGGTGCCCTTCCTGGTCGCCGAGGCCACCGGGACTCCGCTCCCGCCGCCGCCCTCCCGGGTCCTGCCGTACACGCTGGTGGGAGCCGGCGCGCTGGCGCTGATCGGCGGCGGGCTGGTGGGCGTGAACGCCATCGCCCAGGAGGACGCGGTCAACCGCGAGCTGGCCCGCGGCGCGCTCGGCAGCGGGAACGTCATCGAGCCGCTGGCCTCCTACCAGCGCGAGAGCCGCACCATCGCCCTCAAGAAGACGGTGTCGCTGGGGATCATCGCCGCCGGCGTCGGGCTGGTCGCCGCCGGCGTGTTCCTCAACCCGGCCGACACCGCGCCCCCCAGCGGCGCCTCCGCGCGGCTGGTCCCGTCCGGCTCCGGCGTGGCCGTGGTCGGGGTGTTCCCGTGAGGGCCGTGCCGAAGCGCGCCCGGATCGCCACCGGCCTGCTCCTGGGCGCGGTGCTCGGCGCCGCCCTCTCCGGGTGTCCGGAGACGCTGGACTTCAAGGCGGGCCGCTTCTACGCCTGCTCGCGCGACGGGGGGGCCGAGCAGTGCTCCACCGGATGGCGCTGCGGCCTGGAGGGCTACTGCCACCCGGCCAACGGCGCCGCCTGGCTGTGCGAGGTCGACTCCGACTGCGACGGGGTCTGGCGCTGCGGCACCGAAGGCGTCTGCGTGAACCCCACCGTGGATGCGCTGATCCCCCGCACCTGGCCGAACCCTCCCCTGGAGACGGTGAGCCCGCGCTTCGTGTCCTCGCAGATCGACGTGGCGGCGGTCTCCGCCAACACGGCGCTGATCGACCGCTGCGATTTCGAGTTTCCGGCCAACAACTACCCGTTCTGTGGGGAGCCGCTGGACGAGTCCGTCTCGTTCTCCGCGTCCGGAAAGCTGGTCCAGGCGATGCGCCTGCAGCAGACGCTCGACCGCACTCCGTTCGACGGGGGCGGGCTGGTGTACCGGTTCCCGGGCGGCGAGCCGGCCCCTCGCCACGCGCTCACCTGGGCGCCGCTGCCGTTCACGCCGTCATCCATGGCCGTCAACCGCTTCCAGACGTTCGTGCTGGATCCGAACGGCCGGCTCTACGAGATGGACGCGACGCTGGACGGCGGGCAGACCACCGCCTTCCACGTCCCGTTCGACGTGCCGGCGCCCTTCGCCCCCAACGCGCTGAAGGTGGAGCGCCAGAATTTCATCACCCCCAACGCGCCGCTCCTGGTGGCGTACGAGCGCGGCGGCACGCACCTGGCGGTGTACTCGCTGACCGACGGCAACTCCTCCGGGGCGCTGGCGCTCCCGCCCGCCATCACCGGCGGCGCCATCACGGACGTCGAGATGTGGGCGGTCCCGGCCACCCTGGTCCTCACCACCGCCAACGGCATCTTCATGGCCAACCGCTATGACCAGGGGTTCGTCTACCTGGACGGCGGGACGGACCTGCTGCGCCCGGAGTTCCTCCCCATCCCGGCGCTGGCCGTCGCCCCCGACGGCGGGACCACCACGCTGCAGGACCTGGGGTACCGGCCCATCCGCACCTGGGTGCTCGACCGGCCCTACTACTACCCCCTCAGCTATCGCTACGAGTACATCCTGATCGAGTCCGTGCTCGGCACCGGCCCCAACGCGGTGCACCGCATCTCCGAGGGCAGCTGGGACTACGGCACCGGCCCCTCCGGCTACCAGTTCGATCCGCCGCTGGACGCCATCGACTGCGACCCGGGCGACGTGGTGGCCGGGGTCGAGGTCCACGACCTGTTCGCGGACGAGGAGTTGCTGGTCATCTGCCACCAGCCCGGCGGCCCCCGCCCGGACATCCTCAAGCGCGTGGTGGGCGTCTTCGGCTGCCGGCTGGGCTGCGAGGTCCCGGAGGTCGTCCCCGACGCCGGCCTGGGCCTGAGGATGATCGCCTCCGGTTACTCGCGCAGCGGCTGGTTCGACGCCCACGGCCGGATCTTCTTCGACGAGTACGGGGTGGGGCGGAACACGCTCACCATGGACCGGGCGCCGCGGGTGGTCGTAGGCGGGCAGGGGACGCTGGAGGCCTGGACGGAGTCCGACCGCCTTTCGCCCAACGCCTCCACCGAGCACTTCGTGGAAGGCGGCGCCGGCCTCGTCCAGGCGTTGGGCCCCGAGTGGTACGCGCCGCCGACGGTGGGCGGCATCCGCGGGCTGTCCGCCTGGCGCATCCGGGACGCGAACCCGGCGCCGGTGGTCACCGCGCCGGGCGACGGCGGGCAGGCGGTGGTGTTCACGCTGCCGGCGCTGGTCGACCTCCGCCAGGGCCCGTTCCACGGCGAGCGGCACGCGATCAACGGGCGGCAGAGCCTGGTGGTCTCCGCGTTCGACTCGTTCCTCGCCGGCGAGATCGGGCGCGACCGCGACCTCCCCGTCCGCCTGGTCCCGAACGCGCGCGGGGCGATCACCTCGTTCGATTTCGACCCCTCGCCGCCGGACGCGGGCACGCTGCTGGACGGCTACGCCATCGCCCAGGCGCGCCTGTTCCACATCACGGTCGAGACCCCGCTGCGCTGGCTGTCCAACGAGGTGCCGCTCAGCATCCGCGGGGAGCCGCGCACGGTGTGGCTGGACCAGGGGCGCGGCCGGGTGGCCTACGGCGACGGGCGCGTGTTCTCGCTCCCCAGCCGGGTGCTGGTGGCCCCGCAGCTCCCCGAGGTGCCCCCCCAGGCGTCGGACTTCGCCTTCGCGTGCGGGCACGCCTTCGCGCTCGGGCGCCGCGGGCTGTACCGGCTGGATACGATCGGCAGCGCGCCGCAGGGGGCCTGGACGCCGGTGGACCTCGACGGGGTGGTGGCCGGCGCCGCCGCCGACCCCGGCTGGGAAGGCGGCGCACTGCACGCCGTCGAGGAGCCCGGCGAACGCGCCCTGTACGTCCTCACGGCCCACGGTGCCGTGGTGCGGGTCGCTTTCGACCCAGCGACCTGCCCGTAAGTTGATTCGGGGTGTCCGCGTTTCGACGGAAATTCGGGTTTTTGTGCGCCGGGTTGCCACATTCCATGGAAATGCGCTACACGCTCGGTGCGTCCATCCCGGGGGTCACGAAATACCCATGGCGGATGATGAGCTCACCGGGCTCTTGATCGAGGACAGCCCCTCGGACGCGCTCCTCTTCAAGGAGCTGATCTCCAGCCGCCACCCCGGGATGAAGTTGTTGCACGCGGAGCGGCTCCAGGACGGGCTGAAGCTCCTGCTCGACGGGACGATCGAGATCGTGCTCCTGGACCTCTCCCTGCCGGACGCCCGCGGGGTCGAGACCGTCAGCCGCACCCACGCCGCGCGCCAGGACGTGGCGATCGTCGTGCTCACCGGCCTCGACGACGAGGCCACCGCCGTCCAGGCGATGCAGGAGGGGGCACAGGACTACCTGGTGAAGGACCAGGTGGATGGCGCCGTACTGGCCCGCGCCATCCGCTACGCCCGCGAGCGCAAGCGGGCGGAGCTGGCCGCCGCCCAGCGGTTCCTCGCGGAGCAGACCGAGGCCCACCGCATGTTCGTGGTCGGCGCGAGCCGCGCCCTCGTCTCGTCCATGGACCAGGACGCGACGCTCTCCGCCGTGGTGAAGCTGGCCGTGCCCGCGGTGGCGGACGCCTGCCTGATCGACCTGCGCGCTGCGGGCGGCGGCGCGCGGCGGGTGGCGGCGATCTCCCTGGATGGCGGTTCGCCCCTGCCGTGGCAGGAGGACCTGGTCCAGCTCCCCATCGAGGAGGAGCCCCTGCCGTGGTGGCAGAGCCCCGGTGAGGCCGCGGTGTTCCAGAAGCTCCCGGAGGCTGCATTCCGGGCGATCCGGCTGCCGGAACGCTGGACCCGGAGCGTTCCCCGCTCCGCGGCCGTCTTCCCGCTGCTGGTGGGCGGCCGGGTGGTGGGGACGATGACCTTCCTCACCTGGTTCCCGGAGCGACGCCAGGGTTACGAGGCGCTCTGGGCGCTGGAGCTTGCGGGCCAGGTGTCGCTGGCGCTGGCGGTGGCCAACACCCGCCCGGACCTGGGCAAATCCCCTTCCAGGGCATCCGACGAGTCATCCCTCCCGGACGTGTTCCCGGGCGGGGAGCGCGTGGGGCCGGCCATCCCGATGCCGGACGTGGGCGACACCGTGGGCGGCGCGGACGGCGACCGCTTCAAGATCAAGGCGACCATCGGCGCCGGGTCTACGGGCGTGGTGTACCGGGCCAAGGACCTGCTGCTGGGCCGCACCGTCGCCATCAAGGTGATGCGCCTGCACCCGTCCAGGTCGCCGCAGCGGACGCTGGGCTTCTTCCTCGTGGAGGCCCGCGCGATCGCCCGGCTGGACCACGAGAACATCATCCGGCTGTTCGACGCCGGGACGTGGCGCGACCTGCCGTACCTGGTGATCGAGCACCTCGAGGGCCAGCCGCTGTACCAGTTCCTGTCCCGCGAGCTGTTCTCACCCCGCGGCGCGGTGGGGATCATGATCCAGGTGCTGGACGGGTTGGAGCACGCCCACGGCAACGGCATCGTCCACCGCGACCTCAAGCCCAGCAACGTGTTCCTGCTGAGCGGACGCACCATCAAGATCCTCGACTTCGGGCTGGCGCAGATGGCGGCGGCGGCGATGGGGAACGCGCTCTCGCCTGCCGCTGGCACCCCCGGCTACATGGCGCCGGAGCAGTGGCGCGGCGAGCAGCAGGACCAGCGGGCAGACCTCTGGGCCGCGGGCGTCATGCTCTTCGAGATGCTGGCTGGAGACCGGCCGTTCCAGGCGGAGAGCTCCGCCGGGCTGCGGGACCTGGTCACCGACGACGCACAGCCGCCGTCCCTCCAGAGGCTCGCGCCGGGGCTGCCGGGAGAGGCGGAGCGGATCCTCAACAAGGCGCTGCAGAAGCGGCCGGAGCGCCGGTTCCAGACCGCCGCCGAGCTGCGCGCCGCGCTGCGGGAGCTGGAGCCGCTCCTCCAGGCGTGAGGAGGCGAAAGGTTCTCCAGGGGCGTTGATCGGGCGGCACCGCCAGCCTAGAAGGCCCGCCATGGCGAGGCGCACACCCCTGTACGACGCGCACAAGAAGCTGGGCGCGAAGATGGTCGAGTTCGCGGGCTGGGACATGCCCGTGCAGTACTCGTCCCTGATCGCCGAGCACGAGGCGGTCCGCACCGCCGCCGGCCTGTTCGACGTCTCGCACATGGGCGAGGTGGAGTTCACCGGCCCCGGCGCGCTGGAGGCGGCGAACCGGCTGATCACCAACGACCTGGCGCGCGCCGCCGACGGGCAGGCCGTCTATGCCGGGCTGCTCAACGACCGCGGCGGCTTCGTGGACGACGTGGTCGCCTATCGCTTCTCCCCGGAGCGGATCTTCATCTGCGTCAACGCCGGCAACCGGGAGAAGGACTACGACTGGATGCGGGAGCAGTCCTACGGCGTGGTGCCCGCCGACCGCGGCGACGACTGGGCGCAGATCGCCGTGCAGGGCCCGAAGGCCCCTGGCCTGGTGCAGAAGCTCACCCAGGTGGACCTCTCGAAGATCGCCACCTACCGCTTCACCGAGGGCGAGGTGGCCGGCGCGCGCTGCATCATCAGCCGCACCGGCTACACCGGCGAGGACGGCTTCGAGCTGTACGCGCCGCCCGAGCGCGCTGAATCGCTCTGGTTCGCGCTGCTGGAGGCGGGGCAGGGGGACGGGGTGAAGCCGGCCGGGCTGGGCGCGCGCGACTCGCTGCGCACCGAGATGAAGTTCGCGCTCTACGGCAACGACATCGACGACGACCACACGCCGCTGGAGGCGGGGCTGGGGTGGATCGTCAAGATGGACAAGGCGGAGTTCATCGGCAAGCCGGCGCTGGAGCGCCAGAAGGCCTCGGGCGTGGGGCGCAAGCTGGTGGGGTTCGAGCTCACCGACGCCGGGGTGCCGCGCCATGGCTATCCGATCCTGAAGGACGGGCAGCCGGTGGGGGAGGTCACCTCCGGGACGATGGGGCCGAGCGTGAAGAAGCCCATCGGCATCGGCTACGTGCCGCCCGCGCTGGCGGCGGAGGGGTCCACCTTCCACGTCGAGATCCGCGGCCGGCCGGCCGGTGCGAAGGTGGTCAAGACGCCGTTCTACAAGCGGGCGTAGGAGAGGGAGCCAAATCCATGGGCGAGATTCCGAAGGACCTCAAGTACACCAAGGATCACGAGTGGGCGCGGAAGGCCGGCGCGGTGGTGGTGGTGGGCGTCACCGCCCACGCCCAGGAGGCGCTGGGAGACGTGGTCTACGTGGAGCTCCCGAAGCTCGGGGCCCCGGTCGTAGGCGGCAAGCAGTTCGGCGTGATCGAATCCACCAAGGCGGTGAGCGAGCTGTTCGCGCCGGTGAGCGGGCGGATCGTCAAGGTGAACGACTCGCTCGAGGACGCGCCGCAGACCGTCAACCTGGACCCGTACGGCGCAGGTTGGTTGGTCGAGGTGGAGCCGGCCGATCCCAAGGCGTTCGACTCGCTGCTCTCCGCCCAGGACTACGAAAAGCTCATCAAGGACGCCTGAGCGTTCCCCGGCCGTTACTCATTCCTGCGCCACCATGCCCCTGAACTGGAAGCACATCGACGCGTTCCCCGACCGCCACATCGGCCCCGACGAGGCCGACCGCCAGGCCATGCTCCAGGCGCTGGACGCCCGCTCGCTGGATGAGCTGATCGACCAGACCGTCCCCACGGCCATCCGGCTCTCCCGGAAGCTGGAGCTGCCGGCGGGGAAGAGCGAGCACATCCTGCTCGAAGACCTCCGGGCGATCGCCAACCAGAACCACATCTTCCGCACGTACATCGGGCAGGGGTATTCGGACTGCATCACCCCCGGGGTCATCCTCCGGAACATCCTGCAGAACCCGGGCTGGTACACCGCCTACACGCCCTACCAGGCGGAGGTGGCCCAGGGGCGGCTCCAGGCGCTGCTCAACTACCAGACCATGGTGTGCGACCTCACCGGGCTGGAGGTCGCCAACGCCTCGCTGCTGGACGAGGGCACCGCCGCCGCCGAGGCGATGAGCATGCTCTTCGCGGTGGGCGGGCGGGACACCTCGAAGGTCTTCTTCGCCTCCCAGGACTGCCACCCGCAGACGCTGGCCGTGTTGCACACCCGCGCGGAGCCCCTGGGCTTCACCGTCCAGGTGGGCGACCACCGCGCCTTCGACTTCGCCAGGACGAAGTGCTTCGGCGCGCTGGTGCAGTACCCCGCCACCGACGGCGCGGTGCACGACTACCGCGGCTTCTGCCAGGCGGCGCACGACAACGGCGCGCAGGTGGTGATGGCGGCCGATCTCCTGGCGCTGACCATGCTGGCGCCGCCGGGCGAGCTGGGCGCGGACGTGGCGGTGGGGTCTTCGCAGCGCTTCGGCGTGCCGCTGGGCTACGGCGGCCCGCACGCCGCGTTCTTCGCCTGCCGCCCGCAGCACGCGCGGGTGATGCCGGGCCGGATCATCGGCGTCTCCGAGGACGCCCAGGGCCGCCCGGCGCTCCGGATGGCGCTGCAGACGCGCGAACAGCACATCCGGAGGGAGAAGGCGACCTCCAACATCTGCACCGCGCAGGTGCTGCTGGCGGTCATCTCCAGCATGTACGCCGTCTACCACGGGCCCCAGGGGCTGAGGCGGATCGCCGGGCGCGTCCACGCGCTCTCGCTGATGCTGGCCCGCGGGCTCGAGAAGCTGGGGTTCACCGTCGCCCACCAGCAGTTCTTCGACACCGTCCGGGTGGACCTGGGCCCGCAGTCGGTGAAGCGGGTGGTGGCCGCCGCCCGCGCGCGGCGGATCAACTTCCGGGTGGTGGACGGGCGCTCGCTCTGCATCGCCCTGGACGAGACCACCGCCCCGCCGGACGTGGAGGACATCCTCAGCGTCTTCGCCAACGGGCACGCGCTGCCGTTCACCCTGGACGAGCTGGGCCGGGACCTGGAGTCGGCGTGGGCGGCGGACCTGCAGCGCAAGAGTGACTTCCTCACCCATCCCGTCTTCAACACGCACCACTCCGAGACGGAGATGCTGCGCTTCATCAAGCAGCTGGAGGCCAGGGACCTCTCGCTGTGCCATTCGATGATCCCGCTCGGCAGCTGCACCATGAAGCTGAACGCGACCGCCGAGATGATCCCCATCACCTGGCCGAACTTCTCCAGGCTGCACCCCTTCGCGCCGCGCGAGCAGGCCGCCGGGTACCGGGTGATCTTCGAGCAGCTGGAGGCGATGCTGGCGGAGATCACCGGCTTCGCCGCCGTCTCGCTCCAGCCCAACGCCGGCTCGCAGGGTGAATACGCCGGCCTGCTGGTCATCCGCGCGCACCAGCAGGCGCGCGGCGAGGGCCACCGCGACATTTGCCTCATCCCGTCCTCCGCGCACGGCACCAACCCGGCCTCGGCGGTGATGGCCGGGATGAAGGTGGTGGTGGTGCAGTGCGACGACAACGGGAACATCGACCTCGGGGACCTGGAGGCGAAGGCCGAGGAGCACAAGGCATCCCTCGGCGCCCTGATGGTGACCTACCCGTCCACGCATGGCGTGTTCGAGGAGGAGATCAAGCGCATCTGCCAGATCGTCCACGACCGCGGCGGCCAGGTGTACATGGACGGCGCGAACATGAACGCGCAGGTCGGCCTCTGCCGGCCCGGCGACATCGGCGCGGACGTCTGTCACCTCAACCTGCACAAGACCTTCTGCATCCCGCACGGCGGCGGCGGGCCGGGGATGGGCCCCATTGGCGTGGCCGCGCACCTGGCGAGGTTCCTCCCGCGGCACCCGGTGGTGCCGGTGGGCGGAGAGGCCGGCATCGGGGCCATCTCCGCCGCGCCCTGGGGGAGCGCCAGCATCCTCCTCATCAGCTGGATGTACGTGGCGCTGATGGGCGGGGAGGGGCTCACGGACGCCACCAGGCTGGCCATCCTCAACGCCAACTACATCGCCAGGAAGCTGGAGCCGCACTACCCGGTGCTGTACCGGGGCAAGAGCGGGCGGGTGGCGCACGAGTGCATCGTGGACCTGCGCCACCTCAAGAAGACCGCCGGCGTGGAGGTGGAGGACGTGGCCAAGCGGCTGATGGACTACGGCTTCCACGCGCCCACCGTCTCCTTCCCGGTGGCGGGGACGATGATGATCGAGCCCACCGAGAGCGAGTCCCGGGCGGAGCTGGACCACTTCATCGAGGCGATGATCTCCATCCGCGCGGAGATCCGGGAGATCGAGGAGGGGAAGGCGCCGCGGGACAACAACCTGCTCAAGAACGCGCCGCACACCGCCCAGGCCATCGCCTCGGCAGAGTGGAACCGGCCGTACTCGCGCGAGCGCGCTGCCTACCCGACGGCCTGGGCCCGGACGGCCAAGTTCTGGCCGGCGGTGGGCCGGTTGAACAACGTGCTGGGCGACCGGAAGCTGGTCTGCACCTGCCCGCCCGTCTCCGACTACGCCTGAGGGTGGTCGCCGCCGGTGGTGTGCGGTTTCACGGCCACCTCCAGGAACGTGGTTGGCTTGCCGGACACGAGCCCGGAGACCAGCGCCCTCACGCAGCGGACGAAGCATCCAGGACCGAACTCGCGCCAGATCAGGCCCATGTTCGCGAGCACGTCCTTGCTGGTGATGACGCCGTTCATCAAACCACCCCCGAGCGACCCACCGCTTCTGCAAGGGGCCTGCCGTCATCCGGGAGACGGCGCCCGCCCGGGGATGGCTGAAGAAAACGACCAGATACGCCGGGTGGCGTGCGTCCAGGCATCCGGCCACCGTTGGCCAGCCGGCACTTCGCCGCGGGCAGGCTGAAGAAATTCCCTTCCGGATCTGCCGCCCGGGGTCCAGAACGAGGGAGGTCTGAAATTGCGTAAGGTAAGGTGCGGCGGATGCGCCTCTCGATCGCCTTCCTCGTGCTTGCGTCCGGCGCCGCGGGTCTGCTTCCGGGGTGCACGAAACCGGGCCCGCTGATCCGGGTGACGGTGGAGTTGCACGGCTTCGCGCGCGGGTGTGTGCGCGTGACCGCTGGGCGGCCTGGGGATCCGGATCCGGGGTCATCCGAGGTGCTCCTCGACCAGGCCAGGCAGTCGGGCCTGGTGTCGGTGGCGGTCTTCCCCAGGGCGGAGTGGGGGAGCTCCGTGGAGGTGGCGGCCCAGGCCCGCGAGGGCGACTGCGCCGGTCCGTTGGCCAACGTCGACCGGAAGACGGTGGACGTGACGCCGGACCCCGTGGACGTCCGGCTGTCGCTGGCGGTGGACGACGCGGACGGGGACGGCTTCTTCGCCCTCCCGCGCGGAACGGACTGCGACGACGGCGACCCCGGCGTGCACCGCGGCGCAACCGAGGCGTGCAACGGGCGCGACGACAACTGCGACGGCGCGGTGGACGAGGGCTTCGACGTGGGGCTCTCGTGCGCCGCCGGCAGCTGCGTGGGGGCCAACGCCTGCAACGCGGACGGCACGCGCCGGTGCGATCCGGACGTCCAGTGGTACCCGGACCAGGACGGCGACGAGCGCGGCCGGGCGGACGCCACCGGGGTGACCTCCTGCATGTCGCCGGGGGCGGGGATGGCGCCGAACCGGCTGGACTGCAACGACGGCGACCCGGCCGTCTACGCGGGCGCGCGCGAGCTCTGCGACGGGAAGGACAACGACTGCTCCGGGAACGCCGACGAACCGTTCTTCCTCGGCCAGAGTTGCCAGGGGAGCGCCTGTTCGGGCTCGTACGGGTGCTCGGGGGACGGCGGGGTGCAGTGCACGGGCGGGGAGGGGACGCTGGGGTTCCCGGACATCGATCGCGACGCGTTCGGGGCGAACGGGTCTTCGGGGACCATCCTCTGCGGCGCCATCCCGTCCGGGTTCTCGGCGGCGATCGGCGACTGCGACGACGGCGACGACCGGATCCACCCGGGCGCCGCCGACCTCTGCGACACGCTGGACAACGACTGCTCCGGCACGGCGGATGACGGGTTCCCGGGGGCTGGTGCTCCGTGCGACGCGGGCGCCGGGTGCGCGGGGGCCACCATCGCGTGCCTCGCGGACGGCGGGGCCGGCTGCGTGGTCTTCGGGCACCAGGACCTGGACCGCGACCAGCACGGCGCCATGGCCGGGGCGACCGTCACCGGCTGCTTCCTGCCCGACTCTGGCTGGATCTACAACGCTACCGACTGCGACGACCTGGACCCCTTCACCTTCCAGGGCGCGCCGGAGATCTGCGACCTGAAGGACAACAACTGCTCGGGCGCAGCCGATGAGGGTGCCTGTCCGGCGGACGCCGGCTGGTACGCGAAGACGGACGGCGACGCCGGTCACGACTTCCAGACGGTGGTGTCGTCGCTACCGGGAGGCGCGATCGCCGCGGGCGCCAACGCCTCGGTGGTGGTCGTGGAGCCGGCGGCCCCGGTGTACACGGACCACACGGGCGAGTGCGGCACGCAAAACTGGGCCGCGTCCTGGTTCGACCCGGTGACGGACCGGTTCTTCCTCGCGGGGGCGGGCGGCAACTGCCAGGTCCACGGGCGCACGGCGCCGACCTGCGTGATGACCTTTCCCTGCGTCCTCAGCACGACGCCGACCGCCAACGTCCGCGGGCTGGTGGGCTTCCGCGGCCCCGGCACCGTCGAGAGCACCGGCCTGGACATCATCGGCGTGATGGAGAACGGGCAGACCTTCGTCTGGGATGGGACCGTCACGGGCGATGACCACTCGCTGGGCTCCGTCACGGCGCAGCTCCGGGGCGTCCACGGCGCCAGCAGGACGAGGGTGTTCGCGGTGGGGACGGACACCCCCATGATGGAGCCGCGGATCTTCCGGTACCCCGGGACCGGGACCACGTGGACGAATCAGAACGTCCAGTCGCTCCCGGGCGTGGTGCACGCGCCGCTCAACGCGGTGTGGATGGCCAGCGACTCGTTGGGCTACGCGGTGGGCGAGCAGCGGTCGATGCTGACCTGGAACGGCACCGCGTGGTCGGTGATGGCGGGGCCCACCGGCGGGAGCGGTTCGCTGCGGGGCGTAGTGGCCTGGAGCCCGACCCTGGTGTTCGTCGCGGACGACAAGATCCACAAGTGGGACGGGACGCAGTGGACCACGCTGTCGGCCGGCTTCGGCGCGCAGATCTTCGGGCTGGGCGGCAGCTCGCCCGGGGACCTGTGGGCGGTGGGCGCGGACGGGTGGATCGTCCACTGGCCGAAGGCGCCGTACTGAGCCCGGAGGAAGCGGCCGCAGGCCGCCGCATCAGCGCCCCCTGGGTCCGGGGGCTGAAGCGAGCCGTCAGGGCTGGTAGAGCCCCACGGTTGCGCCGGCCGGGTCCTGCACCACGCAGAACCGGGCCTTGCCGACCGACCTGGTGGGCACCAGCACCTTGCCGCCCAGCTCGACGGCGCGCCGCACGCTGGCGTCCAGGTCGGCCACGGTGATGTAGAGCATCCACACCGGCGGCTGCGAGGCGTTCGCCCCGCGCGCGTGGCAGACGCCCGCCACCGGATCGCCGCCGGGCGGACCCATGGCGAAGTCCGAGTAGCCGCCCATGTCGATCGGGTGCGCTTCCCACCCGGCCACACCCTGGTAGAAGTCACGGACCTTCGGCGCGTCGGCGACGGTGAGGTCGAACCACCCGACGGTCCCCGGGCGCGGCGGCGGCTGCGGCGTGTCTGACGTTTCGCTCATGCGCCGCGCACTACCACACCCCGCGGTCGTGCCACAGCGTTCAGTTGGCCTGGCGGAAGAGTCGCAATTTCGGCCCGGTCGACATGTCGATGAAGAAGCCGAACTCGAAGCGCACGGTGGAGTCGGACTGGACCAGGCCGGGCGGCGGGTTGGGGAAGGGCTGCGCGCGCTCGAAGGAGTGGACCGCCTCCAGGTCCAGGAAGTCCACGCCGCAGCTCTTCTCCACCGAGACGTCCTTCAGCCCGCCGCGGTCGTCCAGCGTCACCTGCACCAGCGTGAAGCGGTCGCGCCCGCCGTAGATGTTGCCGGTGGGGTCGCGCACGTGCAGCACCGAGTTGGGGTCCCACTGCATCCCCACGCTCTGCTTCACCCGGTTGAAGAAGCCGGAGTACTTCCACTCCTTGGTGTTGAGGAAGGTGCCATCGCCCTCGTCCACGTCGAGGTGGTCGTTGGGCGCGGCGCCGGCGATGTGGTCCAGCGCTCCGGGGGAGGGGGTGAGGTTGGCCAGGCCCAGCGGCCCGGCGCTTCCGGGCGAGGACTGCTCGCCGCCGGTCGCCTCCCCCGGTCGCAGCAGCAGCCGGTCGGAGTTGCCGCGGACGTCGTCGCTCCCCGTCCGGTTGGAGATCGCCGGGCCGGCGCCCGGGCCGCTCTCGTCGCGCATGCGGATCTCCTCCCGGCGGCGCATGGAGGGGACCTCCATCGCGGCGCGCTGCTGGCCCGGATCCGCCTCGGGAGCCCGGTCGGTCCCGCGCCCTCCGTTGCCGCCGGACGTCATCTGGTCCACCGGATCGGCCCCCTCCAGGTCCGGCTGGCCCTGGCGGGTGCGCCGCGGCATCGCGTTCCGGTAGTAGGCGGTCTGCTCGCGCGCCCGGGTCTCCTTCTCCACCTGGTTGGCCGTGGGGGCCAGGAAGCGCGCGTCCTTGGACTCCTCGTGGTTGCCGGGCGCCACGTCCACCACCTGGCCCTCGGGCTCCTTCTCGGGTTCCTCTTTCTTCTCGGTCGCGGGGGCGGCCGCCCGGGCGGAGTCATGGGCGCGGCCGCCGACCCTCCGGTTGTGCTCCCACTCGTCGCGGGTGAGCGAGCGCAGCGCCATCGGCTGCGGCGCGGGCTGCGGGGGCGGCGGCGGCCACAGCGCGGCGGAGACCGCCAGCAGCACCGCGAAGAGCCCGTGCGCCACGAAGGTCAGCGCCAGCGCCAGGACCGCGCGCCGCCTCGCGCTCCGGCGTCGGTTGCGTTCGCGCTCCGGCTTCACCACGGTCCCGCATTGTAATCGCGCGGGGTCGCCGGCGCGCGCCAGCCCGGCCGCTCGCTTCGCTCAGTAGATACGGGCGGGGGCTGCGCCGTTGAAATAGTGACGGAGGATGGCGCGGTAGTCCTGGCCGGCCTCCGCTCGGCCGATGGCGCCGGTCTGGCACATCCCCACACCGTGGCCCCAACCCCCGCCGCGGAAGGTCCAGGCCACGATGGTGCCTGACGCGTCGCGCTCCGGGGCGACCAGGAACATCGCGCTGTTCAGCATCCCGAACAGCTTGCGGATGTTGAGCTCGCCGCGGATCTGGGTGGCGCCGCGCTCGCCGGCGATGGTGAGCAGCCGCGCGCGCCCGGAGACGCCGCGCTCCACCACGGAGATGGCTTGCACCGGGCCCACGTCGAGGGAGGCGGTGAGCTGGTTCAGCTCGTCCGCGGTGAAGCGCTTCTGCCAGCGGTACTTGGAGGGCTGGGCGAAGGAGGAGAGCCGGTCGGCGCTGGGCAGCTCGGTGGAGAGGAAGGCGGCGAGGTTGGACGGGGTGGGCAGCCCTTCACCAGGGCCGATCAGGTCCGGCTTCCCGCGAAGGCTGGGGTTGGGCGGGCCGCCCCAGACGACGTCGTTGTCCTCGGTGTGGCCGCCGCAGACCGCGCTGTAGACGGAGTCCACCAGCCGTCCCCCGGGCGAGAACAGGCCTTCGCCGCGGGTGGCGTCCACGGCGGCGTTGGTGGCCGGGGTCTCCTGCGAGATGCCCTTGTAGACGGCGCAGTGCTGCTCGGCGCAGAGGAGGTACGGGTCGGCCAGGTGCTTGGT
>DATBSS010000748.1:0-12031 GCA_036559665.1 Myxococcaceae bacterium
GCGGAGGCCCCGGCCTCCTTCTACGCCCGCATCCCGATCAAGATGGCGGTGACGGGCAACTACCACGAGATCGCCATGTTCCTGCAGGAGGTCTCCAACCTCCGGCGCATCGTGAACGTGAACAACATCCGGCTCAACGCGCCCGAGGTGAAGAACGAGAAGGTGGTGCTCAAGTCCGAGTTCCAGGCGACCACGTTCCGTTTTCTTGCCCAGGCCCAGAAGGCAAAACAGACTCAGGCCGCCCCTCGCGCGGCTTCACCGGAGTCGTCCGGAGGAGGGGACTAGATGAAGGCCTTTCTCTCCATGACGGGCTCGCTGGCGGTGGCGCTGGCGGTCGCCGGGTGCGGCGGCGACGGACCTCCGCCCTCGGCGCAGGCGGCGCAGCAACAGGCGGCGGCACCGCAGAAGAAGGCTGCTGCGGCGGCGCCCGCGGCGGTCCCGATCGCGTCCGCGTACCAGTACGCGTACAACCCGCTCGGCAAGCGGGACCCGTTCCGGAGCCCGCTGGAGGACATCCGGAACCAGGCGCAGGGCTCCCAGGTGGAGGCCTGCAACGAGCCGCTGTGCCAGTGGGACCTGGATCAGCTGATCCTGGTCGCGGTCGTCACCGGCGACGCCAACCCGATCGCCATGGTCGAGGATCCGCAGGGGCGCGGCTACGTTGTCAAGCGCAACACGAAGATCGGGAAGCAGGGCGGGAAGGTCACCAACATCCTGAGGGACGCGGTGACGGTGACGGAGTTCTGGACCGCTCCGGACGGGAAGGTGAACCCGAACCCCGTCAATCTGAGGCTCAAGCCGGACGCGCAGACCGTCCCGGCGATGGATCTGTCGAACGGCAAAGTCTACCAGTGACCGCGGCCTGACGGCCGCGAGCGCAGGGAAGTGAATTTCTACTCGGCGAGGGGAAGCATGCTCAGGCAGCGCGCAAGGATCCTTTTCGGGACGGGGGCCGCCACGGTGCTCCTGTTTCTCGGCGCACCGTCCGCCGCGGCGGACCGACCTGGGCCAGGGCTCAACACCCTGAGCGACCTCAAGGTCGTCCCGACCGGCGCCGGCACCCAGGTGGTGGTGGTCGGAGACCGCCAGCCCACCTTCACGGTGTTCCGGCTGTCCGAACCGGACCGGCTGGTGGTGGACCTCTCGTCCGCGGATGCCTCGGGCATCAAGGGACACCACGAGGGCCAGGGCCCGGTGGCCGGGGTGGTCGCGTCCCAGTTCACCGACGCGCGCGCCAGCGTGGGCCGCGTGCTGGTCGCGCTCTCCGGCGCCTCCCAGTACGACGTGCGCGCCGACGGCAACCGGGTCGTCATCTCGGTGGAGGGCGGCACGGTGGCCAAGGCCCCCGAGGCGCCGAAGCCGATGCAGGTCGCGAAGGTGGAGCCGCCAAAGGCGCCCGCGCCCGCGCCCGCGTCGGTGATGGCGCCGAGTCCCACGGTCGTCGCGAAGGCCGAGCCGCCCTCGACCGCGGCTGCTGCGCCGAAGGCGCCCGCGCCGATGATGGCGCCGAGTCCCACCGTCGTCGCGAAGGCCGAACCGCCCTCGACCGTGGCTGCTGCGCCGAAGGCGCCCGCGCCTGCGATGGCGCCGAGCCCTGCCGTCGTCGCGAAGGCCGAACCGCTGAACACGACTCCTGCGCCGAAGGCGCCCGCGCTTGCGATGGCGCCCAGCCCCACTGTCGTCGCGAAGGCTGAGCCGCTGGCCGCGACTCCTGCACCGGCGATGGCGCCGAGTCCCACCGTCGTCGCGAAGGCCGAGCCGCCCCCGACTGCGGTTGTTGCGCCGAAGATGGCGCCGAAGCCGGTGGAGGTCGCGAAGGCCGAGCCTCCGGCAGCCGAGGAGCCCTCTTCGCCGAAGCCCGAGAACGTGGTGGCGGCGGAGGTGGACGAGCAGGAGGTGAAGAACCCCGCCTCCCGCATCACCGGCCTGACCCTCTCCCGCGACACCCTGCGCATCGGCACCAACGGCGAGGTGGCGAAGTTCGAGCTCCTGGAGCTCGCCGACCCGCCGCGCCTGGCGCTGGACGTGTATGGCGTGGGCCTGAGCGCCCGCGCGCCGCGCACCCGCTCCGCGCACGTGAAGGACGTGCGGGTGGGCGCCCACGCCGACAAGGTCCGCGTGGTGGTGGACGTGCAGGGCGGGATGCCGGCCTACAAGGCGGTGCGCGCCGGGCAGGGGCTGGAGCTGCGGCTGGCCGCGGCCGCCGCGCCGCGCACGCCCGCCGAGGCGGTGGCGGCGAAGAAGGCTTCGCCCCCCGTCTCCGAAGGAGAGATCGGCGAGATCGAGGTGGACGGCAAGCGGATGAGCCTGGCCCAGCTGGAAGAGGCCCGGCCGATGCCGGTGGAGGTGGCGCCGATCAAGCCCACCCCCGAGCCGGCCGCCCCGCCCGCGGCGCCGAAGGTCGCGCAGGTCAAGCCGGTGGACGTGAAGGACCTCTCCTTCCACGAGTCCGGCGTAGGCGGCCGGATCGAGATCAAGCTCTCCGGCGCCACCAGCACCAAGGTGGAGCGCCCGGACCCGGGCACCGCGGTGCTGACCTTCGGGCCGGCGTCGCTGCCCAAGCGCCTGGAGCGCAGCCTGGACACCAGCGCGCTGGGCACCCCGGTGAAGATGGTGAGCGCGTTCCCCATCCCTGGTGAAGGCCAGCGCGTCCGGGTGGTGGTCGCCTCCAGCGGCGAGCTGTCCGAGGACCTGAGCGGGACCACCGCCGGCCTCACCTGGAAGCTGTCGGTGAAGGCGGCGCCGGCGGAGACGGTGGCGGTGGCGGCCAAGACGGCCGGCTTCACCGCCGAGGCGGACACCTACGCCGCGCTGGGCGCCCCGCGCCAGCGCCGCTACTCGGGCAAGCGCGTGTCCTTCGAGTTCAAGGACATCGACATCCACAACCTGCTCCGCGTCATCGCCGAGGTCTCCAAGAAGAACGTGGTGGTGGCCGACGATGTCACCGGCCGCGTCACCATCCGCCTCCGCAACGTTCCCTGGGACCAGGCGCTGGAGCTGATCCTGCGCTCCAAGAGCCTGGGCAAGGAGGAGATCGGCAACATCATCCGCGTCGCCCCGCTCAAGACCCTGGAGGAGGAGGCCAAGCTCCGGGCGGAGCGCAAGAAGGCCCTGCAGACCCAGGAGGAGCTGGTGGTGCGGCTGATCCCGGTCAACTACGCCATCGCGGACCAGATGAAGGACCGGGTCAAGGACGTGCTCACCGACCGCGGCACGGTCACCACCGACGTCCGGACCAACGTGCTGATCGTCAAGGACGTGGCCTCCAACATCGCCCGCGCCAACACCCTGGTGCAGAGCCTGGATACGCCCACGCCGCAGGTCTTGATCGAGAGCCGCATCGTGGAGGCCAACTCCAACTACACCCGGCAGCTCGGCGTGCAGTGGGGCGGCCTGGGCCAGATGGCGCCGGGCACCGGCAACCCCACCGGCCTGGTCTTCCCCAACACGGTGGCCATCCGCGGCGGGTCCAGCCCCGACGGCAACGGCGGCACCGGCAACCCGCCCAACTTCGCGGTCAACCTCCCGGCGGCGGTCGGAGCTGGAGCGGGCGGCGCGCTCGGCTTCATCTTCGGATCGGTGGGAGGCGCCATCGCCCTCAACCTGCGGCTCTCCGCGCTGGAGAACCAGGGCACGGTGAAGACCATCTCCGCGCCCAAGATCACCACCCTGGACAACAACACCGCCCGCATCAGCCAGGGCGTGTCGCTCCCGTTCAGCCAGGTGTCCGCCCAGGGCGTGAACACCTCCTTCGTGGAGGCGCGCCTGTCGCTGGAGGTGACGCCGCACATCACCCAGGACGGCAGCATCCTGATGGCCATCCGGGCGGAGAACAACCAGCCGGACCCGTCCAACACCGGCGCCAACGGGCAGCCCGCCATCCAGCGCAAGGAGGCCAACACCCAGGTGCTGGTGAAGGACGGCGACACCACCGTCATCGGCGGCATCTACGTGCGCCGGGGCTCCGTCCAGAACAACGGCCTCCCGATCCTCAGCCACATTCCGGTCCTGGGGTTCTTCTTCAGGAACGATTCAGAGGTGGATCAGCGCCAGGAGCTGCTGATCTTCATCACCCCGCGGATCATCAACCGCACCACCATCGCGCAGTCGCTCTAGGGAGGACGCGACCATGAGAACACTTTTCGCCGCGTCGCTGTTCGCCGCCGCCGCCATCGCCGCCTCCGGCTGCGCGCCGTCAGACCTCTCCGTGTTCGTGGAGGAGGCCTTCCTCATGGACGACGAGTGCGCCAAGGGTGACACCATCCTCGTCAAGGGCAGCCTGGACCTGGGGCCCAGCGTGACCGCCGGCTCCCTGCCGCGCTACATCGGCCTGTTCCGGCTGCGCTCCGACCTGGAGCCGATCGTCACCCAGGTCGGCGACGACATCCTGGCCGGGACCAGCCGCAACGAGTTCATCGCCACGACGGTCACGCTCAGCTACAACCTGGCCAGCGGCGCCGGGGTGCCCGCCGCCACCGAACCCATCTACTTCGTGATTCCCCCCGGCGCCACCAACTCGACCATCCTGTTCAACATGCTCAACACCGCGGCGGCCCAGGCCATCGCCGGGTCGGTGCCGGTGGGCTCCCAGGACACCCTGCTCGTCAACTTCCAGTTCAACGGGAACGTGCGCTCCGCCGGCGGCGGGCTCCTCCCGCTGCACACGCCGCAGGTGTCGTTCCCGATCACCCTCTACCAGACCGTTCCGTCCATCCCGAGCTGTTCGACGGGCGTCCCGGTCCTCGTCGGCCCCTGCGGCAACTCGCAGGAGGCGTACACCATCGACTGCTCGGGGTAGCATGGCCTTCCTCGCTCATCTCGAGGCGGTGGTGAAGCAGGTCCCCGGCGCGCTGGCGTGCAGCGTGATGGGGTTCGACGGCATCCCGGTGGAGACCCACCAGTCGGATGACGCGCTGGAGATGGACCTCCAGGCGTCCTGGGTGGAGCTGGCGAACATGCTCGCGCAGCTCCGCGGGGCCGCGGAGGGGATGCGCACCGGCGCGGTCTCCGAGGTGGCCGTCAGCTCGGAGCGGGTGGTGACGCTGATGCGCCTGGTCAGCCCGGAGTACCTGCTCGTGCTGTCCCTGAAACCGGAAGGCAACTACGGCAAGGGCCGCTACGTTCTCCGGGTGACGGCGCCCAAGGTGAAGGCCGAGCTGTGACCTGAGGCCGGGCTGGCCCGCCGCCTCCCCTTGGGGTAAGCAGCGTGACCTCTCAACGGAGCACACCGCCATGGCCGGCGTCATCGACACGTCTGAATTCCGCAAGGGCCTCAAGATCGAGATCGACGGGGAGCCCTTCGAGATCGTCGATTTCCAGCACGTCAAGCCAGGCAAGGGTTCGGCGTTCGTGCGCACCTCCATCAGGAGCCTGATCAGCGGCCGGGTGCTGCAGCCGACCCTCAAGAGCGGCGAGAAGGTGGGCAGGCCCGACATCGAAGATCGCGAGATGCAGTACCTCTACAAGCAGGGCGACGACTACTACTTCATGGACACCAAGAACTACGAGCAGACGTTCTTGACCGAGTCCATCCTGGGCGACGACAAGGCCGGGACTCCGCCCAAGTACTTCCTCAAGGAGCAGGTGAACGTCTCGGTGCTGTTCTACAACGGCAAGGCGCTCGGCGTGTCGCTGCCCAACTCGGTGGACCTGAAGGTCACCAAGTGCGACCCGGGCATCCGCGGGGACACCGTCTCCGGCGCGCTCAAGCCGGCCACCCTGGAGACCGGCTACACGGTGCAGGTGCCCCTCTTCGTCAACGAGGGGGACATGCTCAAGATCGACACCCGCGACGGCAAGTACCTCACGCGGTCGGGTGCGGCACAGTAATGGCGGGACAGCGCAAGGGCCGCGGGGCCGCCAAGGGCGCGGGCGCGGAGAACGGCGCCGCCCAGCGGAGCGCGCGGTCGGCCAGCCTGGAGGAGCCGGAGGGCGCGGCCACCACCCTGGACGTGGATGCGCTGCGGCAGATCGTGGAGATCCTCGAGGCGTCCGACGTCACCCGCCTCTCCTGGCGGCGCGGGCGCGAGCGGCTGCTGATCCGCCGCGGCCAGCCCACCACCATCGTCCACGCCACGCCCTCCGGGCCGGCGGTGACCGCGGTGGCGCCCATGTCGCAGCCGGCCTCCGATTCCCCGCCCGCGCGGCCCGCGTCCGGCCCCGCGGCGGCGGCGCCCGCCGGCAAGCCCGACCAGGCGCCCGGCCACCTGGTGACGTCACCCTTCGTGGGCACCTTCTACCGGACGCCGGCGCCGGACCAGCCCTCCTTCGTCGAGGTGGGGGCGGTGGTGAAGAAGGGCCAGGTGCTCTGCATCATCGAGGCGATGAAGCTGATGAACGAGATCGAGGCCGACTCGGCGGGGAAGGTCGTCGCGATCCTGGCGGAGAACGGCGAGCCGGTGGAGTTCGGCCAGGCGCTGTTCCGCATCGAATCCCCCTGACCGTGTTCAAGAAGATCCTGATCGCCAACCGGGGCGAGATCGCGCTCCGGGTCATCCGCGCCTGCCGGGAGCTGGGCATCGCCACCGTGGCGGTGCACTCCACCGTGGACGCGGACGCGCTGCACGTCCGCTTCGCCGACGAGTCGGTGTGCATCGGCCCGCCGCCGTCGAAGGAGAGCTACCTCAACATCCCGGCCATCCTCTCCGCGGCGGAGATCACCCGCGCGGACGCCATCCACCCGGGCTACGGCTTCCTCTCCGAGAACGCCGACTTCGCCGAGGTGTGCGAGAACTGCAAGATCCGCTTCATCGGCCCCAACCCGCGGGTCATCCGGCTGATGGGCAACAAGGTCCGGGCGCGGGCGGCGGCGCTGGAGGCGGGCCTGCCGCTGTTGCCGGGCAGCCAGGGCGTGCTCAAGGACCCGCGCGAGGCGGAGGCGGTGGCCTCCCAGATCGGTTACCCGGTCATCCTCAAGGCGGCCGCGGGCGGCGGCGGCAAGGGGATGAAGATCGTCCGCGAGCCGGCCGCGATCGCCCAGGCGTTCTCCACCGCCACCGCCGAGGCGGTGGCCTCCTTCGCCAACGGGGACATGTACGTGGAGCGGTACGTGGAGAAGCCGCGCCACATCGAGATCCAGATCGTGGCGGACGAGCACGGCAACGTCAGCCACCTGGGGGAGCGCGAGTGCTCGGTGCAGCGGCGCCACCAGAAGCTGATCGAGGAGAGCCCCTCGGCCGGCGTCTCGGAGGAGCTGCGCGAGGAGATGGGCCGGGTGTCGCTGGAGGCGATGCAGAAGCTCGGCTACACCAACCTCGGCACCATCGAGTACCTGCTGGACGAGAAGGGCCGCTTCTACTTCATGGAGATGAACACCCGGGTGCAGGTGGAGCACCCGGTGACGGAGATGGTGACCGGCACGGACATCGTCCGCGAGCAGATCAAGCTCGCCGACGGCCAGCCGCTCCGCTGGAAGCAGAAGGACGTGCGGATGAAGGGCCACGCCATCGAGTGCCGGATCAACGCCGAGGACCCGGTGACCTTCGCGCCCTCGCCGGGGAAGATCACCGGCTACAGCGTGCCCGGCGGCTACGGCGTGCGGGTGGATTCCGCGGCCTACGAGAACTACGTGGTGCGCCCACACTACGACTCGCTGCTGGCCAAGCTGATCGCCTACGCCGAGGACCGGGAGACGGCGATCCGGCGGATGCAGCGCGCCCTGTCCGAGTACGTGATCGAAGGCATCAGGACCAACGTCGCCTTCCACCGCGCCGCGCTCGCCGACGACAGCTTCCTCCAGGGCCAGTACGACACCCGCTTCGTCGAACGCCTGCTCGCCTCCGAGACCGGCAGCCACCGGCTGCGCAAGGCGATCGAAGAGACGCCGTAGCGCGTCCGGTCAACCCCTTGATCCCCCTCGGAGAAGGCCCGGTCATTGCCTTGACCGCGCCGGAGCCTCTCCACTAACCTCAAGATCCCCCCGACCGTCCCCAAAGGCGGTCAAACCCCCTGGATATTCACGGGTTTTGGGGACCTGGGAAGCGAAGCGAAGGGCACCGGCAGACCGTTCGATGGACAAGAACAAGATCATCGAAGCCGCCGCGAAGCTCGTCGCGAAGGGGGCCTACGACAAGGCCATCAAGGAGTATCAGAAGGTCCTGGACGGCGACCCGCGCGACGTGCGGGTGCTCCAGAAGATGGGCGAGCTGTACCAGAAGAAGAACGACAACATCCAGGCGGCCTACTACTTCACCAAGGTCGCCGAGAGCTATTCGCAGGACGGCTTCTTCCTCAAGGCGGTCGCCCTCTACAAGCAGGTCCTCAAGCTCAACCCCAACCTCGTCGACGTCAACCTCAAGCTGGCGGAGCTGCACCAGCAGCTGGGGCTGATGAGCGAGGCGATGGCGTACTTCCAGATCGTCGCCAACCACCACGACAAGCAGGGCGACACCAAGGCGTCGCTGGACACGCTGAAGAAGATGGTGGACCTGGATCCGGACAACGTCGCCTCCCGGATCAAGCTGGCCGAGCTGTACGCGCGCGACTCGATGAACCAGGAGGCGCTGGAGGAGTTCAAGCGCGCCGCTGAATACCTCAAGCGGAACAACCGCTCCGAAGATTACATGCGGGTGGCGGAGCGGATCTCCTCGCTGGAGCCGGACAACCTGGGGCTCGCCAAGGAGCTGGCGCAGGGCTTCCTCCAGAAGGGCGACCAGAAGCGCGCCCTGGCCAAGCTGCAGACCTGCTTCAAGGCGGACCCCAAGGACCTCGAGACGCTGACGCTGCTGGCGCAGGCGTTCCAGGGGCTGGGGCAGACGTCCAAGACCATCTCCGTCTACAAGGAGCTGGCCAAGGTCTACTCGGACCGGGGCCAGAGCGCCGAGGAGCAGAGGACCTGGGGGAAGGTCCGCGAGCTGGACCCCAACGACCCGGAGCTGGCCCAGCGCTACCCCCCTCCGTCGCGCACCCCGGCGCCCGCGCCCGCGCCCGCCCCGGCGCCCGCGCCCGCCGCGCGCGCGCCCACCCGCGCAGCGGGGACGCCGGCGCCCAGGGCGGCCACCCCGGCCGCTGCGATCGCCGCCACCCCGGCGCCGCGCCCGGCCCCGCGCTCGCTGGCCTCCTCGCCGCCGTCCGCCACCATGCCGGCCGCGCCCGCCGCCAGCCCGGGTGGAGTGCCGCAGCCCGCCCGCCCGGCGCCGCAGCCTTCCGCCGGGGGCAGCGGCCGCGACCAGCTGGCCAAGCTGCTGACGGAGACCGACGTCTACGTGAAGTACGGGCTCCACGACAAAGCGCTGGAGCACCTGCGCAAGGTCTTCTCCATCGACCCGGAGAACCTGGACGCGCACGAGAAGGCGTACCACATCTACCTGGGCAGCAATAACCAGGCGCAGGCGCAGGACCAGCTGCTGAATGTGCTCCGGCTCTGCACCCGGCGGCGCGAGGTGCAGCGCGCGCAGCCGTACTTGGCCACCATCCTCCAGCAGAACCCGGGGCACCCGGAGGTCCCCGCCTTCCTCGCCGTGCTGCGCACGGACGCCACCGCGCCTTCGCCGGCGAGCGCCTCGCAGGGAGACGAAGAGGCGATCCTGGTCGACTCCAACGAGGAGGAGATCATCGTCGCCGACGCGCCGGAGGACGCGCTGGCCAGCGCCTCCGACGACATGGCCATCCGGGCCGCCGGCGCCGCCGGGGCGGAGGAGGAGCAGCTCGTCCAGGAGGACGGCCTGATGGCGCCGGACGAGACCGGCCCGGTCGACCTGGCGTTGGTCCAGGACGAGCCGTTCTCCACCCAGGACGACGCGGCGGAGCTGATGGCGGCGGACGACGACGAGGAGGAGCCGGTGACCTCCTCGTTCGACCTCGGCCCCGCCAGGCAGCAGCTGCAGCAACAGCAGCCGCCCGTGGACCCGAGGACGCTGGACGATTCGGCCGCCGAGGAGCTGGACGAGGAGCCGAAGACGCAGATGGCTCCGGCGCTCAGCACCGAACCGAACTACCACCGCGCCCAGCCCAGCAAGGCCAACCCGGAGCTGACCCAGCCGCACATCCGCGTTCCCCGCCCGGAGCCGAAGACGCTCACCAACCCGCGCGCCAGCCCGGTGGACCTGTCGTCCAGGCAGGTGACGATGGACTCCGGCGCCTCCGTCGAGGGGCCCACCAAGATCCAGGCGTTCCCCATGGAGCCGCCCGGCCGCGGGCCCACGCTCCAGAAGGAGGCCAGGGCCGAACCGGCGAAGCCTGCGCCGCAGCGCGCGCCCACGCGGGCGATGGCGAAGGCGCCGGAGCCCGAGCCCGAGCCGGAGCCGGAGGAGCTGGAGCCGGAGCCGGACTCCGAGCTGACGCCGCTGCCGGAGCCGGACTCCACGCCCACGCCGCTCCCGGAGCCCATGGAGCAGGCCATGCAGGCCACCATGGAGGAGCCCGCCGCCGAGGAGTGCGACGAGGCGGCCTTCTTCGTGGACCAGGGCCTGTGGGACGAGGCGCGGGAGATCCTGGAGACGGTGCTGGTGGCGTACCCCGGCCACGCGCGCGCCACCGAGCTGATGGCGCGGGTGGAGGCGGGGCAGGGCGGCGCGGAGGAGCTGGGCCTCGGCGCCACCACCACCGAGAGCTCCCTGCCGGCGGTGCAGCCCAACGCCCCCGAGGAGGACACCGGCCCCAAGGACGCCTTCGACCTGGCGGCGCAGTTGGCGGACGAGCTGGGCCCCGGAGGCGGCACCTCCCCGGGCAGCGAGGCGCTGGGCGGAGACGACTTCCAGTACTCGGTGGACGAGGTGTTCTCCGAGTTCAAGAAGGGCCTGGAGAAGGTGGTCAAGCCCGAGGACGCGGAGACCCACTACGACCTCGGCATCGCCTACAAGGAGATGGGGCTGCTGGACGACGCCATTGGCGAGATGCTGGTCGCCCAGAAGGGGTGCATGGGCTCCAAGAAGGAGGTCGACTGCCTGATGATGGCCGGCGTCCTCCACGGGATGAAGGGCGACCACGCGGGCGCGGTGCAGCGCTTCAAGGAGGGCCTCTCCTCCGAGCACGCGCAGCCGCCCAGCGAATCCTTCAAGGCGCTGGCCTTCGAGCTGGGCGCCACCTGGGAGGCGCTGGGCAAGCCGGGGAAGGCGCTGTCCTGGTTCCAGAAGGTCGCCAAGGTGGACGCCAGGTTCCGGGACGTCTCCGCGGCGGCGAACCGGCTCTCCAGCAGCGCCAAGCCGGAGGACGACCCCGTCCCGCCCCGCGCGGCGAAGAACGGCGCCGCCCCGCCCAACGGCGCCAACGGCGTGCACGGAAAGACCCCCAGCGGGTCGTCGAACCCGCAGGCCGGCGGCTCCGGCCCGGCCAAGCCCACCGACCCGGGCAAGGCGCGGAAGGTCGGCTACGTGTAGCGGGTTGCCAGCGCGATGACCTATCTCGACTTCTTCGAGCTGTCGCAGGAGCCCTTCTCGAACGCGCCGGTGTCGCGCTTCTACTACAACTCCACCCAGCACTCGCAGGCGCTCACCCGGCTGATGCACGCGGTGAGCTACATGAAGGGCCTGTCCATCCTGGTGGGGGACATCGGCGCGGGGAAGACCACGCTCGCGCGGCGGATGTTGGATTCGCTGCCGGAGTCCGAGTACGAGGCCGCGCTGCTGGTGATCATCCATTCCGGGATCACCGCCAACTGGCTGCTCAAGCGCATCGCGCTGCAGCTGGGCGTGGAGAGCCCGGCGCAGGAGAAGCTGGCGCTGCTCTCCCAGCTCTACCAGCGCCTGCTGCAGATCTACGAGTCCGGGAAGAAGGCGGTGGTCCTCATCGACGAGGCCCAGATGCTGGAGACCCGGGAGATCATGGAGGAGTTCCGGGGCCTGTTGAACCTGGAGGTCCCGGAGCGGAAGCTGCTCTCGTTCGTGTTCTTCGGGCTGCCGGAGATCGAGAAGAACCTCAAGCTGGACCCCCCGTTGGCCCAGCGCGTGGCGCTCCGCTACAAGCTGGAGCCGTTCACCGAGGACTCCACCGAGGCCTACGTGAAGCACCGGCTGCGGCTGGCCGGCTGCCCGAAGATGCCGTTCTCGCCCGAGGCCATCCTCGCCGTCCACCAGCAGTCCGGCGGCTCGCCGCG
>DATBSS010000749.1:0-9947 GCA_036559665.1 Myxococcaceae bacterium
CGTCCACTGCTTCCAGCCGCCCTTCTTCTCCTGCGTCGATTCGTTCTGCTCGGACATGACCACCTCCGAGCGGTACCTTCGATCGCCACCTCTCTGCTACGGGCCGGTCTACAAGGGTGCCGTCGGGCGGAGGGACACCGCTCAACGACCTATCTAAGACTCCCCTCCCCTTTACGACCCGGATCCCCATTGACCGGCGGAGTGCGTAGCCACGGGACGCTTAGCTGTCTGGCTGAAAGGCAGCCCTGACCTTCTCGCTGCACTCCAGCAAGTGGGGGCGACGACATCAGCGAACGCGCTGAAGGTGACGGTGTGTTGGGCTGCGCCACGCTCATGCGTCGCTCGCCGCGCCGGAGGGTGCTCTGAACCCACGGGGACCGAGCATCCCGCGATACTGATCGTCGTAGATCTCGAACAGTTCGGCCGGGACATCCCGCTCGATCCGATCAAGGAGCCCAGCGAGTCGAGGACCGTTGAGCGCAGCCAGGAGCGAATTGTCCTGCACCTGCCCGTGAGAGCGAGGAGCGTAAATGTCAGCATTGAGGACGACGCGAATGTAGACCGGGTCTTCCTGTGCCACGTTGAGATCTCCGGAGTCGGTTAGCAGGGTGTTTAGCCAGAGCGTCGCCCCCTCCTCGATCTCCATCGGTTCCAGATCCCTGCCCAAGCAGGCCAGGTTCAGAGTCACGATCACGCCGAAGATGTCGTTCGCCTGCTCGAAGAACGCCATCAGAGCAGCGGGGCCTCCTGGGCTGCGCCAGTCGACGGCGTACGAGAGCTCCCCCTTCGACAGCGTGGAGACTTCAACTTTCGTGGGATAGCCAAAATCTCCCAGCACAGCCGACAACTGACCGAACAGTCGTTGAAGCCAACGGCGACGGACCTCCGGCGGCCTCAGATCGACGGGAATAAGGCGCCCATCGCTCCGCGCCATCGGCCGGTAGCTCCAGCCCGCCAGCGCCCAATCCCGCCGCCATGTATCGAGGATTTCCATGAGGTTCGCGCCGATGCTTCGATCAGGGAGGAGGAAGGGTACGGACAATGGCATTGGCCGCCGTGCGGACCCACTCACCAATCAGTCGCCCCTCTCCCCAAACAGCCACCCGGCGCAGACTCATGCCCTTGGTGGCGCTGAAGGAGTCCCGCGCGATCATCGACCTATCGCAGACTCGCTATGCCACCTTTCCTTTCACGGCCAAGATCGCCATCGACCGGCGGGCTGCCGGCTAGACCAGCGAGAGAGGAGGGCTCAGGGCAGTACCTGACGTGCCCAGGTGAGGGCCCGTCCACCACTTCTGCGGCGGAGGCGGTGAGTCCGCGTTCCCAGCGCGGAGCTCCGCGTCACCTGAGCGCTGGCGTGTCCTACGCAGAAGCGCCCCAACGGAGGCTCAGGGTTTGGCAGGCTCGGAGGATCTTCTCTCTTACCTGCCCAAGATATTCGGTCGCCCGCTGGTCCTTCGTCGCCAACGCTGCCGGATCCCACCGTTGCCGCGCCACACCGAGCGGGACGTCGTCCAGGTCCGAGTCCACCACGACGAAAACCAGCACGTCGGGGTCGTAAAGGTCCGCGTCTGGAAGTCGCGTGCGCAGATGGGCGATTGCCCGGCAGCCCTCGTGCAACCCCAGTTCACCTGAGAGCAGTCGGTTTGCGATCCCGGCGATCTCCTTCCGGACGGTCTCCGCGCTCGATCGCTCCATCATTCCACCTTGGACTTTAGCTCGACCAATTGGCCGGTCTTGACGTTGCGGTAGGCGTGGACCTGAACCGTTGTGCCGTCGCCGACGGAGTAGACCTCGCTCGTCACCTTCGCCCAGTCTTCGGCACGCCCGCCGTATTCGGCGAGGATCCGCGGTAGGTCGGTGATCGCCTCACGCGTTCCAGCTCCCGCAATAGCCCTGCCGCCGCCAGCCTTCAGTTCCGCTGCTCCGGCCTCGCTGGCCAACTGCTTGCGTAGGCGGACGGCGTCTGCCGCGCTGCTTGCCTCTGCCTTCGGAGCAGGCGTGGGCCGATAGAGATTGATGCGCGGTCCACGCGCGAAGTTGCCGTCGAGGCTGGTCGCGAGCACGGCGCCGTTCACGAGGGAGATGGTCAGGCCGCCCTTGCCGATGGTGACGGACTCCACCGCCTCCACCTGGTTGAAAGCGACGGCGCCCTCCTCCACCGCGAGCTCCGACGCCTGGGTGGCGCCGGGAAGGTTGGGCAATACCTTCGCCAGCCGGATGAGCCCGTGGCTGAGCCCGGTCCCGACTGCGGCGGTCGCCACCATCACCAGGATTCGCGCGGCATCGGCACCCATCACCCGGGCGAAGTTCTCCCCCGCGTCATGGAGCGCTTCGAAGGTGGTCGCCTTCTCCGAATTCTCGATGAGGTCCACGAAGCCGCCGCCGAGCGTGTAGAGGGTGTGCACACCGACGTACCCGACCAGGACGATGGTAATCGCGGTAGCGATGCCCTTCGTCGTGAGCTCCGGGAACGTCCACAGCACGGCGTACATGGTGACGCCGGCCACCACCATTCCCAGCACCTCCTTGATGCTGACCATGTCCTCAAGACCATCCTTGGTGGCCTCCAGGGTACCGGCGATGGCGATACCCATCGCCACCGCGTACCGCCCGTGCGCGTCCAGGGTGCGCCTGCCGTGGAGAACGCCGAGGCAGTCGCCGGGCTGGTGCCGGTTCGCGCACCACCGGAGGTACTGCCGCGCCTGCTCCAGCAGCTACGGCGGGGGCTCCTCGGCCGCCTCCGTCGTCCGGTCCGCGGGCTTCAGCTCCTTGGTGCGCGCGTTGAAGATGTAGACGCCCTCGCGGACGGGCACTTCGAACTGCTCGCGGGCGAACTCCAGCGGGTCGGCGACGGGGACGACCTTCTTCGCCAGCGCGCGGACGACTCGATGGACCTCCTCCTTCGGCAGCACCATCGGCGGCCGCTGGGCGGGCGTGGTGACCCGGACCTGACCATCCGCCGTGCGGAGGCGCACAGCCTGAGGCGCCGGAGCACAGCCGACCTGGACGACCGCGAATACCAGGGCCGGTAGGAGGGGGATGCGATGGGCGAACGCCTGTGCCTCGAACATGGGGGGAGCACCTCCCGAGGCCGCAGGGTTGATCGCTGGCGGAGTCGCGACCTCGGCCACCCCGCTCACCTTCCATGTTCGAACTGGGCGCTCGATCGGTCACCCACCTTCGCGGCGGGCGCAGGTCACGAGTTGGGTGGCGTCGTGGTGGGCATGGAGCCCGCGCAAAAGATTCGGGGTTCCAACCTCTTGCAGGCTGGAACCCCGATTTGAACCTGAGACTTTGCGGGGGCAGGATTTGAACCTGCGACCTTCGGGTTATGAGCCCGACGAGCTACCAGGCTGCTCCACCCCGCGATGTGGGCACGGCTTGTATCTTCGTTGAACTACCGCGTCAATCCGAATCTTCCCGAGGGTCTACCCCTTGTCGCCGAGAGGATTCTTCCCCTTGAGGAGGTCGGCAAAGGTGCCGAAGCCCTGTTTGCCGCCGCCCTTGGGCTGGTTGGTCTTGCGGTAGGCGTCCATCTCCGCCCGCTCCTCGCTCCGCTGCGCCGCGGTGATGGAGAGCCGGATCTTCCCACTGGCGTCGATCTCAACCACCTCCACCTTCACCTCGTTCCCCAACTGGAAGTGGCGCTTGAGGTCCGTCCCCCGCTCGGTGCCCGTCTCGCTCGCCGGGATGAGCCCCTTGCCGCCCGGGAACTGCACGAACACCCCGTAGGGCTCGATGCGGTCGACCTTCCCCACCACCACCTGCCCCACCCTCGGTTTTGGCGCCGGCTCCGGTTTCGGCCCCGCCTCCGCCCGCTTCACCTCCACCGTCACCGGCGCGCTCGCCCCCGCCGCCGCCCCGGCCGCCTCCTCACCCTCCGGCGGCACCAGTCGCAGGCCGATCCGCTTCTCCGCCGGATCCACCTTCTCGACCGTGACCTGGACCTCCTGCCCCACCCGCACCACGTCCCGCGGGTGCGCGATCCGCCGGTTCGACAGCGCCGAGATGTGGATCAACCCATCCACCCCCGGCCGCAGCTCCACGAACGCGCCGAAGGGCTGGAGCCGGACGATCTTCCCGCTCAGCTTCTGCCCCTCCTTGATGTCCTCCACCGCCGCCTTCCAGGGGTCCTCCAGACGGGACCGCATGGAGAGCGAGATCCGCTCCCGCTGCTTCCCCTTGTCCGGCGAATTCGGGTTCGGCGCGTCGATCTTGAGGATCTCCACCTCCACCTCGTCCCCGACCTTCACCACCTCGCTCGGGTGCTCCACCCGCGCGTGCGACAGCTCCCCGATCGGGATCATCCCCTCCACGCCGCCCAGGTCGACGAACACCCCGAAGTCGCGCACCGACGTGACCTTCCCCTTCGTCACGTACCCGGCTTGCAGCTTCTTCCGCGTCTCCGCCGCCAGCGCCTTCTGCTCCTCCTCCAGGATCGCCCGCCGCGACACCACCACCCCGCCCCGGTCCCGGATCTCCATCACCCGGAACTTCAGCCGCTCGCCGATGAACTGGTCCGGCTTCTCCACGAACTTGGCGTCGATCTGGCTCACCGGGCAGAAGGCGCGCACGTCGCCCACCGCCACCTCCAGGCCGCCCTTGTTCACGGACAGCACCAACCCCTCCACCGGGATCCCGCTCGCCCGCGCCTCCGACAGCATCGCCATCGTCGCCGTCCCCTTGGACAGCGTCTTCGACAGGTAGATCCCCTTCGCCCCCGCCTCGATGACGTGGGCCTCGATCTCGTCCCCCACCCCCAGGCGAAGGATTCCTTCCTCGTCCTTCAGCTCCCGCAGCTCGATCATCGCCTCGCTGCGCCCACCCAGCGACACGAACGCCGTGTCCGCCCCGAGCTGGAAGATCTTCCCCTTCACCTTCTCCCCGACCCGCACCTGCTTCCGGCTCGCCCCGCCCTCCTTCGCCTGCGCCTCGAACATCTCCGCGAAGCTCTGGCTCTCCGGCATTTCGTCCGACACGCTCGGCCCCCGCGGGACCGGCACCGGCCTGGGCGCAGGAGGAGTCGGAGCAGGGGCCTCCGGCGCCACCGCCCCGGCCGCTTCCGGAGACGCACCCTCCGCCCCGGCACCCGGCTCGGCGCTCGCCGCCCCCGCCTCCGCCCCACCCTCCAGCGGCCTCGTCTCCACCACCCCGGATGCCCGCTTCACCACCACCAGCGGACCCTGCGGCTTCCTCGGCGGCCGCTCCTTCCGCTCGCCGCGCCCGTGGCCCTGCTCCCTGCCACCACGCTCGGGCCTCGGACCACCGCCGCCGCCGCCGCCGCCGCCGGACGCCTCGCCCGCAGGCGCAGCCCCCTCGGTCGCCGCCGCGCCGGCAGGCGGAGCCCCCGGCGCAGCCCCCTCGCCGCCCTTCCGGCCGCCCCGGTCGTCGCGCCCTCTTCGCTCGCCGCCGCCACCTCGCTCGCCACCGGCGCCGCGCTCGGGGCGATCGCGCCGCCCTGGCCGTCCTCCGTCGCGGTCGCGCGCGCCCGAAGGAATACCCAGCATCACATCGCCAAAGGTTGCCGGAGGCTTCTTCGGCCCGCCGGCTCCCCTGCCACCAAATCCGCTCTTCTCGTCGCTCACCGCTTGATCGCTCTCGCTGCGGGGGCCTCCCCCCAGAGGGCGGCGGACACTACACGAAGGCCACCCGCTCTCGGAAGGGGGCGACGCATCGATCTGTGCGCCCAGGTCTGGATGGGGGAGACTCCCTCACCCATGCGCCGCCTTTTGTGCTTCTGGGCCCTGACCGCCTCGACCGCCTCGCTCGCCGCAGGCCCCCTCCCACCCGAGGTGGTCCGCGCCGCCCGCCTGGCCGCCGACGCCACCCAGCGCCTCAAGAAGGACGGCGGCGAGCTCTGGGGCCGCCCGGTCACCGCCCCCTGGCTCTTCGTCCGCGGGGACCAGGTGTACTCGAACTTCGATGCACACACCGACGCCCTGACGCCCGTGGCGGCGCGCGCGCTCCCCGAGGGCGTCCCGCTCTGGACCGCCCCGCTCCCGCCCGGCCTCTCCCCCTCCAACACCGCCGTCGAGTGGGAGCACTACCGCTGGGCGATGGTCATCCTCCCCCTCCCCGCCAGCGACCCGGAAGCCCTCAAGCTCCTCATCCACGAGTCGTTCCACGTCTGGCAGCCCACCGTCCTCCAGCTCAAGCCCTTCAACGAGACCGTCCCCGGCTCCGACCTCCTCGACCAGCCCGAGGGCCGGATCTGGCTCCGCCTCGAGATGCTGGCCCTCCAGGAGGCCCTCACCTCCCCCAAGCCGGACGACGCCGCGCTCGCCCGGGCCCTCCTCTTCCGGGCCCGCCGCCTCCAGGCCGCCACCCCCGAGGAGCGCGACCGCGAGCGCCTCCTCGAGCTGGCCGAGGGCTGCGCCGAATACACCGGCTGGGCGCTCTCCGGCGGCACCCGCGAAGACCTCATCCGGGCGTTGGCGGAGGCGCCGAAGAACCCGACCCTGGTCCGCTCGTTCCCCTACGCCACCGGCCCCGCGTACGGCGCGCTCCTCCAGCAACGGAACGAACGCTGGCGCTTCCACCTGGTGGCCACGCCCGACCTCCCGAAGCTGCTGGCGCTCACGCTGGAGCCGGTCTCCGCCGCCTGGGCCGAAGCCGCCCTCGGGGGCAGCGCGGCCAAGGACGCGGTGGACGCCAAGGCGCAGCGCGAAGCCGCCGCGTTCAACCTGGACGCCATCCGCAAGGAGGAGGAGCGCCGCTGGGCCGCCCGCCAGAAGCAGCTCGCCGACCTGAAGGCGCGGTTCGTCAGCGGCCCCACGCTGCGGATCCGACCCGCCGCCCTGCGGCTTACCTTCGACTACCGCGCCAGCGTCCCGCTCGGGGACGCGGGGACGGTGCTGGCCGCGGTGGGGTGGAAGACCGACGCCGGCGCCGACCTCTCCGCGCCCGGCGGCGCGCTCGTGTCCCCCAACTGGAAGGAGGTGCGGGTCCCGCTGGAGAAGGGCGTCCGCCTCCCCTCCGGCGCCCTCGCCGCGAAGGCGCGCTGGAAGGGCAAGGGATGGACGCTCACGCTTCCCGCCGGTTGGGTGATGTCGGCCGAGGGAGACTCGGTGGTCGCCTCCCCCCCGCCAGCCCCGCACTAGGGAGAGAAGAAGGCGGACGTCCCGGTCAGGGTTTGCTCGCTCACAAACACCTCCGTCCCCGCTGAGACGCCGAAGCCGTCCGCCGCTCTTTTCTACGACCCTTCCGCGAGGCCATTGCGCGCGCGATCACCATCGCCAGCGCGCCCAGCGGCGCCCCCCCACCCTCGCCGCAGCCGCACGAGTGTTCCCCGGCGAAGTGGTAGCGCTGAAGACGCAGCGTGTCGTCCAGCCGCACGGTGACAGAGAGCGGCGCCTTCTCGAGGGACATCGTCTCCGCCGATCCATCCCCGTGCTCGATCTCCACCTCCGCCTGGTCGAACGCCGGCAGGGACACGGTGATCTCGCGCGTGCCAACCGCGCCGGTCGGGTCTGCGAAGGTGAGGGCCGTCGGGTCGCCGGAGAAGATCGCCGCGGCGGCGGTGAAGTGCGTCCGCGGCAGCTCGCGCGTCCCGTCCACCGAGATCTCCGCCAGCACCACCCCGTCCGAGAAGCGGAACATCCGCCGGATCTGCCCCTGGCGCGAGGTGGGCACGCTCCCGCCCAACAGCGCGAACGTCTCCTCCTCGTAGCGGCGCCGCAGGGCCTCGACGAACACCGCCGCCGTGGTGGAGGTGCCGGCCGCCTCCAGCCCCACCCCCGTGAACGCCGCGTAGTGCGCGTACATGGCGGGCTGCGCGGCGAGCGTGTCCAGCAGCCGCGTCCTCAGCGCCTCCGCCTCGGCCTCGAACCCGAACCGGGAGAGGCCCTGGAGGAGGAAGTACGTCTGCCACGGGGAGATCGCGCCGCGCCACGGGACATCCTGCAGGAACCCGATCTCGGTGGCGGCCACCGACGGAACGCCGTGCGCCAGCCAGAGCTGGGCCGGATCGGTGAGCCCGGTGGCGGCGCGGCGGAGGCGCACGGGGTCGCGCTCGGTGCCGGTGGCGAACGGCCAGAAGGAGGACGGCGTGCGCGGGCCCTGGGGGGCCTTCTCGCGGTTCGCGTCCAGCGCGTAGTCCACCCAGGCGCCCTTCTCGTCGTCCCAGAACCCCTGGGTGGCGTCGTCGATCTTCGACGCGCGGGCGTTGGCGGCGTTCAGCCAGCTCGACGCGTCGCTCTTTCCCAGCACCTCCCCCGTCCGCCACAGCTCCAGCTCCGACCACTGCAACCACGCGTTCAGGTCCGACGCGTTCAGCCGCGCGCGCGGCGTGCTGTCCGGGACCGGGATGTTGGCCGTGGCGGCCCAGACGGAGAAGCGCGGCGAGTCCGGCATCTCCGCCTCCACCGAACCGTTGACCTCGATCAGGCCGTTGCCGTCCAGGTCGCGCCGCGCCCGCCACCAGTCGTGCAGGGCGGCGCCGCCGCGGTACGCGCGCTCCAGGTCGGACTGCGCCGCCACGTCCTTCGCGGATCGCTCCCAGAGCGTGCGGAGGACGACCGGGAGCACCGGTGGCGCCGAGTACGCGTCGGTGGCCAGCGGGTTGTTGAGGGACGGCGTGGCGCCCACGTCATCCACGTGGTTGGGGATGAGGCCCGCCTCCGAGGCCCCGGCCGGCACCTGGGCGTCGAGCAACGTTCCCAGCACCTGGAAGGCATCCGGGACCGAGGACTCCGACACGGCGAGCGCCGCGATCGGCGAATCGAGCAGCCAGAAGTGGTCCGCGTGCGTCTTCGACCGGGCGATCCCGCCCAGGGGCGGGCTTCCGAGCCCGATCCAGCCACGCCCGTCGCGGTTCATGCGGAGCGTGGCCTGGGCGTTCGCGTCCGCGTCGGCCCACGCCTGGGGGACCGCGCCCACGCCCGGGAAGGAGGCGCGGTACGCCGCCCAGTCCGCCAGCACCGGGGTCAGCCAGGTGCCGGCCGCGCCGTGGCCGGCGAGCGCCGCGACTCCGCGTCCCTCGGCCAATCCAGGCCCGTCCTCGAACGCGAGCACGAAGCCGACCGTCACGTCCCCAGTCACCGGGTACATCTTTTGCCATTCGTATTCGTTATTGACGCCCGGGGTGAAGGCGATGAATTGGACACTCGCGGTGCTCCCGGCGAAGACGCCGAAGGCCTGCCCACGCCCGTCATCGAGCGTCACCTCGTTCCCGGTCATGCTCCCACCGGCGGCCCCGGTCCCCCTCAACACGGCGGAGAACGTCAGCGGCGCGCTCACCCCATGCAGGGCGATCACCACCGCGAACACGTTCCGCTCCAGCGTGAACACGGACACGTCCGCGGAGAGGGCGCCGTCGACCGGGTGCTCCTCCCATCCGTGGGGGCGGAATGCGATGGCCCGCGCGCCCTCGAGCTTCGGCATGAAGAACTCGTCCCGCACCTGGACGGAGAACGTCCCCACCGGCCGGTCCCCGGGCGTGTTCGGACGGGCGTCGTAGATGGCGAGGGCGGCCGGCTCCTGCGCGCGCGTCCCCGCGGTCACCGCCTTCACCGCGTACCAGCTCCCGAAGTCCGACACGGCCCCGCCCGGCGTCTCCGCCACTACCACCGGGCCGCCGCTTACGCCTACCGCCGCCAGCGCCATCACGAGCAACGAGTGCATGGGTGGAGCGGTACCGGACCTTCAGCGACTGCGCAACCGGTGACGGAAGGGCGGGCGCGCAGCGAACAGATGGGCCATCGACGCCCGCCACCTCGCGAAGTATGACCTTCCCAAACTCGGGGTCGCCGGTTCGAACCTTTGTCCGCCGCTCAGGATGAAGCCCCGGTTTCGCGAGGTTGCGGAGCCGGGGCTTCTTCTTGCGGGTACATCGGGTGAGGAGCGATGCAATCCGATGCACTTTCGCATGTAGCCTTGGGACCTCGAACCGGTGCTCGAACAGAAACCCTGGTGTTGCCGAGCGCGCTGGATGAGGGCTCAAGGGG
>DATBSS010000750.1:0-1636 GCA_036559665.1 Myxococcaceae bacterium
GGGCGCCAGCGCCTGGGACGAGGCGGAGCACCCCTCCACCCACGACTCGAAACCCGGCCAGAAGGCGAAGGCCCAGGGGGAGGCCAGGGCCGCAGCCCAATCGCGCGCGCTCGGCGCCTCCCCCATGGCGCGCACGGAGAAGAAGCTGGCCATGCAGCCACCTCCGCTCCCGGGCGCGGCCGCTCCCAAGGGCACGCTCTACGAGGCGCTGGAGAACGCCAAGGAGCCTGGCGTCCTGTTCAAGGAGGACGACGAGCGGAGCCACTCCGGCGGCGAGGAGGAGGACCCGGAGCTGATGGAGGCGGTGGAGGAGTGCATCCGCCTGCTGTTCGGCGTCCGCGGCATCCACCACATCGGCCCCGGCACCAACGAGCAGGGCGAGCCGGTGGTGATCATCTCCACCGCCCAGGGCTTCAACGACGAGTCCATGCGCCGCGTCCCCACCCAGGTGGGGCGCTTCAAGACGCTGGTCGCCCTCCCGTTCGATCTCCTGCCTCTCAAGCGCGCCACCCGCTGATCTCTTGAGCCCAGCGCCAGTCCACCCTTAACGTCAGAGGCCAGATGGAGCTCGACGATGCCCTCCGCGCCCAGGTAGAGCAGGTCACCGGCGCGCGCGCCCCCGGAGCGCCGATCCGCAAGCTCAAGGGAGACGCCTCCAACCGCTCGTACTACCGCGTCGGCCAGCCGCCCCGGAGCTGGGTGGTGATGGTGATGCCCCCCGACGCGTCGAAGAAGAGCGAGGAGGCCACCAAGGGCGAACCTCCCAAGGAGCTGCCCTTCGTCAACGTCCACCGCTACCTGGATCGCCTCCAGGTCCGCGTCCCCTCCATCCTCCGCTACGACGAGCCGGTGGGGATGATGGTCCTGGAGGACCTGGGCGACGTCACCTTCGAGATGGCGCTGGAGGGCGGCAAGCGCCGCGACGAGCTGTACGCCCGCGCGGTGGAGCTGCTCGCCCGCCTCCGAGCCCGCGCCGAGCGAGAGCGCGACCCGTCCTGCCTGGCCTTCACCCGCGCCTTCGACGAGGACCTCTACGACTGGGAGCTGCACCACTTCCGCGAGTGGGGCCTGGAGGTGTGGAGCGGCAAGAAGCCCACCACCGCCGAGCGCTCCGGGCTGGATACCGTCTTCCGGACGATCGCCCGCCAGCTGGCGGAGGAGCCCCGCGGCTTCACCCACCGCGACTACCAGAGCCGGAACATCATGGTGAAGGACGGCGACCTGGTGGTGATCGACTTCCAGGACGCGCTCCTCGGCCCGCGCCAGTACGACCTGGTGGCGCTGCTGCGCGACAGCTACGTGGAGCTGGACTGGCCCTTCGTGGACCGGATGCTGGACCTCTACCTGGACGCCTTCCGCCGCGAGACCGGCGAGGCGATCGACCCGCGCCCGTTCAAGGATTTCTTCGACCTGCTCACCGTGCAGCGGAAGCTCAAGGATGCCGGCCGCTTCGAGTACATCAACCGGGTGAAGGGCAACCCCGGCTTCCTGGTCTCCATCCCCGCCTCGCTCCGGTACGTGAAGTCCGCGCTCGACCGCCGCCGGGAGCTGGCCCCGCTGCGGGAGATCATCGCCCGGTACGTCCCCGAGGTCGGGTAGTGGCGGACCCCGGCGCCACCTCGACCACCCCGGCCCC
>DATBSS010000751.1:0-2450 GCA_036559665.1 Myxococcaceae bacterium
CCGGGTGACGCGGGTCTTTTCGTCCGCGGGTTGCGCGGGTGCTTCGTGCTTGGGCACGGTGAAATGGTCGAAACGGTACGTGCGCGGCATGGGTCCCCCCTCGCCGCGAAGGTAGGTATGGTGGCCGCGCGGCTCACCCCTGCGGTTGCCTGCCTGGCACCTCAGCGTGGCGTGAGCGGGAGGGTGCCCGGATGGCGCGCGAGCGGTTCGAGTTGGAGGCGAGGATCTCCGCGGCGCCGGCGGCCGTGTACCGGGCCTGGCTCACGGGGCGCGAGCACGCCCGGATGACGGGCGGCCCGGCGACCGGGCAGCCGTCGGTGGGGGCGGACCACAGCGCCTGGGACGGGTACATCCGGGGGCGAAATCTAGAACTGGAGCCGGGGGTCAGGCTCCTCCAGTCGTGGAGGACGGCGGAGTTCCCGGAGAGCGCGCCCGATTCGATCCTGGAGGTGCTGCTGTTCGGGGATGGCGGCGGGACGCGGCTGGTGCTCCGGCACTCGGAGATCCCGGAGGGACAGGGGGCGCGGTACCGGGAGGGGTGGGTGGAGCACTACTTCGAGCCGATGCAGAAGTACTTCGGCAAGAAGAAGCCGGCGAAGAAGAAGGCAAAGCCCAAGGCTTCGTCGCGGAAGGCGGCGGTTCGGGGACGCGGCCGAACGAAGAAGGCGAGTCCGCCGCGGCGTAGGTGACGGTGGCGAAGGCGGCGGCGGCGCGGGCGAGCTGGTCCGGGCGGATCTTGTCGTAGGTGTCGTCCGCCGAGTGGTGCCAGTCGAAGTAGTGGGTGACGTCCTGGAGGACGTGGACCATGGGGACGCCCGCCGGGCGGAGTGGGGTGAGATCCGCGCCGTGGTGGTCCGCCACCTCGGGAGCGCCCACGCCGAGCGGCGCCAGGAGCGCGGCGATCGGCGCGGCCGCCGCGGCCTGCTCGGGGCCGCCCATGTAGCTGAAGCCGGTGGGCTGGCCGTCGCCGCCGTCCGCCTCCAGGGCCAGGACGTGCTTGGCCAGCTCCGCCTGGTGCGCCTGGGCGTAGGCAATGCCGCCCCGGAGGCCGTTCTCCTCGTTGGCGAAGAGGACGAAGCGGATGGTCCGGCGCGGCGGCGCGTTGGCGGCGAGGATCTGCCGCGCGGTCTCGAGCACGATGCCCACGCCGGCGCCGTCATCCTGCGCGCCGGCGCCCAGGTCCCACGAGTCGAGGTGAGCGCCGAGGAGGACGATCTCCTCGGGCTTCTCGCGGCCGCGGATCTCGCCGATCACGTTGGCGGAGGTGGCGTCCGGAAGCGTCTGGCAGGTGAGCGTCAGGCGGACGCGGATCCGCCCGCCGAGGCGATGGAGGAGGTCCGCGTCGGGCGGGGCGAGCATGGCGGCGGGGATCTTCGGCGCGTCGTCCGCGTAGCGCATCGCGCCGGTGTGCGGCAGGCGGGCATCGTCGGTGGAGAGGGAGCGGGCCAGCACGGCGGCCGCGCCGCGCTTGGCGGCGATGGAGGCGGCTTCGGTCCGGTACCGGTGGGTGGCGCCGTAGCCCTTGCCGGTGGGGCCCTTCTCCATCACGGCGTAGAAGAAGGCGATCTTCCCCTTGATGGCGGAGTCCGGGAGCTTGGCGAAGTCGTCAAAGGTGGCGGCCTCCACGATCTCGGCTTCGATGCCGTCCGCGGGCGTGCTGACGCTCCCGCCGACGGCGGTGACCACCAGCGGCTGCGGGGAGGGCGTGACGATCTGGGCGGTCTCCACGCCGCGGACCCAGCGCGGCACCTTGACCGGCTCCGTCCGCACGTCGGTCAAACCGATGGTCTCCATGGCCCCCTTCGCCCACGCCACCGCGCGCGCGTCACCCGGGCTGCCCGCCAGCCGGGGGCCGATGCGGTCCGCGAGCTCGCGCGTGTACTCGTGCGCGTGGGAGTCCTTCAGGATCGCGTCCCGGAGCCTCGTCGCGGGCGAGGGCGGCTCGGGAGGAAGCGCGGCCGGCCTGGGCGCGGGCGCGGCGCAGGCGGCGAGGAACAGGGCGAGGAGAAGGAAACGGCGCATCCCCGTTCCGTCGCACGACCCGCCGCGTTCGTCCAGCGCGATCCTGAATCTCCCGCCAGCGTGGTAAGGCGCGTCGCATGAACGCCGTGCTCCTCGCCTTCGGCTTCCTCCTCTCCGACGTTCCGCCCGTGCCGGTCCCTTGCAGCCCGGAGGTGGACAACACCGTCGTATGCAAGTGCAAGCAGGGTTCACCCGCCGCTTGTGAGTCACTGGCCAAGACCTATCCGGAGATGTTGAAGGGCATCTTGCGCCTGTCAGCGATGGCGCAGGCCGCTCAGGAGGCGGAGAAGGCCAAGGCGGAGATCGTCGACCGCACCGGGTGCGGCAGCGGCCAGGACCCGAACGAGAAGCAGGAATGCACAGGCCAGTCGCACCACATTATCAGCAGCAAGGTGTGGCAGGAGCTCGAGCTTCACAAGATATTGAGG
>DATBSS010000752.1:0-5662 GCA_036559665.1 Myxococcaceae bacterium
GGTTGGACCGGGGGGCGTGGCACCTGATGACGGGCAAGCCGTACCTGATGCGCCTGATGGGCTTTGGCTTCCGCCGGCCGAAGAACCCGGTGATGGGGCTCGAGGTCTCCGGCACGGTGGCGGCGGTCGGCGCGTCGGTGACCCGCTTCAAGGTGGGGGACGAGGTGTTCGGGATCGGCCAGGGCACCTTCGCCGAGTACGCACGCGCCCGGGAGGACAAGCTGGCGCGCAAGCCCGCCACGCTCACCTTCGAGCAAGCCGCGGTCGTCGGGATCTCGGGCGCGACCGCGCTGCAGAGCGTGTGTGACGCGGGGCGGGTCCGGGCCGGGCAGCGGGTGCTGATCATCGGCGCCTCTGGAGGGGTGGGCAGCTTCGCGGTGCAGATCGCCAAGGCAATGGGCGCCGAGGTCACGGCGGTGTGCAGCGCGGCCAAGGCGGACCTGGTCCGGTCGCTCGGAGCCGACCACGTCATCGACTACGCCCGGGCCGACTTCGCGGACGGCTCCCAGCGCTACGACCTGATCCTCGACATGGGGGGCAACTCACCCCTCTCCCGGTTGCGCCGCGCGCTCGCCCCGGAAGGAACGCTGGTCTTCGTGGGCGGCGAGCACGGCGGCGACATCACCGGCGGTTTCTTCGGGCGCCCGCTGATGGCCCTGGCGCTGTCACCGTTCACGCGCCAGCGGTTCGCCTGGTTCCTGAACAAGGAGCACTTCGAGAGCCTCGAGCTGCTGGCCGGGCTCATCGAAGCCGGAAAGGTCACTCCGGCCATCGACCGGGTCTACCCGCTCCACCAGGCGCCGGACGCGATGCGCGAGCTCGAGGCCGGCCGGGTCCGCGGCAAGATCGCGATCAAGGTGTGATCAGCGCGTCACCGTGCCGAGGTCGACGAAGGCGCCGTCCACCATCACCACGTAGGGCCGCTCCTCGAAGCGCAGGCCGCCCGCTCCGTCGTGCTCGATGATCTCGAGCTTGCCCATGCCGTAGCCCATGGGGCCGCGCGAGTAGTAGTGCGCGCGAAGCGTGTACGGGTAGGCGCGCTGCCCGTGCGGCTGCCGGATGGTGAAGCACTCCGGCCCGTAGCCGGTGGTGACGTCGGCGTAGAGGTCGCCGCCCGACGGCAGGTGCTTCGAGGAGTACCAGGCGTGGCCGCCCTTCGCGTCGAGGATGTGGAAGTCCACGTCGTTGGCGTCCGTCTCCCAGGTGAGCACGAAGCGCAGCGACGGCTTGTTCTCGACGGTGCCGCCAAGCTTCGCGAGCCGCGCGCGGATGGCCGGCGCCGAGTTGGCCTCCGCCTTCATCCACGCCGCCGCGATGAGCCCCGCGTCCTCCCGGAGGATCTGGTCGACCCCCAGGAACCGGCCCTCGGGATACCCGGTCAGGCAGCCCTTCTCGATCGCGTCGAAGGCCTTGGCGGGCTGGCCCGCGCGCAGGAGCGCGAAGGCGAGCATGCGGTGGCTCGCCGGGTGATCCGGCCGCTGCTCCGCCGCCTTGGCGAAGGAGTCCGCCGCGAGCGCCTGGTAGACCCGGCCGTCGAGACGTTCGAGGCGGCCACCCGCGAACCGGCGCAGGTCGGCCCGGGCCGGGAAGAGGTCGATGATCGAGCCGTACGCGCGGGCCGCGCGCTCGAGGTCGCCCTTCCGCTCGGAGGCCTCACCCAGCGCGACCAGCGCCAGCACGTCGCCCGGTTGCTCCTCCCGCCAGCCGGCCGCGAGCTCGAACCCCTTCTTCGGGTTCTGGGCCAGCGCGCGCATCACGTCCTTGAACCGGCCCTCGTAGGGCTCGCGAGACGCGGGAAGCGAATCCTCGGTCCGGGACTCGGAGGGCGATTCCTCGAACTGTTCGTTGGACCGCCTCCGCTCCGAGCGCATGCGTGGCATGTCATCGGCGGGGCGCGCCGTGGCGGGCGGCGGCGCGGGAGCCGCGGCGACCGGAGGCGGCCCGTTCGCGGACGGCGCCTGATCCAGTTCAGGCTCCGCGGCGGGGACATCCTTGCTCTCCTCGACGCTCTTCTCGACTTCCTGCGGCGCTTCCTCCTCCTTCGCCAGGTCCTCCCGGCCATCGACGGCCCTCTTGTCCGCCTTCCCGGCGGATTCCAGCGGCTCCGGTTTCTTGACCACCGCGCCGGTCGGCTTCGACTGGACCTGCAGCCGCGCCACCTGGACCTCGCGCTGCTTCATCACGCCGACGTGCCCGGCGCGCACGGTGAGGATGTCGGCGAGCGCCTTGCGGTCGATGTGGAAGCGCTCGTAGTCGGCCTCCGTCTCCAGCACCAGCAGCGCCGTGTAGGGCGACAGCACCCGGTGACTCACCGACAACGCGACGATCTCCGCGCGGAGCTCCTGCTTGTCCTTCGGCCCGAGGTTGGCGCGGTCCTGGCGGTCGAGGAGCGCGGCGATCTTCGCCTGCGCCCACGCGCGCGCGAGCAGCGGCCGTTCGATGGACGCCAGGCCCTTCGTCTCCACCGGGGCGCCACCCACCGACAGCTTCAGCGGCGCCTGGGCGTCCGCGAGCTCGACGTACACGACCGCTTCGTCCCCGGCCTGCACGCCCTCGAGCGCCGCCGGCCACACCATCTTCGCGCCCTCTGCCACCACCGGCACCTTCGCAACCGTCGCCTCCGAAAGCCGCCGCGCCAGCTCCTCCGGCGCCAGGTCGCCGTCGAGCACCGCGCCGGTCCTCGGCAACTTCCCGGTCACCAGCCGCCGGAGCAGCCCCTCCTCACGGATGCCCCCCACTGAGATCGCGTCCAGCCGCGCCACCCCCGCCCCCTTCAGCTCCGCCACCGCCGCGAGCAGCCGGTCTCCCTCGAGCTCCCCCGCGGTGAAGACGCCGTCGCTCACCAGCACCACGCGGTGGCGGGCCGCCTTCTTCCCCTGCTCGAGCACCGCCGCGAGCGCCTTGGAGAGGTCGCTGGCGCCGAGCGGGCGGCGTTCGCGCAGCGCCCGGAGCTGGGCGGCGCCGAAACCGCCCACTGGCCCGTCGTAGACGACCTGCACCGACTGGTCGAAGGCGGCCACGGTGAGCGGGAGGGCGCTGTTGGCCCTGGCCAGCACCGTGGTCAGCTTCTCGACCATCGACAGCTGCGAGGAGAACCCCAGCGCCCGGGACGCGCTGGTGTCGACCAGGAGCATCAGAGAATCGACCGGCTCGGGAGACTGCTTCGCCACCGCCTTCACCCGCACCGCGGCGAACCCTCCAGAGCGCACGCCCGGCCGCGCCGCGCGCGAGGGCACCTGAACGTCCTGGTCGGGCACGAAGCGGGTCCGATCGAGCTTCGCCACCTGGTCGCCGCCGGCGAAGACCTCGACCGAGAGGGCGGAGACCTCCGGCAGCCCGCGCAGCGGGAGCACGTAGGGAGCGGAGGCGGACGGGAGCTCGTGCGACCAGGAGACGATCAGCTCCTTCCTCCCCCTCGCCGGAATGGGGAACACCCGCGCGGAGAACTCGTTGCCGGCGGACTGCTCGAGCAGCGCCGGGTCCTGCCGGCGGTGGAGGAAGTCCTCGTAGGCGCGCCGGGCCGCCTGCTTCTCGACGACCTCGCCCTCCTGCCACCGCTCGTCGAGCTTCATCGCGAAGCGGCTCACCGTCGCGCCGCGCGGGAGCGTCACCCGGAACTGGCCCTCGATGACGCGGTCCTGGGGGTTCTCGAAGGTCAGCGCAAGCTCGGTGAAGGCGAGCGGCTCCTCGACGACGGCGCGGGCCGAATAGGTGACCAGCTTGAGCCCCGAGCCGTCCGAGGCGGTGAGGCTGACCGGAGCCTCCTCGGCGGCGAACGCGGGCAGCGAAACGGCGAGCGCGAGCAGCAACAGACGCATGGGGCCTCGGGCGGAAAGCGACAAGAGCGTGACGTCCACGGCGGCGAGACGGTTCCACATCCGCGCGCCCGGATCACCTTCTGATGCGCGCTCAGTCCCCGAAACCCAGGGGACGCTGACGCGGCGGCCTGCGGCCGCTTCCTCCGGGGCTCAGCGGGCCCTACGCCTCACGCCGCCGCATCGGCCAGGCCGCGCCCTGGCCCTGCGTGGACTTCAGCTCGCTCAGCTTGAGCCCGCGAGCGATGTCCTCGCGGGTCACGAGCCCGACCAGCACCCCGCCCTCCACGACCGCCAGCAGCGGCGCGTCCGTCTCGGCCATGATCCCCAGGGCCTTGCCCAGGTCGTCCGACGGCGAGATGGGCGGGCTCTGGACCGCGACCTCCCGGACGGGCACCTGGGCCCGGCGCTCGGGGGGGACGGCCTGGATCGACTGGAGCGTGACGAAGCCGGCCGGCCGCCCGCCGCCGGTCACCGCGTACGCCAGGCGCCGCTCGCCCAACATGCGTTCGGCCGCCTCGTGGACGGAGAGGTCCGCGGGGATGGAGGGCACCGGCCCGTTCATCACGTCGCGGACGTGGAGCCGGCCCAGGAGCTCCTTCGCCGCCACCGAGCGGGCCTCTCCCTTCGCCCCGATGAACACGAAGAAGGCGATGAGCACCAGCAGCATGTTGAAGGTGAGGAACCCCCACACGGCGAAGAGGACCGCGAAGGCCTTCCCCACGCTCGCCGCGACCCGGGTCGCCCGGACCATGCCCATCCGCCCCGAGAGGAGCGCGCGGAGGATGCGGCCCCCGTCCATCGGGAAGGCGGGGAGCAGGTTGAACAGGCCCAGGAAGAGGTTGAGGCTGCCCAGGTAGAACAGCGCGAATTGCAGGTTGAACGACGCCCCGCCCACGGCGAGCCGCAGCACGAGGAACGCCACGCCGAGCGCCAGGCTGACCAGCGGCCCCACCAGCGCCATCACCGCCTCGTCCTTCACCTTCTTCGGCGGCTCGGTGAGCTGCGAGACGCCTCCGACCATCAGGAGCGTGATGTCCCGCACCCGGCCTCCGGTGCGGAGCGCGTAGAGCGAGTGCGCCAGCTCGTGCACCAGGACGGACGCGAAGAGCACCACCGCCACGCCCAGGCCCCAGAGCCATGGGCTCCCGGACAACCGCTCCGGCGGGATGCCGGCGAGCTGCGCCGCCGCGATGAAGGCCCGCCCGAACCCGAACGCGATCAGGGGCAAGGCGATGAGGAAGGTGATGTGGACCCGGATGGGAATCCCCCGGATGGTCGCGATCCGATAGCCACCCATCTCCACGGTCCGCCCTCCTTCAGGTTGCCCACCCGAAGGTAGCTACGACCGGGGCCCTTCACATCGGCCGGCGCGGAGAGGAGAACGCGGCCCGGAACATCCTCACCAGGCCCGGGTCGAGCACGTGGTCCTGGAAGTAGAGGTGGGAGCCCTCGAAGCCCAGCTCCTTGAGCTTCAGGTAGTGAGCGCTCACCGCGCCCTCCTCCGGCATGCCGACCTGGCAGCCCAGGTCTGGGAAGCGCGCGGTCAGGAGGCTGGAGAGCACGCAGCCCATCAAGGTGTGCTCGTTGGGGTGCACCACCTTGAGGGCCGCGCGGACCTTGTGGTCCCAGCCGGTGGAGAAGTGGGTGTCGGAGATCTCGCCGATGGCGCGGTTGCTCCGGACGGCCCCCGCCTCGGAGACGAGCAGGTCCCGCCGCTGCTGGAAGCGCCGGATGGCCCGGCGCGGGTCCAGGCAGTGGGGCGCCGAATCGTCCACCACGATGGTCCCCGGCCGGAGCTGCTCCGCCTCCACCACGTTGGGGACGCTGGTGGCGCTGATGATCAG
>DATBSS010000753.1:0-10992 GCA_036559665.1 Myxococcaceae bacterium
ACGATGAGCAGGCCCACCACCACCAGCCCCACCAGGAACGCGACCAGGCGGCCGGTGGTCAGCGCCAGGTCCCCCGCGGACAGGCCACTGCCCGTGGAGATGGCGGTGAGCGTCGCCATGAGCAGCACGGCGATCAGATCCTCGACGATGAGCACGCCCACGACGAGCTCGCGCAGCTTGCCGCGAATGCCCTGCTCATCGAACGCCTTGGCGATGATGGTGGTGCTGGAGATGGCGATGATGGCGCCGGTGAAGATGCTCTCCTTCGCCGTCCAGCCGAAGGCGCGGCCCACCACGAAGCCCAGCCAGATCATCAGGCTGCACTGGATGATGGCCGTGAGCCCCGCCGTGGGGCCCACGTGGAGCAGCTTGCGCAGGCTGAACTCCAGCCCGAGCGAGAACATGAGGAGGATGACGCCCAGCTCGGACAGGGTCTGAACGATGCCCATGTCGGCGACGAGCGGGATGGGGACATGCGGGCCGATGATGAGTCCCGCAATGATGTACCCCAGCACGACCGGCTGGCGCAGTCGCTGGAAGACCACCGTCGTGATCGCCGCCACGCCGAGCACGACGGCGAGGGCTTCGACAAAATCATGCGCGTGCATCTGTCCCTCGAGCGTGCCCGGAAGGGCGATCGCGGACTGAAGTGACCAAGCCCCCGCTGGTGCGCCATGGCGCCCGCGAGGCTCCTGCCCTGGAAGCGACTCACGCTCCGGCTGGAGGTCCCCGCGCCGGACAGGTGAGAACCAACGGCTGATCGCCCGTGCGCCCATTCTCCTGGCGCAACGCGCACGCGCCGAAGAGCCGCATGATCGTGCCGGCCCCGGCATTCAACCGGGCAACGGCCCAGCTCCAGTCATCCAGCCGGCTGCGAGAGGACCCGGTGAATCCGGAGGACCGCGGAGCCTCGACCCTCCCGGCAAAGGGCGGGGCGACCGCCCCCACCATCTCCTGGACCTGGGCTTCGACCCGATGGTCTCGCGGCGGGTCCTGTACGAACGAGTGGAGCCCGGTCGACGCCAGGCCCCCCAGGACGCCGGCCGCCAGCAAGAAGACGATGCGAGCGCCCGAGGCCGTCCCGGCCCGGCTCAGCGAGGACGACCCTGTCTTGGCTGCCCCGCATCCCATCCCGTACGGGTCTACACCACTTGATGACGCAGGGCACCCAGGGAGGGCGTGGTGGAGAGGTCACGATCCGGTGGTGACTCCGTCGCGCCGGGGTCGAAACGCGGGGCTTGACCCCTTCACACTATATGTGGCATTTTATGTTTAATCTGGATTCGCAGTCTTGCCGGCGAAACAGGTTACCTGGCACGACATAGGGGGCCTCATGGCGCGGTTCACCCACGCGATCGCCACGATCGCGCTGGCCGGCGTCGCGTCGCTCGCGCACGCCGCAGAGTGGTTCGGGGATTCCCACGGATTGCATCGGGTCGATCCCCAGTCGAATCAGATCGACCTCGACATCGCCTCCCACCCGTCGATGGCGATCGCTCTTGGCGGAGACGGGTCGGTCTGGTCGCTGGGGGGCAACCGGCTCTCGCACTACACGGCGGACGGCGCGCTGCTGTTCAGCGCCTCGGCGAACCCGCCGGCCGGCTGGCGCGACGGCGCGCGGCCGCTCGCGGTCGACCGGAACGACGGGAGCGTGTGGATCGTCGCGCAGAACGCGCTGGTGCACCGGTCCACAAGCGGGGCCACGCTTAGCACGATCAGCGCGGCGGCCGGCGACATCACCGTCTCGCAGGACGGCACGCTCTGGGCCCTGGTGCGCCAGGAGCTGCGCCGCTACTCGCCGCAGGGCGCGCTCCTGGGGACCATCCTCCTTCCCGGCCCGGCGAACGAGCGCCGGCTGCTCGCGCTGGACGAAGCGGGCGGGAAGGTGTGGATCTCCTCGGGGCGGACGCTCACCCAGCGAAACGCGGGCAACCTCTCGCAAATCTCGCTCTCGCTGCCGCTGCCGGGCGACGCGGACGGCCTCTCCGCCGACGCGCAAACCGGCGCGCTGTGGGTCCTGAGTGGGGGAATCCTCGCCGCGTACTCGCGGGCGGGCGCCGCGCTGACCAGCGTGAGCCTGTGCGACTTCGACATCCACGCTCCCAGGTCCATCGCCGCCGACGGCGGGCAGCAGTCGGTGTGGGTGGGCCACGAGCACGGACTGACGCGTCTGAGCGTGGCAGGCGCGTTCGTCGCCACCATCCCGCGGAACGGCGACGTCCGCGCCATCGCCGTGGGTGACTCCGCGCCGGTTGACGTCCAGCCCACCGTCGCGGTGGTGCGGCCGCTGCCCAGCGCCCTCACGACCGGTCGGCCGAGCCTGGTGTTGCAGTACGGAGCCACCTGCAACGGCAACCCGTGCGGCTTCCCGGGCAGCTCGTACGCGACCTACAGCCTGGCCGCGACGCTCGACGGCGCTCCGGTGGGCGGGCTGTTCTCGTTCAACGCCGCGACCGGGCAGGCCAGCTACACCCCGGCGGCGCCGCTCGCGGACGGATCGCACCAGCTCACCGCGCAGGTGACGAACGCCGCCGGGCAGTCATCGGACACGGTGTCGTCGCAGTTCACCAGCGACGGCACGGCGCCGTTGATCCTCTCCATCCTGCCACCCAGCGGGAGCGCCTTCTCCGACCCGTCCCTGTTCCTCTCCGGCACGGTGGACGACCCGCTGGCGACGGTGCGGCTCTCCAACGGCATGACGGCCCCCGCCGGGATCTTCTTCAGCTTCGAGGTGACGCTGAGCGCGGGGACCAACGCCTTCACGCTCACCGCCACGGACCCGGCCGGGAACGCCGCCTCCACCGCGCTCAGCTACACCTACCAGCCGCCGAACAGCCCACCGGTGGTCGCGATCACCTCCCCCGCGGGCGGCGCCAACTTCTCCGCTCCGGCGAGCATCGCGATCGCCGCCTCCGCCTCCGACGCCGACGGGTCGGTCGTGCGCGTCGACTTCCTGGCCAACGGAACGCTGATCGGGAGCGACACCACCAGCCCCTGGTCGTTCACCTGGTCCGGCGTGGGGGTCGGGACGCACTCGCTGACCGCCCAGGCGATCGACAACCGCGGCGCGGTCACTCTCTCGACGCCGGTGGTCGTCTCGGTGGGCCCGCCCAACGCGCCGCCCTCGGTGACGCTGAAGAGCCCCACCTCGGGCACCGGCTTCGCCGCGCCCGCGACGGTCCGCGCGGTGGCCACGGCCTCCGACCCGGACGGCACCATCGCCAGGGTCGACTTCCTCCGCGACGGCGTGGTGGCCGCGACCGTCCTTGCTCCTCCCTTCGAGGCGACGATCGGCGGCATCGCGGCCGGGACGCACACCATCGCCGCGCGCGCCACCGACGACCGCGGCGGCACCGCCACCTCGGCAGCGGCCACCATCTCGGTCGCGGCGTCTTCGCTCTCCATCACCAGCCCCCCGCCCAACGCCTCCATCACCGGGGACAGCGTGGTCGTCACCGGGACCACCACCGGAATGTCGAACCGCGGCGTGATGGTGAACGACGAGGTGGCCGCCGTGGACGCGTCGGGCCGCTTCGCCGCCCTGGTACCGCTGGAGCCGGGCGGGAACACGATCACCGCGCGGCTCTCCAACCCCGACGGCTCCGTGCTCACCAAGAGCATCTCCGTGCTCGCCACCGGCACGGCCTCGCCGTTCAAGGTCACCGCCACGCCCCAGGTGGGGATGGCGCCGCTGACCCCGACCTTCGCCGTGGAGAACCCCACGGCCATCGACGCGAGCTTCACCTTCGACGGCTTCGGCCCGTTCGCGCTGCCCGCGGGCGCGACCTCGCAGCTCTCGCTCAGCTACCCGGCCGGCGTGTACTTCCCCAGCGTCGTCATCACCGACGCCACCGGCCTCGCGCGCACCCACGGCCTCGTCATCGACGCGCGCGACCCCGCCCAGATGGACCAGATGTTCCGGGCGATCTGGAGCGGCATGAACGCCGCGCTGGCCGCCGGGGACAAGGAGTTGGCCATGCGCTCCCTCAACGGCGGCGCCAAGCTGAAGTTCGGGCCGGTCTTCGACACGCTGATGCCGTACATGGCGGAGATCGTGGCGTCGTATTCGCCGCTGGCCAGGTCGTCGATCGGCGCCAACACCGGCGAGTACGCGGTGACGCGCATCGATAACGGCAGCAAGCGGCTCTACCTCATCTACTTCCTGCTCGACGCCGACGGCGTCTGGCGCATCGACGAAATGTGAGAGCCCGGACCATGAGAACCACCATCTCCAGACGGCTCACCGGAGCGGCCGTGGTGGCCGGGGCGGCGTTCGCGATCGCCCTCCCCGCCCGCGCCTACAACGACTACGCCACGCACCCGGAGCTCACGGATGCGGCGCTGCAGAAGTCGGACCTCTACATGGATCCGGAGCTCCTGCCCCGCCTCGGGCTCTCTCCCTGGCAGAAGGTGCTGATCGGCTCCTACATGCGGTTCGGGTCCTGGTACGAGGACCGTGGCAACCGGGGGCAGAACCACTTCTTCGACCCCGTGCTCGACCGCGGCCTGAGGGTGCCCCCGTGGATCAACAACGCGTCCCCCGCGTATCGCTGGGCCCTCGAGGACGCGGGGCCCCTCGACGGCCAGGACGAGTCGCTCGCGGACACGCGCGCGATGCTCACCCGGGCGCTCACCTTCAACACCGGGAGCCCCGCAGACTCGGCGGAGCAGCGGCGCCGCGCCATGGTGGATGTCTTCATGAACCTGGGCGGGACCGTCCACCTCCTCCAGGACATGGCCCAGCCGCAGCACGTCCGCAACGACGACCACCTGGACAAGTACGCGCTCTTCGGCCTCAACCCGTACTTCCGGCCGAGCCGCTTCGAGGCGTACGCCCTGGCGCAGCATGCGCGGGTCCAGGCATTGGCCCAGCTCGGATCGCCTCTGTACCCGGCCATTCCGACCTTCAAGGTCCCGAAGGACTTCTGGACCAACACGTCCAACTCCGGGATCGCCCAGTACACGAACCAGAGCTTCGTCAGCGTGCGCACGAACTTCACCATCGACGGGGACCAGGTGAACACGGGTACGTACGGGCTGCCGGTTCCGCTCGGATTCCAGAACATCACCGTCCAGCAGCTGTTCGCCGGCGTGGGCGAGTCGATGTCGCCGGACATCCAGAACCTGTGCGGCGCGCAGGGGGAGGACTGCACCGTCAGCATGTACAACACGGCCGTCACGACGGGCGCCTCGACGCTGTCCATCTTCGACCAGGACCTGCGCGCCAGGGGCGGCCGGGTCGTCTACGGCGATCCGTTCAGCGGCGTCGTCGTCCCCACCTACGCGACCGAGCGCCTCTTCTCGCTCAACAACATGAACTACGCCGCGGCGTTGCCGGGGCTCATCCCCCAGGCGGTGAGCTACTCCGCGGGCATGATCAATTTCTTCTTCCGCGGCAAGCTCAAGGTGGAACCGCCCGACACGGGGCCGTATGCCTGGGTCGATCACTCCGCGGGTGCGGGCTTCACGGTGGTGCGGGCGAAGGTCACCAACGCGACGACCGGCCAGAAGCTGGAGGGCGGCACCATCCGGGCGATCGCCCGCTTCCACGTCAATGGCTGCTACCAGGCGGACCTGTCGGGCGAGTTCACCTCGGACGACGCCGGAAACCTGGTGACGCCTTGCCCCTCCTACCGCTCGAACGAGGAGCACATCCGCGTCACGAGCGTAGCCCAGGCGTTCTCCTACGACTCCGGCCAGGGACAGGAATACACCTTCAAGTTCGCGGACCCCATCCCGCTCAGCGCCACCGATCTCGTGTTGCAGGTGTATTACGAGGGGAAAGTGGGAGACGAGGAGAAGTCGTTCGCGCTCGGCATGGCGGACCTGTCCGAGCCCACCTTCGTCTCCGTCCTGAACGCGACCGATACCTTCGAGTTGCCGGCTGGGAACGGCGGGAAGTTCTTCTACTGGAAGGACATCGTCGACAACATCGCGGACCCTCCCTACTCGATCGTCGACTTCAACGGGGACCATGCGTACAGCGTCCCGCCCGACCTCGACGTGCGCGGCGGCAACATCGCCTACGAGATCAAGGTGGATGGGAAGAAGATCGGGAGCGTCACGGTGGGCGAGGGACGGTTCGCGCGGGTGGTGGTGCTGGTGAAGCCGACGACCTTCAACCTGGAGCTCGCGGCCAACGGTAGCTGGTTCTCCGGAAGCAGCTCGTACGTGATGCCGTCCAAGCTCGGCCAGGTCGATCCGCTCGGCACCACCTACTACGTCTTGTCCGTGGGGAAGCGGCGCAACCAGGTGCTGCACTTCGACAGCGTGACGTACTACCACTACTGGCTGGTCGACAACGCGCCGCTCAGCTCCATGCCGCCGAGCAAGGACCCCGACGCGGCCAAGCTGGTGCAGGTCCAGATGGAGCCGCAGCCGCAGCTCTCGCCGGGGCTGCGAACGGTGGCCGCGCTGCGGGACCCGCCGGCGCCCGACCTGCCGGACCTCCCGGAGCTGCGCCCGGTGCCCGTGGCGCCGACCCGCGCGATGACGAAGCTTCAGGTGCATCCGAACGAGGCGGGCGCAGCGGCCGAGGCGAGGTAACGGCTCAAGGCGCAGTGGAGAAGGTGACCCGGACGTCGCGGTCCAGCGGATTGCCTTCCTCGTCGGTGAGGAGCGTGCGGAAGAGGATGGTGAGGTCCGCGCGGCCGGCGGGGAGCGGTTCGCGGGGATGCATCAGCACCGTCCAGCCGCCGGAGATGCCGGCGTCCGACACGACCGCATCCGGGACGTCCACCGCCGGGGGCGCGGTCCGGGCGGGGATGGAGATGTCCATCGCGTACTGCCCGCCGGACTGGTCGTAGAGGGTGATGCCGGGGACGACGGAGCGCGGATCGAGCGGCTCCGAGAAGACCGCCACGAGCCCGGCGGTGACCGCGATCTGCTGGTTGGCGGCGGGGATGGTCGAGAGCACCTGGGGCGGTGTGGTGTCGCGCTCCGGGTAGACGGGGCCGCCCGGAGAGAGGCACCCGGCCGTGACGGCCACCGCGATGGGGACCAGGCGTTTCACCGGCACCCCCAGCCGGACAAGGCCGTGCCCGTATGGCAGCGGAGGCAGGGGCGGTCGTTGCGCGACACCAGGGAGCGGCACTCGCGGCGGAAGCCACCGGGGTGCGGGTTCACGGTGGAGAGGCGGGTGGTGAGCTGGTCGCCGGCGTGGCAGCGGAGGCAGGACTCCTCGCGGTGGCAGGAGATGCACTGGCGGAGGTCGCGCGAGGCGGCGATGCCGTGGTGGTTCCCATCCACGTGGCTGGTGCCCGTCCACGAGTCCGGATCGCGGTGGACCATGAGGTTGCGGGCCAGGAGCGTCGGGTCGGCGTCCATGCCGATGCCGGCGCGCTCGTGGCAGGCGGCGCAGAAGGACTGGAGCCGGTGGCAGGACTCGCAGCCGGTGAGGTTGCCGCGGATGGCCGCCGGGTGGGCGGTGATGAAGTCGTTGGGGTGGACGGAGAGCGGCTTGCGGGTGCCGTCGTGGCATTCCTCGCACTCGGACTGGCGGTGGCAGGCGAGGCAGGTGGCGCGGTCCTGGGCGGCTCGCGGGCCGTGGGTGAGCTCGTAGCGCGGGCCGTGGTCCAGGCCCAGCGGGTTGCCGGCGGCGGGGCGGAGGATGCCGGAGGCGAAGGTCAGGCGGAGGCGGCCGCCCGGCTCGGCGGGGTGGCAGGTGGCGCAGTCGGCGGAGGCGGAGCGGCCATCGTGGCACCGGAGGCAGGTGGCCATCTTCGGCAGTTCGGTGCGGCCGGCGAGGGAGGTGGCGGGGACGCTCGCGTGGCAGACGGCGCAGTCGACCTTCCGCTGGACGTGAACCTGGTGGTTGAAGCGGAGGTTGGGTGCCGGGAAGAGGACCGCGGGCGGCGCCGTGCGGACCGTCTGGTCGAAGCCGGGATGGCACGCCTGGCAGTCGGAGCGCGGATCGGTGGGCTTGCCGTCCGCCGCGGCGGCGATGTCGTGGCACTGCTCGCACTCCGGGTGGCGCGGGAGGTTGCGGTCCTCGGCGCGGGCGCTGGATTTCGCCGCCTCGTGGCAGGTGAGGCAGTCCGCGCCGCCGGTGAGGTGCTGGGCGTGGTCGAAGAGGAGCGGGACGGATTGCTCCGGGTAGACGGCCGGACTGCGGTCCGCACCGGGACCGGCCGCACACAGGAGCGCAAACGCGAGCCCGATCACAGCCGCGCCTCCAGGTCGATCAGGGCGAACACCTTCGCTTCGAACCGCGTCAGCGGATTCACGTTCACCTCGCCCACCAGCGAGGCGCGGACCTGCGGCGCCACCGCGTACGTCGCCCACCCCTGCGCCCCCGCGAAGAGCCCCCTCAGCTGCGCGTTGAGCGAATCCCGCAGGTACGCCAGCGACAACCGCGCGTCCGCGGTGAGCCTGGACCGCCGCCGGTCACCCAGCCCCGCGGTCGCGTCCACCCAGACGCTCCTCCCCTGCGCTCCGAACAGCCCGGTCGCGTCCAGCGCCGCGTGCCACCGAGGCCGCTCCAGCCGCGCCCCCAGCGATCCGCCCGCGCTCCACTCCGACGGGAACGTCCGCGGATCCAGCTCCGCCAGCAGCAGGCCGGCGCTCGGGTCCCGGTTGATCACCGTGCTCAGCTTCTGCGCCGTCAGCCGCGCATAGCTCCTCAGCTCCGCCGTGTGGAAGAAGTCCGCCCGGACGTTCGCCTCGTCGCGCGGCGCGCTGGCGAAGTAGTACCAGACCGAATCCGCCGACAGCACCGGCGACGACCGCCGCACCTCACCCGAGATCGCCCACGCCTCCGCGTCGTACCGCGCCTCCGCCCGGAGCTGGCTCAGCCCCAGCCGGTAGAGATCCACCTCCGCCCCCGCGAACGCGCCCACCCCCAGCCCGCGCCCGTACCGCACCTCCACCTGCGCGCGTTCGAAGTCCGTCTTCCCCGCCACCCACGCCCGCCGGTACCCGACCGCCCCCGACACCCCGCTGCCCAGCGCGTTGCTCCACGACACCCGCGCGCCGGCCAGCGGCTCCGCGTCGTCCAGCACCGGCGACGTGGCCGGCGTCGGCGACTCCCGGATCCCGTCCGGCTGCGTGAGCCCGGACCCCAGGAACGACGCCCCCTTCACCCACAGCCCGCCGTACAGCTCCGCGCCCACTCCGTTCGCCAGCGCGTACTTCACCGCCGCCCCGTCGAACGCCACCACGTCCGTCGCGTCCGCGAACGTCTGCCGCCCCACCCGCGCCTGGAACCGCCCCTTCCGGTACGACAGGAACGCGTGCAGCAGGTCCGCGTCCTCCGTCCGCACCCCGTCCAGCAGCGCCGCCTCCCCGCGCTGCAAGCCGAAATCCGCGTACACCCGCAGGTTGCTTTCGAACGTCAGGTCCTGACCGGGGAGCAGCTCGAACCCATCCAACCCCAGGTACTGGGCGATCCGCCTCCGCGGCAGCAGCACTGGCGCGGTCGGATCCGTCCCCCGGAACGAGCGCACCTCGTACGCCTGCGCCTCGGTGTGCGCCTGGACCAGGAACCCGGCCGCCGAGGCGTCCACCGCACCCAGCGCCAGCGCAAGCGCCAACGCCGCCCAGCCCCCTCTCTCCCCTCGGCGCATGAGCGTGCGCAGTATAGCGGCGCCTTCTTGACCTCGGCGGACGACCGAGGTTTGACGCCCCAATGGAGCCGCCCTCCTCCGAGCCCGCCGAGCCCGCCGGACCCGCGCCGCCCCCGGCGTGGCCGGCCTCGGACGTCCCCGTCTGGGCGATCATGCTCCTCATCCCCGCCACCCTGATCGCCAACCTGGTGGTGCAGGGCAGCCTGATGCTCCTCAGCCTGGGGCTGTCCCTCTGGTTCAGCGAGGTCTTCGTCCTCTTCGCCCTCCCGTGGCTGCTGGCGCGCTTCCGCGAGGAGGACCCGGTGGACGCCACCCGCGCGCGCTGGCCGGGGTGGGCGCCCCTCGGCTGGGGCACGGCGCTGGGGGTCGTCAACCTGTTCGGGGCGGTGATCCCCCTGCAGTACCTGGCCCGGTTCCTGTCCCCCAAGGAGTGGGTGGACTACTTCGACCAGAGCCGGCTCTTCGAACGGCAGGACCCCTGGGACATGGCGGTGCTGCTGGCAGCGGTGGCCATCGCCGCGCCCATCTGCGAGGAGATCTACTTCCGCGGCTTCCTCCAGGAACGGCTCACCCGGGCGGTGGGCGCCCCCTGGCGGGTGGCGGTGTTCGTGGCGGTGGTGTTCAGCGCGTTCCACCTCGACCCGGTGGGGTTCCTCGCCCGCTTCGAGCTGGGCCTCCTCTTCGGCCTCCTCTACTGGCGGACGCGATCGGTCTGGCCGGGGGTGATGGCCCACGCGGCGAACAACGTCACCAGCACCGTGATGTTCCTGCTGGCCAGGGGGGAAACCGCCGAGGAGGCCGACCCGCCCCTCCGGGTCGTGCTCCTGCTGGCCGCGGGCGGGCTGGCGATCTTCTTCACCCTGCTCCGCTTCGCGCTCCGCACGCCCCCGGGCCCCGACCCCCTGCCCAAGCGCCGTCCGCTCACCGCGGGCGCGCTCTGGCCCTGGCCGGTCGCCGCCGTCTCCCTCGTCGGCGCGGTGCTGGCGCTGGACCTCCGCGGGGTAGAGCTGAACCTGATCGACGCGCGGGTGGCTCTCCCCAGCCAGCACCACGACGCCGACGAGCACGAGGAGCAGCTCCGCGACGAGCTGTTCCAGCTCCGCTCCCGCGCGCGCAAGGGCCAGGTGCCGCTGGACGAGTACGAGGACAAGCGGCGGGAGGCGGCGGAGCTCCTCCGCCTCCGCGAGCCCGCGTCACCCGAAGAAGACGGGGACTGAGCATGGAGGATCGGCCGGCGCATGCCGGCCGACCACGGCGTCCCCCCTGCCGCGGGGGACTGAACCGCTCAGACGAAGCGGTACGTCGTCACCCGGAAGACCGGCCCCACCATCCCGATGGTGATGGCGCCCTTCACCACGTCACCTTCCGCCTCGATGCGGCCGCCGTCCTGCTTGATCTTCCGGTCGCCGCCGTCGAGCTGGTACGTCTT
>DATBSS010000754.1:0-7634 GCA_036559665.1 Myxococcaceae bacterium
GCTCCCACGAGCCGATCATCGGACGGACGAGCACTTTGGAAAGCCCCCTCGGGAGGGCGTGGAAGCTGGCATGGGAGGGGTCCTTCTTGGAAGCGTTTTTGAAGGGCGAAGCAGTGACGCTCCGCGCCGGTCTCGGCGATCACCGGACCAGGGCGATCACCTGGCGAGCTCACGCCCGGTGACAGACGCTTGACTCACGGCATCTGCCCGGAAGAGGGATGATGCGGGCGCGGTCATCACGAGGCAGGAGGGACGCATGCGCCGCTCGCTCACGCTGGGATTCTTCGCCGCCGCCGCGGTCGCGAGTGGGTGCGGCGCGCCCGGCGACCCCGTGGGCTGGGTGGACAGCCTGTCCTTCGTCCAGTCGAACGCCGTGGCCGGGGAACAGTACGACTACAGCTGCCCGGGCGGCGGGATGACCGGGGCCCCGGTGTGGGGATCGGACGTCTACACGGACGACTCGGCCATTTGCCCGGCCGCGGTGCACGCAGGGAAGATCAACACCTATTACGGAGGCACCGCCGCCATCGAGGTGCTCTCCGGGCAGCCGTCGTACACCGGCAGCGCCCGCAACGGCGTCAGCTCGCTGGACCACGGGCTGTGGACGCGGAGCTTCCGCTTCCGCTGAGCGGCCGGGTTACCGCAGGCGCCGGGCCGCCACGTCCCAGGCGGCGTTGGGGAGCATCCGCACCGCGCTCATGGTGGGGCGCCACTGCCAGGGGATGACGAATTCGCGCGTCTCACGGAGGATGGCGCGGCCGATGCCTTCGACCGCCGCGTCCGTCTCCATCAGGAACGGCATCTTGAAGGGGTTCTTGGCGGTCATCTCGCTCTTCACGTAGCCGGGGTGGATGCGGCTCACCCGCACCTTCGTGCGCGCCAGGTCCACGCGCAGCGACTCGCAGAAGGTGGCCAGGTAGGCCTTGCTGGCGCAGTAGCCGGCCATCCTCGACAGCCCGCGGTAGGCGGCGATGGAGGTGATGCCCACCAGGTGCCCGCGGTTCCGCTCCACCATCCCGGGGAGCGCGGCGGTGAGGGTGGCGGCGGCGCCGGTCACGTTCACGCCGATCATCTGCTCCACGTCCGCCCACTGGATCTTCTTCGCGGGCGTCGCCGTGCCGATGCCGGCGTTGGCGATCACCAGGTCCAGGCCGCCGCAGCCCCGGTCGATCTCCTGGATCCGTTGGATGGTCTCCTGCGCGCGCGACACGTCCATCGCCACCACCTCCAGGCGGCCGCCGGCGCGGGCGACCTCGTCGCGCAGCGCGCCCAGCTCCGCCTCGCGCCGCCCGCACGCCCAGACCCGGGTGCCGCGCCGGGCAAACCAGGCCGCCAGGCCGCGGCCGATCCCGCTGGTGGCGCCGGTGATGAGCGCGTTCTCGTACTTCTCCGCCATGGTGTCCCTCGCTCCGCGTTCGTGGAGCTCCCCACTGCCGCGAACGCGAGGGAAGGTCAATGGATGGGTTTGGGGATGGGGTACGTCTCGTCGACGACCCCGTGGTGCAGCAGGCCCATGGCCTCGCGCTGGACGATCAGGTTCCAGCGGTACTTCTCCGCCTCGGCCCGCAGCGCGCGGTAGCGCTCCACGAAGCGGGCGCGATCCGGGGTGCCGGCGGCGGGAAACCGGGACTCGAGCGCGCGCAGGTCGGAGATCGCCCGCTCCAGTTGCCCGGCCACGCGGCGGAGGGCGGACGCCTTCTCCTTCCGGATCTCGACCTCGATGGCGAGCGCGCCGCCGATGGGTTCTCCTCGAGAGGCCATGCCCGCATGGTAACGGCGTCCGCCGCGGGCGTCCGCGGGACGGCATCAGGGCGGCTACTGCGGCCGACGTGCCCGCGTCACGGGTGGGCGGCCAGCCAGTCGGTCGCCTCGACGTGGATCCGGCTGTTGGGGGCCATGCGGGTGGCCTGCTCGGCGTCGCGGGCGAGCGCGCGGGCGCGGGCCCGGTCTCCGCCGCCGAGCCAGAGCGCGTTGGCCAGCGCCAGCATCCCTTCGGCGCCAGAAAGCATTTTCAGCCCGGCGCGGGTCTTGAGGGCCAGGGACTGCTCCAGCGGGGTGATGGCCTCCTTCGGCCGGCCCAGCCCGATGAGCGCCATCCCCACGTTGTCGAGCGTGAAGCTGACGTCGGCGTGGTCCTTGCCCAGGACCCGCTCGCGCCAGGCGAGGATGCGGCGCGATTCGTCCAGCGCCTCCTGGTACCGGCCCTCCATGTGGAAGCTGGTGGCGCGGATGTCGCCGACGTCCATCAGGTGCAACTCGTTGGTGGAGCCCGGCGTGGACCAGTAGCGCTCGGCCGGTTGGAGCTCGCGGCGTGCGTCGGCGGCGTGGGCGGTGTCCACCAGGATGCGTGCCAGCAGGTAGTGGAGGCGGGCGGTGATGGGGTGCTTCTCGCCCCGCGTCTCCTGGGCCAGCGCCAGCGCCTGCCGCGCGTACTGGAGGGATTCGTCGATCCGGCCCAGCTCGGCCAGCGCGTCCGAGCGGTGGGAGAGGTACATCATCCGGAACGGTTCGTCGGGGCGGTGTCGCGTGCGGAGGAGAACCTCCATCCGGTCCAGCGCCACCATCGCCTCCGGCAGGCGGCCCTGCTCGGTCCGGAGCTGACCCAGCACGTGCAGGGTGTACAGCTCCACGTCCTGCATCGGCGTGCGGTCGGCGATGGCCAGCGCCACCGCGACCCACCGGTCCGCCTCGTCGTAGAGGCCGCCGTAGTGGCTGAGGTTGACGGCCAACCGGGCGGCCGCCTGGGCGCGCGTCACTTCGGAGCGGCCCCGTTCGGCGGCGAGCAGGGCGGTGAGGTGGCTCTTCCGGGCGCGGAGGGTCTCGCCGAGCCGCTCGTAGACGTTGCCCAGGCGGAGGTGCGCGCTGGCCTGGAGCGGCGCGAACCCGGCCTGGTCCGCCTCGGCGGCGAGCGCCTCCGCGTCCTGCCGGGTGCGGGGGTCCGCGACCGCGTCCTCGGCGCTGACGCGCGCGAGCTGAATGCGCAGCCGGTCCAGCTTCTGCCGTGCGGGTCCCTCGTCGGGAGGGGGGACGGGTGCGGAGAGCGCCTCCACCTCGCCGCAGCCGGAGACGCCGGGAAGGTCCAGCACCGCGTCCGCGGACTTGTTGACCGTGGCGGCGCTGGCGTGGCGGAGGAGGTCCACCACCGCGGCGGCCTCCTGCCGCCGCGCCTCCAGGCAAGCCAGGCGGAGCGCGCTCAAGTGGGGCGCCTGGGTGCCGCGCCGGGCCGCCTCGCAGGCCTCGCGGTAGGCGTCCTGCCAGCGGGCGGCGTAGGCGTCGAGGTGGTGCGCGGCGCGCTCGGCGGCGTCGGGCTGGTCGGGCGCGGCGGCGGCGAAGGTGGGGGCCAGCCACGAGCGGTCGGCCGGGCTCCAGGCGGAGGCGATGCCTGCTGCGCCAGCCGCGCACGGGTCGTGGCTGAGGCGGACGGCGGCCGTGGAGGCGGCGGCGAGGGTGGCGGCGGCCACCAGCGCGAAGTGCCAGGCCCGCAGCGGGCGCGCGTCCTTCTCCATGGCGTCGAGGAGCGCCGGGACGGAGGGCCAGCGGTGGTCGGCGTTGGCCTGCAGCCCGCGGGCGAGGCGGCGGACGAGCCGGCGCGGCGCGTGGCGGCCGGCGGCGGGCGGGGGAAGTCGGGCGATCTGCACCGAAGTGTTGCTGCTGCGGCGGAGGGCTCGCAGGCCGAGCGCGGGGTTGGTGAGCAGCTCGGCGGAGAGGCCTGTCTGGGTGGTGAGGGCGGAGGGCCGGACGCCGCAGAGGGCTTCGTAGGCGGTGACGCAGAAGGAGAACACGTCGGAGCGGGCGTCGACGGGCTTGCCGGTGGCCTGTTCGGGGGACATGTACTCGCGGGTGCCGACGACGTGGCCCTCCTCGGTGACGGACTCGTCGAGGGCAGGCTCCGGCACGGGCGCGTCCGAGGATGCCGTCTCGCGCTCCTCGAGCGCGCGGGCGAGGCCGAAGTCGGAGATGCGGGCGCGGCCGTCGGTGCCGACGAGGATGTTGGAGGGCTTGATGTCGCGGTGGATGATCCCGGCGAGGTGCGCGGCGGCCAGCCCGCGGCCGGCCTCCAGGAGGGCGCGGAGGATCTCCCGCCAGGTGCGGGGCTGGCGCAGCCAGTCCTTGAGGGTCTGGCCCACCACCAGCTCCATGGCGACGAAGACGCGGCCGCGGTGGGTGTCCACGTCATGGACCGCGACCACGTTGGGGTGGGAGAGGCGGGCCAGGGCCTGGGCCTCGCGGAGGAGGCGGGCCTGGCCGCTGCCGCTGTTGGCGTCTCCGGTTCCGGTCCGGAGGAACTTCAGCGCCACCTTCCGGTCGAGCTTGGGGTCGAACGCCGACCAGACGTGGCCCATCCCGCCCTGGCCCACCGGCTCCAGCACGATGAAGCGGCCCACGCGTTCGCCCGGCGACACCGGCTCCGCCATCGAGGCCAGCGCCGAGGGGGACGGTTGGCCGACGCGGGTCTCCACCGCGGAGTCGGTCGGCTCCCCCGTCGGCGGGTCCGTGGGCACGATCGCTCGATTACTCCAGCTCGCCACCCGCGCAGTTGCCTGGCGCCCAGGACCCTTCGTCGCAACCGCCACTCGGGGCGCCCGTGCAGGAGCCGATGAGGCAGCTCAACGCCTCCTGCCACATCCCGTTCCGGCATTGGAAGCTACAGACCCCCGAGGGGGTGTGTCCGATGGGGGACCCGGAGCCAGCCAGGCCGGAGGTCTCTTGCGCGACCCCGTCATCGGTCCCGGTGCCCGCGCCGCAGGAGAGCAGGAGGACCATCAGCACACTGCTGACCACGGCGCGAATCGCGTTCATGCGCGGATGGTACCACTGCGACCAGGGGTTCGCGCTCGGGGTGAAGATCGCTCACCTGCGAGAGGCGGCGACTGCGGCGGCGATGAGGTCGAGGGGGAGAAACATGGCTGTGGGTTTGGGGCGAGATTCGATCTCCCCCTCGGTCACGTCCAGGCGGGAGAAGCCGATGCGGGCGTAGAATTCGATAGCATCGGATTTGGCGTCGACATGGATCCCAACGCAGCCGAGCTCCTCCGCCATCTTCAACGCCAGCATGAAGACGTGACGCAGCAGCGCCGAGCCCACGCCCCGGCCCTGCTCCGAGGCGGCCACCGCCAGTCGAGCGAGCCGCAAGACCGGGAGGGGATACCGCGGCAGGGCACGCCGGGTGACGAGTGGAAGCGCCTCGCTTTCGATGTTTCCAGGAGCGACGGTGGCGAAGCCGAGGATACGTCCGGCTTCCTCGGCGACGTAGGTCGTGCCGATGTGGTGGCGAAACTGATTCTGTCCGGCGAACCTGGCGAAGAAACGATCGAGGTCGGGATCGCCCGAGCGGAAGCCGGAGCGGTCGTCCGCTTCGCGCAGCGGCCTAATCTCGATCGCCACGCATCAGGTCCACGAGCTCCCGGCTGGGCTTCCCGGAGGAGCGAAGGCGTTCGACGACGTGTTCGAACGAACGGCGCGTCAGAACGATCCGGGCGGGGATGAGCACGTCCGCAGGAAGCTCCTGGAGCGCGCGCAGGTGGTAGCGCAGCGCGGTCTCGATCACGTGCCCCTTCTTGACCCCCGTCGCCTTGACCTGGCGCTCGAGGAGCTCCTTGGTCTCCTTGGAGACGGGGGCAGAGATCTGAACGGCGCGCGCCATGATTTCTCCTGGACTTTCTAGAAAAATCTAGACATAGCTCAGGGACCCGTCAATCCCCCTCTCTCTCTGCACCTACGGGCACCCGGCGTCGCCGGCCAGGTTCGACGAGGGCTTCGGGCTGTAGAGCAGGTCGGGGGCCCCGGACAGAGCGCACCCCTGCACGGAGTTGATCCGGATCCGGCCGACGCTCCCGCCGCCGCCTCCCGCTCCGCCGGTGCTGGCGGCGTAGCTCTCGCCTCCCAGGGGTGGGCTCGAACCGGCGCCGCCGTCGCCTCCCCCCGCGGCGCCGGTCAGCGAGTTGCCGCCTCGCGCGGGGTACGGGCCATCGATCCGGCCGTTTTGCCCAAACTGCGAGGAGGACGGGGCGTTGTCACCGCCCTCCGCGCCGCCGCCGCCGTTGGCGGTGATCCGTGCGGCGCCGCTCAGCTCCAGGCGCAGCGCCTCGAGCAGGATCCCACCGCCACTGCCCCCACCGCCGCCACCGCACCGGTAGGCCATCTCACCTCCCTGTCCACCGCCGCCAGGCGCCGCGATGGCCGAGCGAACCTGCAGCACGCCGGACACCGAGAGTTGGAGGGCGCCACCTCCCGCGCCTCCATCTCGCACGCACCCGAATGACGATTCGCCTCCAGGCCCACCCGAGCATCCACCCAGCAGCGGTACCAACTCCCTCGCGCCGAAAGGGGCGCCTCCCGGTCCCTGGACACCCGAGGCGCTCCCCGCCAGGCCGCCCGGGGCCCCGGCCGTTCCGTACGCGCCGCCGCCGCCGCCCGCGCCGCCTCCAACGCCTGCGGTGCCGGGCATGCCGTTCCCCAGACAGGAGGCGCGGGAACCTCCAGGTCCAGGGCTCATCAAGTCCGCTCCCGCCAGCAGCGGCCCGTCGATCCGCGCATCCCCAACCACCGCGATGATCAGCGGCCGGGCACCGATCACCGTGAGCCGCCCCGCGTCCGTGATGGTCAGTGGCCCCAGGGGCAGCAGGATCGCCGTCGATCCCCCGACCATCGTCACCGCCGTCGCCGCCGGCACGGTCCGGCCGCAGAAGTAGCCGTTCGTTGCCGTGGTGTCGTAGCCGGCGTCACAGTCGATGAGGACGCTCGCGTCCGGATGCGGCAGGACGTCCACCGAGAAGTTCGACGGCACGTAGGGGAAGAGGCCGGCGTCCCCCGGGTCCACGCTCGAGCACTCGGGCGCGCTCGCGCAGGCTGGATCCAGGCAATCCACCAGCCCGTCGTTGTCCCCATCGTTCCCGTCCGAGCATGAGCCTTCGGGGCGGATGACCAGCGGCACGCCTGGCGGCGCCTTCGTCTGGAGCTCCATAGGTGTCCACGGGCTCGCCTCGTCCATCGCGTTCCCGCACCCGGGATCGGTGTAGCCCTCCGCGCGGACCGAGACGTCGTCGCCCAGCGTCCCGCTGAACACCGCTACCTTCAGCGTCCCGCCGGGTTGAGCAGGCACCGGATCGGTCGCGCTCTTCCCGCCGTCCAGCGCCCGGGCCACCACCTGCACGCAGCGCGTGACCGCCCGGGAATCGATCTCCACCGTCGCCACGCCCCACGGCTCATCGCCGGCGCACCCGCACCGCGCCAACACGAGCGCGCCGCCCACCGCGATGGCCAGTCGCCTCCTCATACGAGCAGAACTCTAGTCGAGCCGGACGCGGCCTGCGGAGAAGCGACCGGAGATCCACTTCTTCCTGTGCTATCCATTTGGCGACATGAAGAAGCGCGCTCTCACGAAGCCGATCCTACGTCGCGAAGCAAAAGGCCGGGATCAAGCGCTGAAGCGAATCCACGAGGTGGCTCGCGACGGCACGAAACTGTTGGCTTTGTCGTCGCTCGCCATCGATGAGTTGCCTGCCGAGTTGTTCGAGCTCGAGCAACTGGAAGAGCTCAGTCTGTATGGAAATGATCTCCGGACCGTGCCGGAGGGGCTAGAGAAGCTGCCGAATCTCCAGTCCCTGGATCTGACCAGAAACGAGCTCACCGAG
>DATBSS010000755.1:0-13023 GCA_036559665.1 Myxococcaceae bacterium
CGTTCCGCAAGGTCGTGGCCCGCCCCCGGCCCCTGGTGGTGTGCGTCACGCTCTTCTTCGTGGTGTTGCCGCTGGGCTGCTGGCTGCTGAGCCACCTGTGCGTCCCGCTCCTCGGGCGTGAGCTGGGCGAGTCGATCGAGATCGGCCTGGACCTCGTCATCCTGATGCCGGTGGCCGCCACCGCCACGCTCTGGGTGCGCGACGCCAAGGGCGACATCGAACTGCTGGTGAGCCTGATCGTCATCACCATGTCGGTGGGGACGCTGCTGGCGCCGATCTACCTCCACTTCTTGAGCGGCCTGGGGGAGAGCTCCATCGTGATCCCGCAGGCGATGATGTGGCGCCGGCTCTGCGGCGGCGTGCTGGTACCGCTCGTCACCGGCATGGCGTTGAACCGTGTGCTGCGGCGGCGGCTTCCGCAGGTGCAACCGTACTTCGCGCTCGCGGGGAACGCCGGCCTCTTCCTGGCGGTGTACCTCAACGTCGGGACGGCGGCGCCGGTGGTGCAGAAGCTGCCGCCCCGGCAGATCGTGGTGGCGGTGCTCCTGGTGCTGTCCGTGAACCTCCTCAACTTCGCGGCCGGCTCGCTGTTCGGGAGGTTCGCGGGGCTGAGCCGCGAGCAGCAGATCACCTGCGAGTTCTCCAGCGGGATGCGCTCCAACGGCACCGCGCTGGTGGTGGGGCTGGCGTCGTTCCCCAACACGCCGCTGGTGACCGTGCCCGCGGCCATCTACATCATCGGCCAGCACCTCATCGCCGGGGTGGTGAAGTCGAGGCTGCTCTCCCGCTTCGGCGACGGCGCGCGCCAGCTCCCCGCCCGGCATCCCGATCTCGAAGCTCGACGCCGCGTCCCTGGCCCACTGGGCGAACCCGAGCACCAGGAGGCCTGAGGCGTAGAGGGAAAGCTGCGATACTCGACGCGGGCATGGGCCGCCGCCGCAGGGACGTCGGGCAGAGGAAGCCCCAGGCGCGGGCGAGGTGGCGCGCTCCGCGGACCTGGGTGGTCGCCGCGGCGCCATTGCTGATTTCCGCTGCCGTCGCGGCCGGCTGGAGCGCGCTCCACACCGATCGCCGGACGAACGTGGAGAAGCCGGCGCAGGCGCTCGCCTCCCCTTCCCTGCTCCCCCCGGCCCCGCCGCCCGCGCCCCCGCGCGAGGAGGCGAGGTACGTCGGCTCCAGGGCGTGCGGCGAGTGCCACCCGGACGAGCACGCCGCCTGGCAGCAGGACTGGCACGCGCGCGCCCTCTCGCCCCCGGCCCCCGCCACCGTGGAAGGCCGGTTCGACGGCGCCCACTTCCACGGCACCTCCAGCGAAGCCTGGATGCGCCAGGACCACGGCTCGTACCTGATGCGCGCCATGAACGCGCAGGGCGCGTGGGAGGACTTCCCGGTCTCCTGGGTGATCGGCGGCAAGCGGATGCAGGACTACGTCACCGTGCTCCCCGGCGGGCGGTGGCAGGTGCTGCCGGTGTACTTCCACCTCACCGGCCATCCCGCCTGGGTGGACTACACCGAGGCCAAGCAGGGCGCGCTGACGGTGGACCATCCGTTCTTCTGGACGAACTTCCGCCGGATGGCGGTGCACGAGTGCCTGGACTGTCACGTCACCGGGCTGGACGCGGCCTACCAGCGCCCCCCCACCGGCTGGACCACCCACTTCGTGGAGCCGGGAGTGGCCTGCGAGAGCTGCCACGGGCCTGGAGGGCGGCACGCCGACTCGCAATCTCCCGCGGACATCTTCCAGCCGCGGAAGGCGACCCCGGAGCAGTCGATCGCGATGTGCGGCCAATGCCACGGACCGCGCGTCCCGCTCTTCGCGCTCCTCGACGGGCGCCACCGGTTCCGCGCCGGCGACCGGTACGACGACTGGTACCAGGCGCTGGAGGTGGTGGACGGAAACGGGCGGTCGGGGGATTTCTTCGCCGACGGGCGGCCGAAGAGCTCCAGCTTCGAGTACCAGGCGCTGGTGCAGTCGAAGTGCTACCGCCTCGGCGGCGCGACGTGCGTCAGTTGCCACACCGCGCCTCACCAGCTCCACCAGCCCGGCGAGGTCAAGCCGCCGCCTCGCGGAGCGCCCGCGGGACCCACCGGATCGGACGCCGCCACCTGCGGCTCGTGCCACGCCGAGCTGGTCGCGAAGGCCGCCGCGCACTCCCACCACGCGGACGCCCCGGCCCAGCGCTGCGCCGCCTGCCACATGCCGAAGGTGGTGTCGGGGGTGCTGGACCCGTTCGCCGACCACGCGCTGGACGTCCCGGCCCCCGAGAACACGGTTCGCCACGGGATCCCCAACGCGTGCAACGTCTGCCACCAGGACCGGACGCCCCAGGCGATGGTCGAGGCGATGGCCACGATGTGGCCGGACGCGCGCCGCCGGACCGAGCGCCGGATCCACCTGGCGGACGCCATCGACGAGGCGACGGCGGGGTCCAGCGAGCCGGCGCTCGAGACGGTGGTGCGCGACCGGGAGGAGGCGCCGATCCTCCGGGGCGCCGCCATGTCGCTGCTGGCCCAGCGGTTCCCGCCCGCGGCCATTGACCTGGCCCTGGGTCTGCTCGACTCGAAGGACCAGCTCCTGCGCGCGCGCGGCGCCGAGGCGCTGGGGCTCTCCAGGGCGCGCCGCGCCGCCGACCGGCTGGCGCTCCTCGCCGCGGACCGATCGCTGTGGGTCCGCGTGGCGGCGTCGAACGCCCTGGGCGCGGTGGGCGATCCGCGCGGGCTCGCGCTCCTCAAGCGCCTGGCGGAGTCGCCCGACAGCGAGGCCCTCCCCAAGCCCCACCTGGCGCTGGGGTCGGTGCTCGCGCGCGAGGGGAACGTGGGCCCCGCCATCTCCCAGCTCGAACGCGGCCTGCAGGAGTCCCCCTACCAGGTGGACTCCCTGGTGTTGCTGGCCGATCTGCTCGCCAGTCAGGGGAGGCGGGAGGAGGCCCGTGCGCGCCTCGAAGAGGCCATCCAGTTCGATCGGCAGCACCCGGGAGCCCTCAAACGCCTGGCGGCGCTCGGGGTCACGCCGGGCCCCTAGCGCCCGGGATCGACGATCGCCATGCCGACGCCGCTGTGGCGGTCCATGCTGGCGAGATGGGCAGGCGCCGCGTCGAGCCCGAGGCGCGGACCGACGAGGCGATCGAGCGGGACGCCGCGCGTCGCGATGAAGTCGAAGACCTCCGGATACGAGCTCGCCGCGATGCCGTGGCTGCCGTACAGGACGAGCTCGTTGGCGATGACCCTGCCCATGGGCACGGGCGGCTTGGAATCAGGCCCGAGCAGCAACCCCACCTGGACGTGACGGCCGCGCTTGCGCAGCGACCTCAATGATTGCTTCAGGGTGATCGTGCTGCCGAGCGCGTCGATGCTCACGTCCGCGCCGCCGCGCGTGAGCTCCACGACGCGCGCGGCGACGTCGGGGTCTTTCGCCGCGTCGATCGCGTCGTCGGCGCCCAGGCTTCGCGCGAGCTCCAGCTTGGACGCGTCCACGTCCACGGCGATGCTCCGAGCGCCCAGCGCCCGGGCGATCGAGATGCTGCTGGTGCCCACTCCGCCGCAGCCGAACACCACCAGCGTCTCGCCCTGGCCGAGCCGCGCGAGCTGGACGAGCGCGCGATAGGCCGTGACGAAGCGGCAGCCCAGGCTCGCCGCCGCCACGTACGGCAGCGAATCGGGAAGGCGCACGACGTTGCGCTCGGCGTAGTGCAGGCCGACGTACCGGGCGAAGGAACCCCAGTGGGTGAACCCGGGCTGGAACTGCGCGTCGCAGACTTGCGGATCGCCGCGGCCGCACGGCGGGCAACGGCCGCAGCCGCTCACGAACGGCACGGTGACCCGATCGCCGGCCGCGAGCCCGCGCACCTCCTTGCCCACGGCCACGATGTCGCCGGCCAACTCGTGCCCGGGGACGTGCGGCAAGCGGATGTCCTTGTCGTGGCCCATCCACCCGTGCCAATCGCTGCGGCAGATGCCGGTGGCCCGCACCTCGACGACGACGCCGTCGTCGCGCGGGGTGGGGTCGGGCACGTCCCGGACGTGGATGGGGCCGCGGAACTCCTCGTAGATGACGGCTCGCATGGCGGGCGCGGAGCTTCCTGCCACTCGCCGCCGGACGCCAGCGGCCCCTTGCCCAACTACGCAAGCGTTTGCGCGCAAGCGCGGGACACGGGCACCGCATTCCAATCGCAACGCTGCTGATCTCAAGCGCTTAGAAACCGTGTGTGCGCTGGTTCGCGACTTGCTCATACGTGTCGCAGTCCCACGCAGACCTGGAGCTCTCCCATGGGTGTCAGTGACGTTGGTGGTGCAGCGCCGCAGATGATGACTCCTCCCGAACCCCCTCCCCCGCCACCGGCGGAGATGGAAGGCGGCGCGGGGATGTCCGGCAGTGACTCCGGCCCGGTCGGTGGTGCGACGGGCGCGGGTGGTGCGGGCGGCGCGGAGGGCTTCTCCCCTGCGGGCGGTTCGCCGAGCATCTCCGGGCCAACCGATGTCCAGCGCCGGCTCCAGGAGGACTCCTTCACTCCCGCGTCGGATCAGCGCGGACCCGGCGGGAGCCAGGCGGCGGAGACGCAGCGGGCCGACGCCCGGAGATCGGACGCGCAGCAGGCGGATACGCGCCAGGAGGACGCGCGGCGGCAGGACATCCAGAGCAGCCAGCAGCGGAGCGACGCGGCGAAGTCTTCTCCCGCCAACCGCCCGCCCGCGTCCGAGCTTTCGAGGCCGCCCACCACGCCGACCGGGATGTCCCCCGGCAAGCCGGAGCTCTTCCTCGCCGATCGGTTGAAGAACATGGACCGGGCGCAGCCGCTCGCCGGCCAGCAGTTCCCCAACTCGAAGGTCAACACGTACAACGTCGGCGACAACTACACCAAGGACCCGCGCCTCCCAGGCGACCACTGGGATGACAACGCCGGGATGTCGCGCGGAAACCAGATCTGGGCGGACACGGCCGCGCGGAGGACGAACGAGGGGATGGCGCGGATCGCAACGACCGATCCGAAGCCGGACCCGAGCATCACCGCGCGCGAGATGGGTCGCTTCCGCGACGCGGGCGCGCCGGTCACCACGCTCGATCCGAAGGCGGCGCCGGATCGCTCCTGGCCGGACCGGACGCCCACGCAGGTCCCGCCGCGTGAGCCGACCCAGGTCCCATCGCGCGAGCCGACGCAGGTTCCGCCGCGCGAGCCGACCCAGCTCCGCACGGAGGCGCCACGCTCGGAGCAGCAGCCACGTCCATCGGAAGACACAGCGGCGGCCCGGAAAGCGGAGGACCAGCGCCTCCAGCCACCGGCCGCGCGCGCCGCCACCGTGCGGCCGCAGGTTCCCGGCGGACCGACGCGCCCCGGCCCCACCGGCGGCGTCGAGCCGCACAACATCCGCAGGCCGGACCCGCGCACCGGCCCGTTCTCCGCCGGCTTCTCAGGCGTGAACACGGGACGCGCCTCGGGGACCACCCAGGCGCCGGAGGCGTACAGCGGTCGCGGCGCCGCGGTCACCCAGGAGACCCGCGTCCGCAACGGCGAGTCGGCGACCACCATCCAGGAGTCACACGGCACCAAGCGCAACGGCCAGCGCGACTCGGCGCCCACCGTCCAGCGGAGCGATGCTCCCGAGGGCCACATCCGGACCGGCGTCACGGCGCGGACGCCGTTGCTGAGGCCGGCCGAGGCCAACGCCACGCTGGCGGGCGCGCCGCGCACCAACGTCCCGCTGCTGAACGACCCGACCACCGGCGTCACCGCCGAGGCGCACTACCAGGGCCCGGCGATCAACGTCACCGGCAACGCGTACATCAACTGGACGGGCAGCAACTACAAGCCGGGGATGGACCTGCACGTCGACGCGAAGATCGACGCCAACGTCGTGAGCGGCGGCGGATCCGTCACCCGCGACTTCCGCTTCAACGACGGCCGGCACGACTACACGGTCCGCGTGAAGATGGCGACGGACGGCCAGGTCGGACTGAACGGCACGCTCAAGCTCGACATGCACGCCGGGCTCGACCGCGGGCCCAGCTTCAGCGTCGGCGCCGAGGGCTTCGCCGGCGCGCAGGCCAAGCTCACCGGATCCGTCCAGGTGATCATGGACGGAGACGATCGCAACCCGATGATGCAAGGCGACCTGTCGGTCATGCTCGGCGCCGGCGTCGGCGGCGCGTACGAGCTCTCGGCCTCGCCGAACAGCTTCCACACCAAGGCCTATGCGTTCGCGGGCGTCGGCGTCGGCGTGGACCTGAACGCGACCGTGAACTGGGTGGAGATGTCCAACGCGGCGCTGCCGCGCGGGATGGTCATGCCGTTCGATCCGAGCGCCCAGTGGTGGGGACCGCTCCACCAGCTCCAGTTCTGGCAGAGCAACTAGCGCCGCTCGATCGTAAATACCAATTACGCTCGAAATCTTAAGGTCCTGCAAGGGTTCGAATTCACTATCGGAACCTGGGCAGAATCTTAAAGAATGCGACAAGGTCGCAGAACCTGTGTCCTTGTAAGTGAGGGCGGCTGGTCGTACTACAGCCGCGTTCGCATTCGGAAATTAATCCGGTCCTTACCTGGAGAAGGGACCAATCCATGGACGGTATTGATTCAAGCACGAGTCTGCCTCCGCAGCCTCCGCCCGAGCCAGCCAGCACCGGCTCCCAGAGCGCTGACGTTGGCTCATCCTCATCATCCTCTTCGACGGACTCCGCGTCCTCTCTCGAGGGAGCCTCTGGCTCGACCGGGAACGCCGGGGCTGCGGCGTCAGCGGCGCCGTCAGCGGAGTTCACCAGGAGCCGCAACGCCGACTCGTTCGGCGCGGCGAACGACGGCGTCCAGGCGGCGAAGACGACTGGCGACACGAGCGCCAGCGGCGACGTAGCCAAGGCTGATACCGCCAAGGCCGATACGGCCAAGGCCGACACCGCCCGCGCCGACACCGCAGCCCGGGACCGGAACGCGGACGGCTTCGAGGCCGCGAAGAGCGGCCGGCCGGCCGTGGACCTGAAGGGCGGAGCGACCGGGACCCCCGCGAACGCCCTCGGGGGACCGAACGCCGGCGCTCGCGGCCCGCAGAATCCCGCAGACGCGCAAGCCGCCCAGGGGCGGCGGCAGCCCGACAACACCCTCGGGGGACCGCCGCGGCCGCAGCCGCCGCAGGCGGACCCGGCGACCCGCCAGCGCGTCGAGACCGAGATCGCCCGGCGGCTGGGCCAGGGTGGGAACGCGCGGGACGTCGCCGACCGGATGGCGCGCGCGCTGGGCAACGGCGACATGCGCCGCGGGATGAACATCCTGGAGAACGGGCTCCGCAACAACAACCTCAACGTCGGCTTGGCGGGGATCAACGGCGCCTTCGGCGGCGCTCGCGATCAGGCCACGCTGGACGCACTGCAGCGGGACATGCGCGGCGCCACCGGGCGCGCCATGGACAGCGTCCTCGACAACGACAACGGCGCGATCGCGGCGAATGCGGGCCGGCCCAACCAGGGCCAGCTCAACAACCTGAGGGACATCGTCAACCTGGGCCAGCAGCTCGGCATCCGGACGGACATCACGTCGCACTCCAACGGCTTCAATACCCTGCGGACGTTCCTGGCCGACAACCCGAACGCGCGGCTGGGGAACGTGACGCTGGTCAACCCCAACATCCCGCCCAACTTCCAGGACACGCAGCGCGGGTTCCAGGCCATGGTCAACCAGAGCCAGGGCGTCCGCCTCGTCACCTCGATCGGCGACGGCGTGGTGCCCATGTCCGGCGCCGCGAGGAACGGCAACGGCCCCGTCTGGCAGCAGCAGATCAACGCCGCCGCGGGGGCGGGCGTGCAGAACATCACCGTGCTCAGGGACGCTGGACACGGGGTGGACAGCGTCGCCGGCCAGATCGGCGCCGCCAATCGGCCGAACCTCGACTTCGCGCGGGACGCGAACGGCCGCACCGTGCCCAGGGACCCGGCGGCGTGGCGGCAGCAGGGCTTCAACTGGTCGCCGAACAACGGCTTCCAGCGGGTCCAGCAGCCCCGGCCCCAGCCGCCGACGCTGGGCGGGCCACGGCTCGATCGCCCGCAGCCCAGGGGTCAGCCCCAGCCGCAGCCGCAGATCCGCCCGCAGATTCCGACGCTGGGCGGGCCGCGGACCAATCAGCCTCAGCAGCCGCAGCAGCCCCAGGCGCCGCTCCTGCCGTTCCGGGTGCCGACGCTGGGAAGGGCCGCGTAGCGACGCACTCTGAGCGTCGCCGTGTGCAGGCCGGGGCCCCGTGTAGACTCCGGGGCCCCCAGCTGGCCTGCGCATGACCACCGAGCTCCGCACGGATTCCACGGCCGCCGACAGCCTGGACGCCGCGCGGCCGCAGCTCCGCACGGTGGTGCTGGCGGACATCGCCGACTCGACCGCGCTCGTCGAGCGCCTGGGCGACCGGGCCGCGGCCGAGCTGCTGCGGCTGCACGACGGCCTGCTGATCCAGGCGCTCAAGCAGTGCCACGGCCAGCTCATCGACCGCGCGGACGGCGCGCTCACCTTGTTCGAGCGCCCGATCGACGGCCTCGATTTCGCGCTGCGCTACCAGCGCGGCATGGCGGAGCTGGGCGAGGCGCACCGGATCACGCTGCGCGCCCGCATCGGCGTCCACGTCGGCGAGGTGCTGGTGTGGAACAACCCGCCCGACGCGGTCGCCTCCGGCGCCAAGCCGGTGGAGATCGAGGGCCTGGTCAAGCCGATGACGGCGCGGCTGATGTCGCTCGCGCTGCCTGGGCAGATCCTCCTCTCGCCCACGGCGCAGAACCTCGCGGTCCGCGCGGAGGGCGAGCTGGGCGAGCGCGCCAAGGGGCTCCGCTGGCTGGTTCATGGCCGCTACCGCTTCAAGGGCGTCGCGGCGCCGATGGTGGTGCACGAGGCTGGCGCGCCGCCCCACTCGCCCCTCCGGGCGCCGCCCTCCACGGCGAAGGCCAAGCGGGTGGCGCTGCCCTGGCGCCTGGTCGCGGCCCTGGCGGTGGCCGCCGCGGCGGCCCTGGCGGCGCTGTTCGGGCCCTGGGGACCGCTCCGGGCGCGGCCGGGGCTGGACTTCCGGACGCGCGACTGGGTGGTGGTCGGCAACCTGCAGAACCTCACCGGCGACGCCCGCTTCCAGGACGCGCTGGACACCGCGTTCCGCGTCAGCCTGGAGCAGTCCCGCTACGTCAACGTGCTGTCCGACCTCCAGGTCCGCGACGCCCTGCAGCGCATGAAGCGCGCCGGCAGCCCGGTGGACCGCCAGCTCGGCGTGGAGATCGCCTTGCGCGAGGGGGCGCGCGCGCTGGTGCTGCCCACCGTCTCCGGGATCGGCGGGCAGGTGCGTTTCTCGGCGGAGGTGATCAACCCGGCCAACGGCGCGACCGTGTACGGCGAGGCCGCGGACGCCGCCGGTGTGGACGGGGTGCTGGGGGCCATGGACTCGGTGGTGGAGCGGCTGCGCGAGAAGCTCGGCGAGTCGGTGGAGGCGATCCAGTCCGCCAGCCTCCCGCTGGAGCAGGTCGCCACCGCCAACCTGGAGGCGCTCAAGGCCTACTCGCTCTCGAACCAGGCCTACGCCGACCGGGACATGCGGCAGGCCATGGCCCTGCTCCGCCGGGCGATCGAGCTCGACCCCGAGTTCTCGATGGCGCACGCCAAGCTGGCGATGTTCGCCTACGTCACCGACGACATGCCGCTGATGCGCCGGCACCTGCTCCTGGCCCGCGAGCACCCCGAGCGGTTGATGCCCCGGGAGCGCATCTACGTCGACGCGCACATGGCGACGCTCGAGTCCCCGGAGACGGCGCTGGAGCGCTGGACGGAGTTCGCCAGGCTCTACCCGGACTTCATGGCCGGGCAGCAGAACGCCGCGCTGATCCGCTGGTGGTACTACAACGACTTCAAGGGCGCGGCGGGTTGGTTCTCGCAGGTCGCGAACAGCCACCACCCGCTGCGCGGCATCTCGATGCAGAACGTGGGCGAGATGCTCCTGGGGCAGGAGGAGGTCGACCAGGCGCAGCACCAGCTCGCCAAGGCGGCCGCCATCACCTCCAACTCGTTCTACGGCGCGGAGAGCGACGTGTTCCTCGTCCGCCGCGACTACTCGAGCGCCCGCACCGCCCTGACCGCGGACTCCAGCCGAGACACGCCCGGGCAACTGGCGTGGAAGGGGCTGCGGCGGGTGGCCTGGCACGCCGACCAGGGGCAGTGGAGCGAGGCCCTGCAACAGCTGGAGGCCATCGAACGGAACCCGGCGGCGCAGAGCCTGGCCAGCAACCCGGCCCGCTTCGAGCTGGCGCGGCTGCGCCTCCTGATGGAGACGGACCCGGCCGCCTTCCGGGCGCGCGTGCCGGCGTACCTCGCGACCCAGCGCCGCCGGGTCGCCGCCATCGGCACGACCTTCGACAGCAGCAGCGTGGCGCACCTGCTCGCCGGCGCCATCCTCGCGGCGCGCGGCGGCGCGCTGAAGGGGCTGAACGCCGTCCTCGAAGAGGCCCGCCCACTGAGCGTGGGCAGCGGGTTTCACGACCGCGCCATGCTGTGGAGCGCGCTGCAGGCGGAGCTGGCGCTGGCCCGCGGGGACGGGCCGGCCGCCGGCGCGGCCGTCGGCTCGATCGACGCCTCGGCGCCGTTGCTGGCCCACCACACCCGGCTGCGCGCGCTCCGGCGCCTGGGCCCGCGCGACCAGGCCGAACGCCTCGCGCGCGAGCTCTGCCAGGCTCGCGGGCGCGCGGTCAGCGAGTGGAGCTACGGGTTCTCGTTGCTGGTGCCGAACCTGCTCGACGCGAACGCCGCGTGCCGCTGAGGGCGCGGGTTACTTGTCCTGCTCGAAGATGTGGAACCCCATGTAGTTCTTCCCCGTGAGCTTGGCCCGGTAGGCGGCGCGGTTGGCCTTGATGGCCGCTTTGGAGGGCAGCCTCCGCACCGCCGGCAACTTCGCCGGATCGACATCGACACCCAGGCTCTTCAAGACGCCCGCCGGGTCGCCGGCGAATTGCTCGCGGAAGTTGCTGCTGCTGGAGAGCTTGTCCAGCACCTTGTCGGCGACGTCGGGCGGGAGGGTGGTCTGTGCCATGGCACCTCATTATGTTCACGCTCTCGTCAACCCGGTAAAGCGATAAAGCCCCATGCTCATCCGCCGTTGCGCCGCGCTCTTCCTGGAACCGCGGGAGCATCTGGACCTCGACCTCGCCACCCTCTTCGCCGGCGAACAAGCCCTGACTCCGAGGGTGGAGTGGGTCGCGCTGGCGCCTCACCTCGGCGGCGAGGCAACCGTCTCGGCCGGGGAGGTCGCGGCGCTCTCGTCCATCGGCGAGTCGTTGTGGATCGAGCGGTCCCCCGCCGACGCGCGCTTCGGCCGCGGCACCATCGAAGCGCTGCTGGCGCGCGGCCTCTTGCTCTCGAACACGGCGAAGCACGCGCGGTGGCGCGAGCTCGACGAGCGCGTGCGCCAGACCCGCTGGTGGCCGCTGTCGGCGGCCCTCCACGCCACCAGCCGCTGGCGCGGGCAGCAGGCCAGCCCCGACCCGATGGCGGGCTACCGAGACTTCGCGGAGCTGGTGGCGGAGATCGGCCCACCGCCGGCGGAGGTCACCGGGCGCGGACCCGGCGAGGCCCGACTGCCCCTGCCCGCGCCGGCCCCGGCGCCGCTGGATGGGCCGCTCCGCGCCCGCTACACCGGCCGGAACTACGACCCGCGCGCGTCGCTGCCGCTTTCGACCGCCTCGCGGCTGCTCCAGCGGACGTTCGGCGCCCAGGCCCGTCGGGAGGTGGCCCCGGGGATGGCCGTGCTCAAGAAGGGCAGCCCGTCGGCGGGCGGCCTGCACCCGATCGCGGCGTACGTGCTGGCCCAGCGGATCGAGGGCGTGCCGGTGGGCCTCTACCACTACCATCCGGTGGCGCACGCGCTGGAGCCGGTGCGGGCGCTGGCCGCGGCGGAGGCGGCGGAGTTGGCCTCGCGCTTCGTCGCCCGGCAGTCATGGTTCGCCGGCGCGCCCTGGCACGTGGTGCTGGTCTGCCGCTTCGCCCGCAACTTCTGGAAGTACCGGAACCACCCCAAGGCCTACCGCGCGGTCATCCTCGACGCCGGTCACCTGTCGCAGACGTTCTTCCTGCTGGCCGCCGAGGCCGGCCTGCCCGCGTTCATCACCGCCGCGATCAACGAGGTGGACATCGCCGAGGCGCTGGACCTGGACGGCGTCACCGAGGACGCGCTCGCGGTCTGCGGGTGCGGACCCGCGGCGGCGGAAGCGACGGTGGTGGAGCTCCGATCCGATCCCGCGTGAGCGGGCGCGCCCAGGACGGCGGCATCGAAGCCTCCAATCGGGGGTATTCTCCATGCACCAGCGGCAAATTTCGACTCCGGGAACAGGCAATCAGGCGGCTGGACTGGATGCTCCGGAGATGCCTTGTGAAGTCTCCACGTTCCAGCTTCCCGGCGGCGCCCGCTGCGTCCGCGTGGACGTGAGCGGCATCCTCACCGGGGACGAGGCCAACACCGCGATCGGCCACCTGGAGCCGGGCGGCTCGTACCACGGGCTGTCCCTGATGGTGTGCGGGCAGGAGATGAAGAGCATGACGACCGAGGCGCGCGCCGTCTTCGGGAACCGCCGATCTCCTCCTCCCACGGAATGGATGGCCATCGTGCTGACCAACCCCATTCTCCGGGTCACCAGCAACTTCATCCTGCGCATGAACGGGAACGTGCGGCGGCGGCTGTTCTCCACCGAGCGCGAGGCGGTCCATTGGCTGGACGAGCGGGTGCTGGAGAACGCGGCGGGGACGAAGGGCGGGGCACCGTGAGCACGATGCGGTCGCGCTCGCAAGGTGCCGGGAGCGGGGTGTGCCCATGGGGAATTGGCCGCCCTCTTCGCCACACCGAGCGGTGTCGTGGGAGGGCTGGTCTTCGGCCGCCGCTGGAAGAGCCGGCTGCTCTACGTCATCCCCTCGATCGTGACCGCGCTGCGGACGGTGGATGACGTGGCTCGTCATCCGGTGGCGGCCTTCCGTGTCCTTCCTGGAGTTGGCGCTCAAACCAGTTGATGCCCGTCGCCGACACGCTGCCCGTGTGGGC
>DATBSS010000756.1:0-8614 GCA_036559665.1 Myxococcaceae bacterium
GGCCAAGAAGAAGTTCGTGCTCGCGATCGACCAGGGGACCACCGGCACCCACGTGGGTCTCCTGGACGAGAAGGTCAAGGTGGTGGGCAAAGCCTACCGCGAGTTCAGGCAGATCTTCCCGAAACCGGGCTGGGTGGAGCACGACTTGCTGGAGATCTGGGGAACCGTGGAGGCCTGCATCGGAGCCTGCCTCCGGTCGGCGGGCGTGAAGGGCAAGGACGTGGCCGCCATCGGCATCACCAACCAGCGCGAGACGACGGGACTGTGGCGCCGGGAGACCGGGAAGCCCATCCACCACGCCATCGTCTGGCAGGACCGGCGCACCTCGGACCGGTGCTTCGAGCTGCGGGGGCGGGGACTGAACGACAAGGTGAAGGCGAAGACCGGGCTGGTGCTGGATCCGTACTTCTCCGGGACCAAGCTCCAGTGGCTCCTGGACAACGTGAAGGGCGCCCGGGAGCGCGCCGACCGCGGGCAGCTCTGCTTCGGGACCATCGACACCTGGCTGGTGTTCAAGCTCACCGGGCACCAGGCGCACGTCACCGACGTCTCCAACGCCAGCCGCACGCTGCTGCTCGACCTGAAGGCGCTGACCTGGGACGACGAGATGCGCGAGTTGCTCTCGGTCCCGTCATCGGTGCTGCCGCAGGTGAAGGCGTCCGCGGAGGTGTACGGGACGACGCGCGGCCTGAAGGCGCTGCCGGACGGGATTCCGGTGGCGGGGATGGCGGGCGACCAGCAGGCCGCGCTGTTCGGGCAGGCGTGCTTCGCGCCGGGCGAGGTGAAGTGCACCTACGGGACGGGCGCGTTTCTGCTGATGAACACCGGGGAGGTAGCGGTGGCCTCGAACGCGGGGCTGCTCACCACGGTGGCGTGGAAGCTGGGGGACCGGGTCACCTACGCACTGGAGGGAGCCTCGTTCATCGCCGGCGCGGCGGTGCAGTGGCTGCGGGACGGGCTGAAGCTGATCAAGAAGGCGCCGGAGGTGGAGGCGCTGGCGATGACGGTGAAGGAGACCGGGGACGTGGCGTTCGTGCCGGCGCTTGCGGGCCTGGGCGCGCCGCACTGGCGTCCCGAGGCGCGCGGGCTGTTCTGCGGCATCGACCGTTCCACCACCGCCGGTCACCTGGCGCGGGCGGTGCTGGAGGGCGTGGCGATGCAGATCGGCGACCTGGCGGAGGCGATGCGGAAGGACTCCGGGCGGGACATCCCGGCGTTCAAGGTGGACGGGGGCGCGGCGGCGAGCAACCTGATGATGCAGTTCCAGGCGGACGTCCTGGGCACCGAGGTGGTGCGGCCGAAGAACCTCGAGACCACCAGCTTGGGGGCGGCGTTCCTGGGCGGCCTGGGCGCGGGGGTCTGGCAGAGCCCGGAGGAGATCCGCAAGGCGTGGAAGGCGGACCGGACGTTCAAGCCGAAGATGTCCGCCGACGAACGGGACCGGCACCTCGCGAAGTGGCGCCGGGCCGTCGAGCGCGCGTGAGCGGGTAGGCTGGGCCGACCATGGCCTACGACCGGACACCGCTGGAGGAAGCGGAGCTGAAGGAGTTTCTGTCGAAGCACCCGGGGTGGCGGGTGGAAGGGAAGGAGCTGATCCGGACCTTCGAGCTGCCCTCCTTCCGCGAGGCGATCGCCTTCGTCGGGCGGGTGGCGGACGCGGCGGAGCGCCAGAACCACCACCCGGACATCGACATCCGCTACCGGCGCGTCACGCTCCGCCTGACCACCCACGACGCGGGAGGGCTCACTTTCCGCGACCCGAAGATGGCCGCGCTCGCCGACGAAGCGCTCCGGCCCTAGTACCACTTGTGCTTCTGCCAGAAGGCCCACGCGGCCTCGGGCGATCCGTAGCGCTGCTTGATGTACCGGTAGCCGCCGATGAACTGCTGCTCCGGGTCGGAGGTCTTGGCGACGCCGGTCCCCTTCCACGTCGAGTCGAGGAACTGGAAGAGCCCGTACGCCGTGGAGCTCGGGTTCTTCGCGCGCGGGTTGAGGCTGGACTCGTGCTGCAAGAGCGTCCACAGGGCGTTCGACTTCGACCAGGACGCCGGCACGCCCGCCTTGGCGGTCGCGCGGTCCGCCGCGCCCTGCAGGGCCGCACGGCCCGTCGGGTTCGCACCGCCGGCCGGAGCTGGCGCCGGCGCGGGTGCCGCACCGCCCGGCTGCTGCGGCTTCGGCTGCGTCGCGCCACCGGGCCGCTGCGATCCGGATCCGGCTGGCTTCGTGTCGAAGCTGTCCTTCGAGCCCGGGATCTGGACCTGCTGGCCCGGCTTGATGAGGTTCGGGTTCTTCTGGAACTGGGGGTTCGCCGCGAGCACCTGCTTCAGCGAGGTGCCGTGCTGCTGGGCGATACGGGACAGGTTGTCCCCGGACTTGACGGTGTACATACGAAAGCGCTCTCCAGGTAGCGAACGACTCTGAGAGCGTTCTCGCCTTGATCAGGAATTGAGGTGCGCCTGTATCCTCCTTTTCCTTATTCGAGAATACATTAAGGCGATTTTAAGAGCGACGGACATCGCCTCCCGGTGTCAGGGGGGCGCGGTGCGTAGGAACCTGGCTATGGCCTCGTAAGCCTCTGCCATTGCTTGGATTCCAGCACTCTCGCGCGCCTGGTGCGCCTGCGCGGTCTCGCCCGGCCCCAGGTTCACCGCGTCGACGCCCATCGAGGACAAGCGCGCCACGTCGGTCCAGGCCTGCTTCGCCTCCGCCCGGAATCCGGAGGTGGAGCGCAGATGCCGCACCAGCGGGTTGTCCGTGCAGACGCGCCCGGAGGGAGCTTCATCGGTGACCTGGATCTCCGCGCGCCCTGCGATGAGCGCCCGCACGTCCTCCTTCGCTTGCTCCACCGACTTCCCCGGCGCGAAGCGGTAGTTCAGGTTCAGCTCCAGCTCGTCCGGGATGACGTTGCGCGCGCGCCCGCCGGACGCCTTCGTGATGGAGAACACCTCGTAGAAGGGGAACCCGTCGATCTGCACTTCACGCCGCGGGCGCTCCTGCAGCTCCGCCAGGAAGGGGCCGGCCCGGTGGATGGCGTTCTCCCCCTGCCACGGCCGCGCCGAGTGCGCGCTCTTCCCGCGGAAGCGGAGCGTGACGTGCAGGCTCCCCACGCAGCCGACCTGGATGGCGCCGTCCGTCGGCTCGAGCGCGATGCCCAGCCTCGCCTTCGCCAGCGCGGGCGCCGCCTCGAACAGCGGGCCGAGGCCGGATTCGAGGTACGGGCCCTCCTCGCGCTCATAGAGGAGCAGCAGGAGGTTCACCGGCAGCTCCGCGCGCGGGAGGTCCTCCGCCAGCGCCAGCATCACCGCCAGCCCGCCCTTCATGTCGGAGGCGCCCAGGCCGTGCAGCCGGCCGCCCTCGATGCGCGGCGGCGCGTCGGTCGGGTGCGCGGGCACCGTGTCCAGGTGGCCCACCAGCAGGACGGAGGGGCGCGGGTCCTCCAGCGCCCCGAGCACGAACGAGTGCGACCTCCGGAGCACCTCGCCAGCGGCGTAGCGGTCGCGCGCCCACCGCTCCACCCAGTCGGCGATCGCCGCTTCCTGGCCGATGGGGCTGGGGATGCGGCACAGCTCCAGCGCGCGCTGCGCGAGTCGCGAGGCGAGCTCCATCGCGTTCACACCGACACGCCGAAGTCGCGCAGCGCCTGGTTGAGCGACGTCTTCTTGTCGGTGCTCTCGCTGCGCCGGCCGATGATCAGCGCGCACGGCACCAGGTAGGTCCCGGCGGGGAACTTCTTCTCCCGCGCGCCCGGGATGACCACGCTCCGCGCCGGGACGCGCCCGCGGTACACCACCTCCTCGGGGCCGGTGACGTCGATGATCTGCGTGGATGCGGTGAGCACCACGTTCGCGCCCAGCACGGCCTCCTCCTCCACCACGCACCCCTCCACCACGATGCAGCGGGAGCCGATGAACGCGCCGTCCTCCACGATGACCGGCGAGGCGGAGGGCGGCTCCAGCACACCGCCCAATCCCACGCCTCCGGACAGGTGGACATTCTTCCCCACCTGCGCGCAGGAGCCGACGGTGGCCCAGGTATCGACCATGGTGCCGCTGCCCACGTAGGCGCCGATGTTAACGAAGCCCGGCATCACCACCGCGCCGCGCTCCACGAAGGCGCCGTAGCGGATGGTGCCTGGCGGGACCACACGCACCCCGGCCTTCTCCAGGCCTTTCTTCAGCGGAATCTTGTCGAAGTACTCGAAGGGCCCGACCTCCATCACCTTCATCTGGGCCAGCCCGAAGTAGAGGAGGATCGCCTCCTTCACCCAGGCGTTCACCTTCCACCCCTGCGGCCCCTTCTCCGCCACCCGGAGCTGCCCCTGGTCCAGCAACTCGAGCGCCTGCCGCACCGCGGCGGCCGTCTCCGGGTCCTTCAGTCGCTCGCGGTCCGCGAATGCCGCGGAGACCCGCTCTTCCAGTGCTTGCATGAGACCGTGACTAGCCGTCCGGGAAGCGGGAATCAACGCGCGGCGTTCGGGCTGGTACTCTGCCGCCCCCGTGGCCTCGGACGGTGCTCTTCGCGCCATGCTGCAGGCGGCTCCGGGGCCAGTTGCCGAGCGCTCCGCGGGGGACTCCGCTATCGCGGACGCGCTGGAGCAGAAGCTCACCGCCGCGCGGAAGCAGTGGCCCGCCGAGTGGCTGGACGATGACGCCTTCGCCGCCTACCTCGGCCAGCGCCTCCCGCCCGACGGGGACCCGCTGGCCGCGCTCCGGGAGCTCCGCGCCGAAGACCTCTACCTGGCGGCGGCCGCCGGTCGCTCCTGCCCGCAGGCGATGGCGGAGCTGGAGCAGCAGTACTTCTCCCGCCTCGATGACACCCTTCGCCGGCTGGACCCGTCCCCCACCTTCATCTCCGAGGTGAAGCAGCTCCTCCGCCAGAAGCTGTTCCTGGACCAGGAGGGGATGCACAAGAAGATCGGCGAGTTCTCCGGACGAGGGCCGCTCCTCTCCTGGCTGCGCGCCGCCGCCACCCGCATCGGCCTCACCCTGCACCGCCGCGACGAGCGTCAGGTCTCGCTGGAGGCCGCCGGCGCCGAGGAACTGGAGCTGCCGGGCGACGATCCGGAGCTGGACTACCTCAAGGCCCACTACCGCACCGAGTTCAAGGCCGCCTTCCGCGCCGCCATGGACCAGCTCTCCGACCACGAGCTCAGCGTGCTCCGGCTCCACCTGCTGGACGGCCTCAACATCGAGAAGATCGGCGGCATCTACGGGACCCACCGCTCCACCGTGGCGCGCTGGATCGCCAAGTCCCGCGAGAAGCTGCTGGAGGAGACGCGCCGCGCCCTGGCCGCGCGGCTCCAGGTCGGCCCGGACGAGCTGGAGAGCGTCATGGGGCTGTTGGGGAGCCGGCTCGACGTCAGCATCTACCGGTACCTCAAGCAGCGATGACGACGCGGCCCGTCAAACGGCAACCCTCCGGAATCCCGGCCATTGGAAGGTCGATGCGACAACTCCGGGCTTCGGAGCGTCCTCCGATCGAGAGCGCCCGGGTTTCTTGCCGACCCCGGGCCAGGCAATGACCAGGAGCGCATGGTGCGCGGGGGGGAGCGGGCTTCACCCCTTTCGACCGCGCCGTGCACCATGCGCTCGGTTTTCCCCCCGCTCGGGTCCTGGGCGCCGCCTGCTATGAGTGCGGCGTGGGCCACCTCGACGAGGACGCCCTCCTCGCCTTCGTCCAGCACATGCTCTCGCCGGAGGCCCTCGCCCAGGCCGAGGCGCACCTGCGCTCGTGCAACGAGTGCCGGCGAGCGGTAGCGCTGCTCGCCGAGACGGAGGCCGGCCCCCCGGACCCCACGCCCCTCCCGCCGAAGCCGATGCACGCGCCCCGGCCGGTGGGCGCCGCGCGCCCGGCGCGGAAGGGCAAGCAGATCGACCGCTACGTGGTGCTGGATGTGCTGGGCGCCGGGTCGATGGGCATCGTCTACGCCGCCTTCGATCCGCAGCTGGACCGGAAGATCGCCCTCAAGATGCTGGCGGGCGACTCCGGCGACGACGCGGAGGTCGCGGAGAAGCGCGCCCGGATGATGCGCGAGGCGCAGGCCATGGCCCGCCTCTCCCATCCGAACGTCGTCCACGTGCACGACGTGGGGACCTTCCAAGACCAGATCTTCGTGGCCATGGAGCTCATCCAGGGCCAGAGCCTGACGAAGTGGCTGGAGTCGGAGAAGCGGACCTGGCGCGACATCCTGCGGGTGTTCATCCGGGCCGGGCACGGGCTGGCCGCCGCGCACGCCGCCGGGCTCGTCCACCGGGACTTCAAGCCCGACAACGTGGTGGTGGGGAACGACGGGGTGGCGCGGGTGATGGACTTCGGGCTGGTGTCGGCCCCGGCGGCCGGCCCGAGCGCGTGGAACACCCCCGCGCCCATCCCCGCAGTCCGCGCTAGCGCCTCCGCGGCGGCGGACCTGGGCACGCCCATCACGCGCACCGGCGTGCTGCTGGGCACGCCCGCGTACATGGCCCCCGAGCAGTGGACCGGGATCCGGATCGACCACCGCGCGGACCAGTTCTCCTTCTGTGTCTCGCTCTACGAGGCGCTGTACGGGCAGCGGCCGTTCGAGGGGCGCACGCTCTCCGAGCTGACCACCCGGGTGTCCCAGGGGAAGATCCGCGACGTGCCGCCGGGGTCGCCGGTGCCGTTCTACATCCGGCGGGCGGTGACCCGCGGGCTGGCCGCGGACCCGAAGCTCCGGCACCCGTCGATGCCCGAGCTGCTGAAGGCCCTGGAGCTGGGCCTGCGGGTGCCGCGGCGGCGGGTGCTGTTCGCGTCCGGGGCGGCGGTGCTGCTGGTCGCCGGCGGGGTCCTGGGAGGCCCGGCGCTGTGGCAGCTGCGCTCACAGGAGCGGTGCGGGGGTGCGGCAGACGCCTTTGCGGAGGCGTGGACCAGGGCCCGCGCGCCGGCGCTGTCGCCGCACGCGCAGCGCCAGGTCGACCGGTTCCGGGAGCGGTGGGTGGCCGCGCGCGAACGCGTGTGCCGGGCGGCGGCGGACCCGGCGACCCGGCTCCGGGAGGCGTGCCTGGACGGCCAGTTGGACGAGCTGCGCGCGCTGGGGGAGGTGCTGGGGCGGGCGGACGCGAAGGTGGCCCGGCGCGCGGCCATGGCGGCAGCCGGCCTCCCCAGCCCGGAGGTCTGCTCGGAGGAGCGCGGGCTGGCGGCGGACATCGCCCTGGAGCCCTCGGCGGCCGAGCGCGCCTTCCGGCACCAACTGGCGCTGGCGCGAGCGTCGCTGGCGGCCGGGGATCTGGCCGGGGCGCGGATGCTGGCCGTGGGCGTGCTGGATGCGGGGAGCGGGACCAACGCGGCGCTGCGGGCCGAGGCCTGGCTGGCACTGGGGGCCACGGCGGCGGGAGAGGACGCGCAGCGCTCCTTCGGGAAGGCGATGGCCTCGGCGGAGGAGTCCGGGCACCTGCACGCCGGGGCGGAGGCGGCGGTCGCCGCCGCGGAGCGGCTGGGCGACGGGCCCCAGGCGGAGTTCTACCTGAACATGTCGGCGGCCGGTCTCGACCGGCTGGGGGCGCACGGGCCGCTCCGGGCGCGGGTGGAGCTGGCCACGGCGCGGCGTCTCCTGGCGCAGCGCCGGCCCGAGGCAGCGGAGGTTCCGGCAAAGCGCGCGCTCGACATCCTGCGCCGGCTGTACGGGGAGGACCACCCGGAGGTGGCGCGGGCGCTGGAGGTGCTCGCGCAGGTGGAGGCGCAGCGCGGGCGGCCCCAGGAGGCGCTGGCGCACCAGCGCGCCGCGCTGGTGGCCCTGGAGCGGGCGCTGGGACTGGAAGACCCCGCGCTGGCGAGCGCGCTGCTGGGGCTCTCGCGGACGGAGCGAGCGCTGGGCGAGGTGGAGGTCGCTGATGCCCACTGCCGGCGCGCGGTGAGGCTGGGCGCGGCGGCGGATTGCGCGGCGATGGGCCGGGGCGGGCCCTAGATCGCGATCGGGTGGTTGAACCGGAAGGCCGAGACTTCCGACGCCGGCGTGGTCTGCGTGGTCGGCTCCGGAAGCTCCCGGCGGGTCCAGTTGCCCTGGTTGGCCTCCGCCTCGGTCAGCGCGTCGTCCTCGTTGGCGCGGAACTCGGAGTCCGGATCCAGCTCGCCGGAGCTCGGCACCACGAGCGCCTCGATGGTGCTGTCGTTCGTCGGCGCGGAGATTCCGTTGCCTGCGTCGCCGAAGTATTCGCCCACCCAGTTGCTGCCGTTGGCGATCTCCGAGACGGGGACCCACGCGGAGGTCCCGGTCCAGGAGTCCTGGATGAGGACCTCGGCGTCGTCGCCCTTCCCGCGGATGTCGGTCGCCGCCATCCAGTGCTCCTCCAGCCCGATCGCCACCGGCCGCCCGTCATTGAGCGCGGTGACCATGGCGTCGGCGGCGCCCTGCTGGTCCCCGGAGTAGTTGTTGCCGGTCAGCTCGGTGTCGACGTCGCCGAAGCGGTCGGCCACCTGCCAGCGCATCTGGTCGAAGCCCCAACCCCCGTCGGTGTTCGGGCCCAGCGTGTACCCGCGACGCGCCGCGCTCGTGTTGGAGTTCATCACCGCGGCCTCGTACAGCGCGCGCTCGTCGCCGGTCATCCCGGAGAGCTGCCGGGCCCGCGTCGTGTCGACGGACGCCTCCATCGCCATGAGG
>DATBSS010000757.1:0-8119 GCA_036559665.1 Myxococcaceae bacterium
CGCCGCTTCTGATGCGCCACCGCCAGAACGAGCGCGATGCCTTCGCGAGGGCAGTACGGGAGCGTGTACGGGAATTCCGGGAGTGGGCACTTGCGAACGCCACGGCGACCCGGCCAGCCGCTCCAGAGCGGGTACAACCGCGGCTGGTGGCAGAAGACGTTGCAAGCCCCCCACACCGTCACTCTGAACCGCCACCCTACTGGCGGACTTCGCTCGCGGTACCAGTCATGAGCTTCATTGAGCTCCCGCCAGGCTTTGGGGTGAAGCGCAAGCGCTAATGGCCTTTCTTCCTCTGCCGCTCGATGGGCATTCGCCGCTCCTTCTCCTCCAGTCGGCGGAACGCCTCGTCGCCGGGGATTCCCTTGACCAGACCCGAGTCGTACTCCTCCATGCGCCGCATGAACTCGGCCTCCAGCTCCGGATCCTCCTCGTCGAAGTCGAAGTCGTCGTCGCCGTCTTCCTCCTCGAGACCCAGGCCGAGGCTCTGCGCCAGCTGGCGCACCAACTCCTCCCGGTCCGAGACCTCGAGGTCCAACGCCCGCTCCAACACTTCGTCCCGCATGCTCATCTCTCAAGCTCATACCACGCCCCTCCCACACGGAAGCCACCGGCAGGCGGACCCCTCCATCCGCCTGCCGGCGACTCCCACGGCGCCGGTGCTCGTGTTCCGGCGCCGCTCCCCTTCCCTCGTTGAAATCCTGACTACCGCTGCTCGCCTCGGGCGGCGGCGACCTGCGCCATCGCCCCCAGGAGCGCCTTCGCCCGGCGCCCGCCAATGGTGCTGCCGTTGGGGTCCGACCGGGTGGCGGCCACCAGATCCTCCACGCCGCCCCGGTCGTTCCGGCGAAGCCGCAGCTCCCCGCGGTTGGACAGCGCGATCGGCTGCGCCTCATCCATCTGGATGGCGGCGGTGTACTCGGCCAGCGCGTCCTGCAGCCTGCCCTGCTTCTGGTACACGGTCCCCAGCGCGGCCCGCGCGGCCGCGTCGTTGGGGTTCATCTCCACCATTCCCTCGAACAGCACCCTCGCCTCCTCCAGCCTCCCGGCCGCCGCCAGGTCACAGCCGATCTCGGCGATGGCCTTCGCTTCCTCGAAAGTGAAGCCGGCGATTTCGGCCAGGGTGCGTCCGGACTGCCCTGCGATTGCGGTTGCAGACATGGTCTCTCCTCGAACAATTCGTGCCATCGGGTGCTCAGCGCATGTTGTCGGCGACGTGCTTCCGCATGTCGGCGTCGTGCTTGTACATGTCGGAGATCAGGTTGAAGAGCGCCGTCACCCGCTCCTGCGCCTTCTGCAGCTGGAGTTGGAGCTGCTTGTCGTCCGGGTGCTCCATGGCCGCCTCCGTCAAGCGGTCCACCTCGCCCTGGGCGGCGCCCAGCTTCGAGAGCGCCCGGCTCTCCAGCGATGACGCCGGAGGCGAAGGCGGCACGCACGGCCCGGGCGTGACCGGGCCGCCCTCATGCGCGCCCCCCTGCGCCTGGATCTCCGCGTTCACCCGCGCCAGCTCCGTCTGGAGCCCGCCGCGCGTCACCAGGCCGTCGAACCCATCCGACCGGTCCATCCGGCAGTACTTCTCCGGATGCTCCTGGAAGTACCGCACCGCCTGCTTCATCTCCTGCGGGAAGTCGCCGTTCATCACCGCGGCCATGTCCAGCCCCCCGAACTTTCCATCCCGGAACCAGAGCCCGCCCGCGTTGTCGATGGCGTCGAAGTCCCGGGCGAGGGTCTCCAGCGCCTGCTTCTCCCGGAGCAGGTCCGGATCCACCCGGGGCGGGCCGCATGGCGGCGGCGGCGGGGGGGGCGTGGGCCGGCAGTGCCCAGCCGGCGAGCCCGGAGGCGGCGCGTAACCGTGCCCTGCCTTCGCTGGGTCCGCGGGCGGCTGGTACTGCGTCGCCGCCAGCGCCTCCATCAGATCCCCCGCCAGGCCGAACGCGCCGGCGAAGATTCCGGCGATGTCCCCGGTCCCGATCCCCACCGCGATCTTGGCGATCTGCTTGATGGGGTCCGGCAGCCCGATGGCGCTCCCCACCGTGTCGACGATCTTCGCAGTGGGGCTGAACACTCCCGCGATGGTGCTGGCGGCCTTGTCCAGCCCGGCCACCGTTCCTTCAATCTGCTGCAAGCTGATTCCTGTGCCGGCGATGCCGACCGGTGTCGCTCCCATGTGCGTGCCTCCTCGTGTGGCGAGGTGGCATTGCAGCGGCGATGCCGGAGGTGACCGGCCGGAAGATCAGCGGGTTGCGAGGAAGGCGGCCGGGCGGGAGTCCCCGAGCCGGGATGGACCGTCCGCGGCAGAGGATAGAGTGAGGGCGTGCGCGCGATGGGGCTGGACGTGGGGACGAAGACCGTGGGGATCGCGGTCTCGGACGAGTTGGGCCTGACGGGCCAGGCCGTCACCACGCTCCGCCGGACCAACGTGCGCGCGGACCTGGACGCGCTGGCGGCGCTCGTCGAGGAGCACGAGGTCGGCCAACTCGTGGTGGGCCTGCCGATGAACATGGATGGAACGGAGGGCCCCAGCGCCCAGCTGGCCCGCGCCCTCGGCGACAAGCTGGCCGAGCGGACCTCGCTTCCGGTGGCCTACTGGGACGAACGCCTCACCACCCGCGAGGCCCAGCGCACCCTGCTCGAGGCCGACGTCTCCCGCGCGCGCCGAAGAAAGGTGATCGACCAGGTCGCCGCCACGCTGATACTCCAGGGATGGCTCGACGCGCGGGCACACGCACGCGGAGGCGCGGACCTGGACGGACCGGCCTCCGAGGGCGACTGGAGCGATTCGTGAAGAAGGTACTGCTGGCGCTGGTGGTGCTGCTGGTGCTCGGTGGGGCGGCGGCCGCGGGCTTCTACTACCTGCGGCTCCAGCGCCTGCGCGAGTTCGCCTCCGAACCGTTCGGCTCTGGCGAGTTGAAGCTCGTCCTCGTCCCGCCCGGCACCAACCCGCGCGCGCTGGGGGCGCTCCTGCAGCAGGGCGGCGTGGTGAAGAACGCGGAGCAGTTCTACCTCCTGGTCCGCCTGGAGAACGCCGCGCTCCGCCTCCGCGCCGGCGAGTACGAGTTCAAGGGGCCCCTCACCGCGCTCGAGGTGCTCCAGCGGATCGAGGACGGCAAGGTGAAGGCGTACCACTTCACCGTGCCGGAGGGCCTGCGCGCCGAAGAGATCCTCACCATCCTGGCGGATTCGGAGCTGAAGCTGGACGCGCGGCGGCTGGACGGGCTGCTGCACGACAAGGCCTTCCTCCGCGGGCAGGGCATCCCCGCCGACCGGCCCGAGGGCTTCCTCTTCCCGGACACGTACAGCTTCACCCGCCCCTTCAGCGAGGAGGCGGTGCTCAAGAAGATGATCTCCCGCGCGCTGGAGGAGTACCGCAAGGCGGACGCGGCCCGCGCGTCGAAGATCTCCCTGGACCTGATGCAGACGATGACGCTGGCCTCGATCATCGAGAAGGAGACCGGCGCCCCGGACGAGCGCCCGCGGATCTCCTGCGTCTTCCACAACCGGCTGCTGAAGAAGATCCCGCTCGCCACCGACCCCACGGTGCTCTACGCCATGTACCTGCTGCGCGGGACGTTCACCAAGAACATCACCCGGGCGGACCTCGGCATGGCGCACCCGTACAACACCTACGTGAACAGGGGCCTGCCGCCCGGCCCCATCGCCAACCCGGGGGCCGCGGCGATCGCCGCGGCGCTCCACCCGCTCTCCTGCACGGACCTCTTCTTCGTCTCCAAGAACAACGGCACCCACGAGTTCTGCCCGGACCTCGCCTGCCACGAGAAGGCGGTCCAGAAGTGGCAGATCCAGTACTTCCACCAGAAGCGTAGGGGCTGATGAACATCCTGGTCCTCGCCAACCCCGGCTCCCGGAACCTGCACCGCATCCAGAACGCGTTCGACGAGACGAACCGGGTCCAGAGCTACTTCCGGTTCGAGCTCGAGATGACGCGTGAGCTGCCGGACCAACCACGCGGCCGGAAGCTCCGGCCGGAGGCGCTCCGCGAGATCGCCCGCAAGTACAAGACGCCGGAGGTGCTGGGCGTGCTGGCCGTGACGGAGTCGCCGTTCACCGGGCGCCTGGTCACCGAGGAGTATTCGGACGTCGCGCTGATCTCCCTGAACGGCTGGGAGACCAGGTTCGCGCCGCCGCCGAGCCGGACGTTCATCCAGTATGCGCTGTCGTACGCGCTGCTCGGTTGGGCCAGCGACCTGAGCGATGAGCGGCTGGACGCCTGGTATCACCCGAAGCCCAAGGGCTGCCTTGCCGACTACTACAAGGGCGCCGAGGACCTCCGCCGGAGCATGATCGCCGCAAACCTGTGCGCGGACTGCGAGGCCTTCCTGGTGTCGATGGGCATCCCGGCGGGAGCGCTCGCCGCGGTGGAGAACCTGCTCGGCCATGTTCGAGGCATGGCGATCCGGAGGCCGCGGACCCTGCCGCGGAGCGTCTTCATCGGGCACGGCCGCTCCAGCGCCTGGGAGGGCGTGCGCGACTTCATCAAGGACGAGCTCAAGCTTCCCATACAGGAGTTCAACGAAGAGGAGACCGCGGGCACGGCCACCACGGCGCGGCTGAGCGCGATGCTCGACGCCTCGGCCTTCGCCATCCTGGTGGTGACGGGCGAGGACACCCACTCGGACTCGACCGTTCACGCGCGCGAGAACGTCATCCACGAGATCGGCCTCTTCCAGGGGCGCCTGGGCCTGGAACGCGCCATCGTCCTGCGCCAGGAGGGGACCAGCCTCCCCTCCAACCTCGCCGGGCTGACGTACATCGGCTTCAAGGGTCGCTTCGCGGGCGCGAAGAAGGCGCAAGAGCACATCCGCGCCGCGCTGGTCCGGGAGGGCCTCCTCTCGAAGGACGAGCCACCTAAGGCCTTGCCCGGTACAGGCGCATCGGCGGCGGCGCGCCCGGCACCTCGCCGTACGAGCGCCCGCGGAAGTGAAGCGCCCGCCCCTCGACGGAAACGCCCGGCGTCGTCTCCAGCGGCCCGCCCTCGAAGCGGATGACGACGTCCGGCGCCGCGCCGCCCAGCGATTGCTCCCACGCCTCCCATCGGCGGCGGACGACGCGCGTCCCGGGGTGGCGGAGGCCGAACGCCACCTGGATGTCCCGGTAGTCGCCCGGGTCCGCGTCCACCAGCACCATCTCCCAACCCTCCAGCCCCTGGGCGTCGAACAGCGCCACCATCCCCCGCACCTCCGGCGGGTTCCGGGACAGTGGGCTGAGCGGCAGGAGCGAGTGCGCCGGTTGCTGCCTCGGGACGGCGCCGTCGGTGTACCAGGCGAGCCCCACGGTGACGGCGACCATCGAGGCCATGCCCAGCGCGACCGCGGCGCGCGCGGCCCTCGGCGACAGGCCACGGAGGATGACGTCCGCCCCGGGCTTCAGGAACGGCAACAGCAGCACCACCTGCCCCACCGTGAAGCGCGCCAGCGGCTGGAAGTCCAACAGCACCGCACCCCGGAACGTGAAGTAGGCCGCGGGCACCCAGGCGGTCCAGAGCACCCAGCGGACGTCGCGCCGCGCCCGGAACGCCTGGATCATCCCTCCGATCCCCGCGCCCGCCGCCAGCGGCCCCAGCGTCATCACCGCCACGCCCGGCCAGAACCCCAGGTTCTGGATCCGGAAGACCGCCTCGCCCCACAACCGGATGCCCTCGGGCTGCCACTCGCGGTGGAAGGACTCCACGAAGTGGATGGGGTACAGCGGGTCGCCCATCGCGCGCCAGTTGCCGTACAGCCACGCCAGCGGGAACGGCAGGCAGCAGGCGCCGAACACCACCGCCCGCCCGAACGCCGCGCGCCGATCCTTCCCGTGCAGCAGCGCCACCAGCGACAGCAGCGGCACCAGCAACCAGGTGTCGTACCGGACCGCGCATGCCAGCGTGAGCGTCAACCCGGACGCCGCCAGCGCCCGCATTCGCCCGGCGTCGTAGAGCGCCAGCGCGGCGAGGAGCAGGAACAGCGAGAGCGCCTCGCTCGCCCCGGTCGTGGACATCTGGATGTGCAGCCCCCAGAACGACAGCGCCACCGCGCTCCACACCGCCGCCTCCCGCCCGAACAGCCGCCGCGAGAGGGCCGCCAGGGGAAGCACGGTGAGGGTGCCGAACACCAGGCTGGTGAGCGGTCCGGCCTTCTGCTTGGACGCCCCCAGCTTCAGCGCCGCGCCCACCACGTACAGGTGCAGCGGGCCGAACTGGCGCGCCCCGTCCGAAAAGGAGGAAATCCAGTGCGGCGCATCCGCCCACTGCTGGGCCATGTCGGTCCGGGGGATGGCGTCCCCCAGCCAGTTCTCGTTCACCCGGTACGCGGGCAGGCGCGCGCCCAACGCGAGCGCCAGCAGCGCCGCGAGAGTCAGGAAGTTGAGGCTCCGCTCACCCGCCGATTGGACGGTCGAGATGGAAGCAACCGGGTCAGCGTGTGGGCGCATGAGGGTGCCGGGCTGAGCGAACTTTGGCGCGCATCTCTATAATGGTGCTCTGGCCCTTCACCCCGTGCGCCACCGCGCGGTCCCAGTCCGCGCCGGGGTCCCGAAGCCGCCGTTCGCCAAAAGAGCCATGTCCGGCGTCGCGCCGGACCACCGAAAAGGAATCACCGCAGATGAACACCGTCGGGACCTCCAGCAGCCTCGTGGCGAAGATTGCCGCGCTCCAGGACGCCAAGACGTACGCGGAGCTGAACTGGGAAGGGTCCTTTGAGGACTACCTCACCATCGTCCGCCAGAGCCCCCGGGTCACGCGGACCGCCTTCCAGCGGATCTACGACATGATCCTCAGTCACGGGAAGACGGAGTACATCGACAACAAGAAGAAGTTGATCCGCTACCACTTCTTCTCCGACGAGCGCTTCGGCGGCCGGGACGCCATCTACGGCCTGGACGTGCCGCTGATGAAGCTGGTGAACGTCTTCCACTCGGCGGCCAAGGCCTACGGGACGGAGAAGCGCGTCATCCTGCTCCACGGCCCGGTGGGGTCCTCCAAGTCCACCATCGCCCGGCTGCTGAAGAAGGGGATGGAGGAGTACTCCAAGGTGGCGGAGGGCGCGGCGTACACCTTCTCCTGGATCTACGACAAGAAGGCGCCGGACGGGCACAAGACGCAAGAGCGGCTGCGCTGCCCGATGAACGAGGAGCCGCTCAACATCATCCCGCGCGAGTGGCGGCCCAAGGTCCTGGTGGACCTGGTCCCGCCGGACAGCGGCTACAACATCCCCGATGGCAGCGAGCTGTGCCCGGCCTGCCGCTTCGTCTTCCGGGAGCTGATGAACGAGCACAAGGGAGACTTCGCCAGGGTCTCGGAGCACGTGCGCGTGCACCGGCTGATCTTCTCGGAGAAGGACCGCATCGGCATCGGCACCATCCAGCCCAAGGACGAGAAGAACCAGGACTCCACCGAGCTGACCGGCGACATCAACTACCGGAAGATCGCCGAGTACGGGTCCGACTCCGACCCGCGCGCCTTCAACTTCGACGGCGAGTTCAACATCGCCAACCGCGGGATCATCGAGTTCGTGGAGGTGCTGAAGCTGGACGTGGCCTTCCTCTACGACCTGCTGGGCGCCTCCCAGGAGCACAAGATCAAGCCCAAGAAGTTCCCGCAGACGGACATCGACGAGGTGATCCTCGGCCACACCAACGAGCCCGAGTACAAGAAGCTGGAGAACAACGAGTTCATGGAGGCGCTGCGGGACCGCACGGTGAAGATCGACATCCCGTACATCACCAAGCTCACCGAGGAAGTGAAGATCTACGAGAAGGACTTCAACGCCAAGAAGATCAAGGGCAAGCACATCGCCCCCCACACGCTGGAGATGGCCGCCATGTGGGCGGTGATGACGCGCCTGGAGGAGCCCAAGAAGCACAACCTCTCGCTCCTGCAGAAGCTCAAGCTCTACAACGGCAAGACGCTGCCCAACTTCACCGAGGACAACATCAAGGAGCTGCGCAAGGAGTCCGTCCGCGAGGGCCTCGAGGGCATCAGCCCCCGCTACATCCAGGACAAGATCTCCAACGCCCTGGTGAGTGACAAGGGCGAGGGCTGCATCAACCCCTTCATGGTCCTCAACGAGCTGGACGCCGGCCTCAAGACGCACTCGCTCATCAACAGCGAGGACGCCCGCAAGCG
>DATBSS010000758.1:0-10194 GCA_036559665.1 Myxococcaceae bacterium
GTCCAGCTGGCCTTCCCGGTCCCAGGGGAACTGCAGCTTCACCCTCCCGTGCTCGTCGCAGTGGATCTCCTGCCCCGCGGGCCCGGTGACGCGCGCCGACTGCAGGCCCACCGCGCGGGGCCGGGCCGTCAGCCGGGCGGGCCGGAAGGTCTGCGCCACCGGGATGGCCTCGAAGCCCACCTCGCACCGGCAATCCCCCTCGTCCACCAACGGGCGGCCGTTGGCGACGGCTTGCTGGAGGCGCAGGTGGAAATCCACCGCGGTGAGGAAGTACTCCCCGTCCAGCGTCGGATGGCCTTCCAGCTTGAAGCGGCGGCCCGCCTCCACCACGAGCGCATCCGTGCGCCCCCGGACCGTCACCCGCGGCGTGCGCAGCTCGTCCAGACGCGCCTGGGCCCGGCGCTTGCCCTCGGCCGGCGCGCGGTAGCCGCCGGGGTACTCGTACCACTCGCGGCTCACGGCCTCTTCGGCCCGGGCGCTGGCCAGCAGCGGGTTGCCCGGCCGCAGCATGTCGGAGTCGTTCACGGTGGCCTTCGACGGCCGCAGGCGCGTCTGGTGCCGGACGTCCCAGGCGCGCGCCGAGGAGGCGTCCACCTGTGGGAGGAAGGAGAAGTCCAGCGACTCCGGCGACTGCAGCTCCACGCCGCTGCTGGCGTCCGCGAAGCACATCCGCTCGCCGTCCGCCGTGTGGTGGAAGGCGAAGAACACCCCCTCGTCCTCCAGAAGCCGGCAGATGAAGTCCCACTCGGACTCGCCGTACTGGACGCAGTACTCCCTTGAGAGGTACGTGCCGCCGACGTTTCCCCAGTCGAACCGCTCCACCTCCAACCCCACGTCCTTGCACACCGCGCGGACGATCTCGGGCACGGACTTCTCCTGGAAGATGCGGAACCCGCGCCGCTGGCTCAGCACCAGGTATGGCTGGGGGACGACGGTGGCCCGGTAACGGAGATCCTTGCCCTCGCCGCCGGGATCCGCGGCGACGACGCTCAGCGCTTCCACCACCCCGCACAGGTGGCGCTCGCCGCCGATCCCGGACTCCAGCCGGAGGGTGACCGGGGCGCCCACGACACCGTCCACGTCCACGTCCTTCCCGGAGAAGTCGACCTCGAAGCGAGAGGGGCGCGACACCTCCTCGCGGCCGCGCACCGCGTGCACGGTCAGCTCCCCCTCGTGGTCGCCGAGAAGCAGATCTGCGGTGAGTTGATTCTCCGCCATGCCTCCCTCGCCTCAGTTGGTCTCGTGTGCCAACGAGCCCACCTTCTTCACGCCCTGCAGCTGCACCTTGGAGGACTTGATCTTCACCCCCGCCGGCGTGACCTCCACCACCGACCCGCCGACCCTCAGCACCACCTTGGTCTCGCCGGTGATGTTGATGTTGTCGGCCTTCACGCTCAGGCCTCCGCCCGCGGTGATCGCCAGCGCGGCGCCCGCCTTGTCCACCCGGTTGCCGCCGCAGGTGACCTTCTCCGCGGCGGCCTGCATGGCGTAGGCGGCGCCGCAGGACACCGCCGCCGTCTTCGCCTTCACCATCTTCAGCGCGCCCACCGTCTCCAGCCGGGCGGTGCCGCAGGTGGTCATCCGGCTGGCCGCACAGGCCTCCAGCCACGCCGCGCCCACGGTCGTCTTCGCGCCCCCCACCACCTGGCGCTCGTAGTCGGCCAGCCCGGTCACCGACTGCAGCCCTCCCACGGTGCGATCCAGCGCGCCCTGGGTGTTCTCCGTGAAATCGCCTCCGACGGTGAGCTGGCGCGTCGCCCCGACCTGGAGCCGGGAATCGCCCCCGACCGCGTCCGACAGATCTCCCCCCACGTTGAGGCTCTGGTTGGCCCCCACCTCGACCGTGCGGTTGCCGCCCACCTGAAGGGATTCGTTGGCGCCCACACTGAAGGTCCGGTTGCCCCCCACCTCCGCGAGCTCGTCCACCAGCACCCGGAAGTCGCTGTCGTGCTCCACCGACACGGTGAGATCGCGCGAGGCGTTGAGGAAGATCTCCTCGCTCCCGGCGCCATCCTCGAAGCGTAGCTCGTTGGCGCCCGCCCCCCCCGCCGGTGGTGGCGGTCTGGATGGAGCTCTTGGTGGCGTGGTCCGGCAGCGCGTAGGGCACCGGCGACTCGCCGTTGTAGAGGTGCCCGGTGACCAGCGGCCGGTCGCGATCCCCCTTCTCCCGGTCCACCACCACCTCGAATCCCACACGGGGAATGACCATCGAGCCGCCCAGCGCCAGCTGGCCCACGCGAAGCCATGGCGAGCTGCGGTCGTCGGCGATGCCCGAGCGGTCCCAGGGGAAGCGCACCTTCACCTCGCCTCGCTCGCTCCCGTGCAGCTCCTGTCCGGAGGCGCCGGTGACAAAGGCCACCTCCACGCCCGCCGCGGGGCGCTCGGGGGGAGCTTCGGGCCGAAACTGGCGTTCCAGCGGAATGGCGCGAAAGACGTTCTCGTATCGGTCCGGGGTCGCGTTCTCCAGCGGGCTGCGGCTTCCTCCCCGGTGTGTCACGGAGAGGATGCACTGCTGGCCATTGACCTCCAGGCGGGCGTGGTCCTGGATCTCGAAGGTGCGGCCCGGCTCCAGGAAGGGACATTCGCTGCCCCCTTCCCGCAGCACGCAGAGGGCCTGCAGCCGCTCCAGGGTCCGCTTCGCCAGACGGTTGCCGTCCGCCACCTCCCGGAAGCGCCCGGGGTGGCCGTACACCTCGCGCCCGCGCGCGCCTTCGGCTTCCTCGCGGCAGCTCAGGTCCAGTGCGGGGCGTTCCGGATCATAGTCCCGCACCATCACCGTGTCGGAGGCGGCGGCGTGGCGGTCGCGCACCTGGCGGACGCCCCGCTCGGCCGTTCGGACGTTGGACCATTCCTGCAACACCGCCTCGCCGGGGATCGGCTCCAGCCCATCCGGGCCGTCGAAGAACACCAGCGTCTCGGAGTCGTCGCCGTTGCGAACCGCGAAGGCAATGCCTTCCTCCGCCAGCAGGCGCTTGACGAGGTCCAGGTCGCTCTCGTTGTACTGGGTGACGGCGTCGCGCCGCGGAGGAGGAGCGGAGAGGACCCAGCGCTGCGCGGTCAGGCCCGCCTGGTTCAGCACCTGCTCCACCACCTCGCGGGCGGTCTTCTGCTGGAACAGGCGCACCTCCTGGCCCAGTTCCAGCAGGTGCAGCCTCGATCCGACCTCCAGCCGGACCCGGAAGTCTCCCTGCTGGTACTCCTCCACGCTGGCCGAGGAGATGACCCCATGGAAGCACCGCCCAGGCTCCTCCTCGTTGATAAGGACGCGCAACCGGTAGGGCTTGCCGGGCAGTTGCCCCGAGTCCAGGGCCTCCCGGGTCGCCAGGTCCATCCAGCCGCGACAACCCTCGGACAGGCCCTCCTGGAGCTCGAAGCGCAGGACGTCGTGGAGGTCCTCGTCCCCTCCGTCGATGGAGAGCGCGAACCGCAGGATTTGCCCGTCGCTCACGTCGGCCCTCGCTCCTACTTGTAGTGGACGGTTCCCTTGAGCTTGACCTGCTTGCCGTCGCCCCCCACCTTGTCGCCCTGCACCTTCAGGGAAGCGGGCGTGGCCACCAGCTTCGCTCCCGCCTGCAGGGTGGCCTTCCCCACGGTGATGGTGACGCTGCGGCCGGAGATGCTGAAATCCCCGCCGCACTTGATGGCCATGGGCCCGCCGGTGGTGATAGCCATGGCCGCGCCCGCGTCCATCGAGAGGTCCTGGCCGGTCTTGACCTTCACCAGGCCCGCGGTCAGCGCCTTGGCCGCGCCGATGTTCTCCGCCTTGGACTGGCTGACGATCTCCATCTTCGCGCCTGCCACCGTCTCGGTCTTGTTGCCAGCGACCGACTCCAGGATGGGGCCGGCCGAGTTGATGCTCCGGACCCCGCCGACGCTGGTGGTCAGGTCCGCGTTGAAGGTCTCGGTCACCTTCTGGGCCAGGACGTTCATCAATCCCCCGATGTTCTCGGTGCGCGCGCCCTGGACGGTGACCGCGTGCATGCCACCCACCCCCCACTGGTCCATCGCGCCTACCTCCACGGACTTGGCGCCGGTCGTCTCCTGCACCGCCGCCCCGGTGATGCTGGCGCTCTGGTTGCCGCCGATGGAGACGTCCTCGGTCCCTGTCACGGTACTGCTGCAGTCGGAGGCCACCTGGACGGTCTCGTCCACGGCGATCTGCTCGGTGAGGTTGTTCCCCGCCGCCAGCGACAGGTCCTTCTGGGCGTGGACAAAGAACTCCATCGCGCCGCCGCCGTCGTTGAGGCGGATCTCGTTGGTCCCTCCACCGCCCGGAGACGACGAGGACTGGAGCGAGCTCTGCATCAGGTTGTCGGGCAGGGCGTACGGCGGCAGCGTCTCCGCGTTGTAGAGCTTCTGGAGCATCACTGGGCGGTCCGGATCGCCGTAGAGGAACCCCACCTCTACCTCCCACCCCACGCGCGGGAGGATCTGGCTGCCGGCGGTGTTCTGCTGCTGCACGCGGAGCCAGCACGAGGCGGTGTCGTCCACCTTCCCCTCGCGGTCCCAGTAGAAATGCACCTTCGCCCGGCCGAACTGGTCGACATGGATCTCCTCTCCCGGAGGTCCCGTCACCACCGCGAGCTCCTTGCCCGCCACGCGAGGCCTCGGCGTCACCAGCGGTGGGCGAAACTCCACCTCGCCCGGGATGGCAGTGAGCTCGGCGCGGTAGCGGGCCTCCAGCTGCCCGGAGATCCCTGCGCCGTCGTTTTCGAAGACGTGGCGGACCTCGAGCAGCAGGTACTCGCCGTTGACGGCCGCCGGCTCGGCGTCGAACAGCTGGAACAGCCGCCCGGAAGCCAGATGCAGGCTCGGCGTCTCGCCGCGCAGCGTGCGCTGGCGGGCGCGCGCCGCCGTGAGCCGGTGCTGCGCTCGCCTACTGCCCTCTGCCGCACTGGAGAACGGCACCGGGAACTCGAAGTGCTCGAACACCCCGCCTCCGGCTTCCGAGTGCCTGGCCTCGGCGGGTCCCTGCGGAGAGCGCCAGTCCCAGTCGCGCAGCATCACCGCGTCCGGGACGTGCCGGGAGGTGTAGGTGACGCGTGTCACGATCTCCCGTTGGTCCCCGGGGCCCCCCCTCCAGGCCCGGAAGGAGAGGCCGGAAGGCTCGTCGATAGGCGTATGGGCCGAGGGGTCTTCTGCGAAATGCAGGACGTGACCAGCGTCCGAGTGCTCGAACCAGAAGAAGATCCCGTCGTCCTCCAGCAGCCGGAGCACGAACGCCAGCTCGCTCTCGTGCCACTGGGTGCAGTATTCCCGCGGTGGACCTTCGGTCACCCTCCAGCTCACCGAGTCATCCGGGATGCCCGCTCCCGACAGCACGTCGCGGATGATCGCCACCACGCTCTTGTCCTGGAAGATGCGGCTCCGCACACGGTGGGCGAGCACCTGCAGGCGCGGCATCAGCCTCAACCGATAGGCGAATAGATCACCTCGGTGCGCCACCAACTCCGCCTCCTCCACCATCCCGTGGAACCACCGCGACGGGGCCCCGTCCTCGAGGAGGGTGACGCAGGACTCGGTGCCAAGCAGGGAGGCCAGGTCCCAGTCCGGGTCCAGGGAGACGCACTCGACGTCCGCGACGAACAACTGGGAGAGCCCCTCGTGCACCTCGAAACGGGAAATGGCCAGCACCGAGGGCAGCTGCCCGTGCGAAATCGTCGCCGTCAGAGCCATGAGCATTCCCTATGACTGTTACATTGCATTGCAACAGCACGCGTGGCGATGTCCATAAATTACAGGGATCGCATTTGCGACCTTGTTGGTCACAGATATCCTGTGATGGATTGGTATCATGACAATAACGCCCCGAGATCGAGAGTAATCTCAGGCTTAGTTGGCCTCCCCGGGCTGCGCACCCAGGAAGATGAAGGCCGACTCTCGGCCCATCTTGCCTCGGCCCCTCTGTTACGCTCCCGGCCGTGCCACCACAGCTGACCGCCCTCCGCTACATGACGCGCTTCCGGTGCACGGCGGGCGAATGCCCGGACAACTGCTGCTACGGCATGAAGGTGATGCTCACGGAGGACGACCGTGCCCGGCTGAGCGCCGCCGCCGACACCGAGGCGCGGCGTACCCGCTTGGAGAGCGCAGTGGAGCCGGCTTCCGATCTGGGCGCGGGCTACGTGGCGGTTCTGCGGACGGGTGGCGGAGGCGGGTGCCGGATGCTTGACGCGGACCGCCTCTGCTCCGTGCACCGCGAGCACGGCGAGCGGGCGCTGCCGGCGGTCTGCGCCCAGTTCCCCCGGGTCACCTCGCGCTTCGAGGGACGCCACGAGCTGGGTGCCACCCCCTCCTGCCCCGAAGTGGCGCGCCTGTGCCTCACCGCTGAGGACTCGCTCGACGTAGTGGACGCGCCGGAGTTGTTCGGGCCCGAGCCGCCGAGGCCCAATGCCCTACCCTCCCCCTACTCCGCCCCCGCGGATGACGTACACGCCGCCGTGGGTGAGGTACTCCGCGACTCGCACCTCCCGGTGGCACTCAAGGTGGCGGTGGTCAGCGACCTGGGCCGCCGCACCGCTGGATTCTTCCATTCCGGCGCCTCCGCACTGGACCGCGCGGCGCTCGACCAGGAACTGCGCGCCTTCCGCACACCCGAGTCCATCCAGTCCGTGGCGGCGCAGCTCACCTCCGTCGCCTGGCCCGCGACGCAGGCGCTCCAGGCGGTGATGGGGTTGCTGGCGTCGCTGCCCGAGGGTGCCCCACCCCGCGCCCAGCTCGTGCCCTTCGTGATGAACCAGTACCTGACCGAGGCGAAGGCCGCCTACCCGACCCTGGGCACCGAGGGCGGCCCGCCGCTGTGGGCCGTGCTCTGGGAGCGGGTACAGGTACGGCGGCAGTTCCTCCACACCTCGCTCGGGGGGGCGCTGGAGGCGTACTACGCTCGCTACCTCATCAACGACTGGCACCGGGAGTGGTACACGCAGTCGCCTTCGCTCTCCGCCCACGCCTTCAAGCTGGCGGTGCGGCTCTCGGCGGTGATGCTGCTGGTGATGGGGAACCCGGCGCTGTACGCGACCCCTCCACCGGAACGGGCCGCCATGGACGCCATCGTCGTGGACGCCGCGCAGGTCTACTCCCGCTACGTAGAGCGCAACCCGCAGGTGCTGGCCTCCCTGGAGGAGCTGCTCACACCGGAGGCCATAGGCACGGACGCCTTCGGCCGGGTCGCCACCTTCGCTCGGCTCGCGGTCTAGCGCTGGGACCTTGCGCCCGGGCCACTCCCGAGCAGACTCTCCACCCCATGGCCGCCAACGAGACGCAGTTCTCGATCGTCCGTTCGTCGCGGGGGGAAGACGAGCTGTCGGACCGGTGGACCGGGGCTGCCGGCCTGGCGGTGGCGGCGATCGCCCTGGGCTACTGCATCTCCATCGAGGGTGGGGGCCTGCGCCGGGAGACCGTGCTCGCCCTCACGTTCTCGCTGGTGGCGGCCATGGCGGCGGCCTCCATCGGCTCGCTCTGGTCCGTGGAGAAGCTGGGCGACCGGCCCACCGTGTTCCTGCTGGCGATCGGGATGGTGTTCCAGGTGGGCCAGCTCCTGATCGACCCGGTGGGCGTGGACCTCGGCGACTCCAAGGTGATCGGCCCCTTCTCCTTTGCGCTGGTGGCCGCCACCCTGCTCGCCGGGAGCAACCTCTCCGAACAGCGCTGGCTGGGCCGCCTCCAGGTCCCGCTGCTGCTGCTGGCGCACGTGGCGCTGGGCGCGTGGATCCTCCAGACCTCCAGCATCCCGGACAGCGCGGTGCACTCGGTGCAGCGGAACGCCGCCGACGCGCTCCTGCATGGCCGCACCCCGTACGAGCTGAGCTTCCCGGAGCTGAAGGGCCGCGGCTTCCCGTACCCTCCGCTCACACTGATGCTGGACGCGCTCGGCCAGGCCATTGCCGGCGACCATCGCTATGCGCAGCTCCTCGCCATCACCATCTCCGGTGCGTTGATGGCGTACGCGCGCCCCGGCCGGGTGGGCGCCATCGCCGCCGCGCTGTTCCTCTTCACCCCGCGAATGTTCCTGGTCCTCCAGCAGGGCTGGACGGAGACCTTCCTCGTCCTGGCGCTGTCGGCCTCGGTGTGGTGCGCCTGCCGCCGCCCGAAGATCTTCCCCTTCGCCCTGGGGATGTTGTTCGCCCTCAAGGCATACCTGGTGCTGGGGCTGCCGGCGGCGTCGCTGATGCTGCGCCGGCCCTTCAAGCGCAAGGACGTCCTCAACCTGTCGCTCAAGGCCATCGGCACCGCGCTGGTGGTGACCTTCCCGCTGGCGGCGTGGGCTCCGGCCGCGTTCCTGCGCAGCGTGGGGACGCTGGAGCTGGACCCGACCTTCAAGCCGGAGCCGCTGAGCTACCTCGCCTACTTCGCGCGAGAGGGCGGCCTCCAGTTCCCGTCCGCGGTGGCCTACGTGGCGGCCGCCTTCGCCGCCGCGCTGGCGCTGTGGCGCGCGCCCCGCACCGCCGCCGGCTTCTCCGCCGCGCTGGCGCTCACCTTCGGCGCCTTCTTCGCCTTCCACCCGGCGGCGACCTTCAACCACTACTTCCTGGTGGTGGGCGCGCTGTGCTGCTCCATCGCCGCCACCGGCCTCCCCGGCACCATGTCCGACGTGGAGGAGATGAAGGCCATGTCCATGGTCACCCGGATCGGCGAGGCGTCGCCGAAGTGACGACTCAGCTTCCCCGGGTCCCCACCAGCGTCCAGATCCCGATGGCGATGAACGCCGCCCCGGCGATTCGCTTGAGCCACAGCACCGGCACCACCCTCGACACCGCCTCGCCCGCCACCGCCGCGATGGCGCTCGTGGTGACCAGGGCGGCGGCGGCGCCGATGAAGACCACCCAGCGGGACTTCGACTCGGCGGCGAAGGTGAGCGTGGCGAGCTGCGTCTTGTCCCCCAGCTCGGCGAGGAACACGGTGGCGAAGGTGGTGGCCATGAGCTTCAGATCCATGTGGAGCTCCATTCAGTTGGGCGAATCGCACCCGGCAGGAAGCCATTTCGCCTTGGCCCTCATCCGGAGTAGCACAGCGCCATGAGCCAGCCCGCCGAATCCGCCGCCGCCCCGCGGGGAACGTCTCAAAGCTTCATCTGGACCCGGCTGGGCTCCCTGCTGGCCATCCTCCCGCTGGGCGTGTGGACGCTGAACCACCTCTGGGACAACCTGTCCGCCTTCAGCGGCAAGCGCGCCTGGGAGGCGGCGGTGCAGGAGCACCCGCACCCGGTGGCGCACTGGGCGACCCTGGTGGTGGTGCTGGTGCCGCTGCTGCTGCACACCGTCTGGGGCATCAGCCGGCTCCGCTCGTCCGGCCTCAACATCAACCGCTACGGCACCTACGGGAACCTCAAGTACCTGCTCCAGCGGATCACCGCGGTCGGGGTGCTGGGGTTCCTGGGCGCGCACCTGTGGCTGGCGATGATCAAGCCCCGCCTCTTCGAGAGCGGCCCGGAGCCGTTCGAGGACATCGCGCGGGAGATGCACTTCCACACGCCCACGCTGCTGGTCTACCTGATCGGGACGCTGGGCGTGGCGTTCCACCTGGGCAACGGCCTCACCTCGTTCGCCTGGACCTGGGGGCTCGCCTCCGGGCGGCGCTCGCTCCAGCGGGTGGACCGGGTGGCCGTGGGGACCTTCCTGGTGCTGCTGGCGCTCTCCTGGACCGTCATCTACGCGCTCTACGACGCGGGCGAGAGCTACGGCCCATGAGGTGGGCCTGGCGCGGCATGAACGGGGTGGTGACGTCGGCCTTCCTGTTCTTCGCGGTGGTGCAGCACAACGACCCGGACCCCATCCGCTGGGTGGCGATCTACCTGGCGGCGGCGCTCTGCTGCGCGCTGGAGCTGGTGGGCCGGCTGCCGTGGCCGCTGCCGGCGCTGGTCGCGGTGGTGGCGCTGATCTGGGCGGGCATCTGGGCGCCGGGCGTGGTGGGGCAGGTGGACTGGGGTCACGCGTTCAGCACCCCTGGCATGTCGGGCGACCTCAAGGAGGAGGAGGCGCGGGAGCTGTGCGGCCTGGTCATCGTCACCGCCTGGTGCGCGGCCCTCACGGTGGGCAGCCTCACCCGCAAGCGCTACCATCATCCCCCTCCCATCACCTGAGGCCCATCTCATGGACAATGACTTGGAGCGCTTTTTGAGGAGAATCCTCGCCGCCGTCCTGGTCGCCGCTGGGGCAGGCTTCGGGTTGGACGCCGCCGCGGACGAGGTGGACCAGC
>DATBSS010000759.1:0-2886 GCA_036559665.1 Myxococcaceae bacterium
GGCCCTGGTGCAGTCCTGGCACCGTGCCGCCTCCGCTCCGCAACGCAACCCACAGGCCTTCTTCGCCGCGTTCAGCACCATGCGGTTCGGAGACCTGGCCCGCGAGGCGCGCGCCGTCCTGGCGATGTGAACGGGATCGCGTTTCCCTCGGTGGATCTGGCAGTCGATCTTCCCCGCACCCCTGATCCGCTTCAACGGGCGGTGAGGTATACCCGGGGGGCATGCCGACGGGACCCGCCAACGTCCTCGTGGTGGATGACGACCGCGCCATCCAGCGGCTGGTGGCCGACGCGCTGACCCAGCAGGGCTTCTCCGTCACCGTGGAGCGCGACGGCGAGTGGGCGCTCAAGGCCTTCGAGATGAAGGACTTCGACGCCGTGGTGCTGGACCTGCTCCTGCCGCTGGTGAACGGCTACGAGGTGGCGCGGAAGATCCGCCAGATGCCGAAGGGGAAGACCGTCCCCATCGTGATGATCTCCGGCGTCTACAAGAACGAGCTCCACCAGCGTGAGGCGGTGCAGCACTACGGCGCCTTCGCCTTCCTGGAGAAGCCGTTCAAGCTCTCCGCGCTCCAGGACACGCTGAAGGCCGCGCTCAAGGACCGCTACCCGGCGCCGCCCCCCGCCCCCGCCGTCCCCTCCACCGTCGAGGCGCCCCCGGAGGAGGTGTCCAGGGGCGAGCAGCTGGCGGCGGAGGAGGCCAAGGAGGAGGTCAACCTCGTCGAGCAGACGACCCGCGCGCCGGAGCCCGGCACGGCCAGCGTCCGCGGCGACTTCGCGCAGAAGGCGGTGCCGGAGGTGCTGGCGGAGCTGCACCGCTGGAAGGCGAGCGGCGCGCTGCTCTGCCGGCGCGGCACGGTGAAGAAGATCGTCTACCTGCGCGCGGGCGTCCCCCAGTTCGTCAAGTCCAACCTCCTCTCGGAGTGCCTGGGGCGGATCATGGTCAAGGAGCGGCTCCTCTCGCAGGCGGACTGCGAGGAGTCGCTGCGGCGGATGAAGGCTTCGAAGCGCCAGCAGGGCGCGGTGCTGATCGAGATGGGCGTGATCAGCCCCAACAACCTGGCCCACGCCCTCAACCTCCAGCAGCGGGTGAAGCTCTTCGAGGTGTTCGGCTGGACGACCGGGCAGTACCACTTCAGCGCGCAGAAGGACCTGCCACCGGAGACCATCAACCTGGACATGACGGCGGCGGCGCTCATCGCCGAAGGCGTCAAGCGCTCCTACGACAAGGCCCGGGTGACCGCCGCGCTGGGCACGGTGGGCAAGATGTTCGTCCACCCCGCGGACGACCCGCTCTACGCGCTCCAGGACCTGGGGCTGGGTGAGGAGGAGCAGCTGCTGCTCCAGGCGGTGGACGGCCGCAAGTCGCTGGACACGCTGCGGGCGCTGGACCTCCTCTCGCCGCTGGACACCGACCGGCTGCTCTACTCCATGCGCTGCGCCGGCGTGGTGGCCTTCAAGCCGACCGCGGCGGAGAAGGCGCCGTCCATCAGCTTCAAGGGCATCGCCCAGTCCGCGCCCCAGCCCACCCCCGCCCCGCCTCCCCTGCCCCCGCGCCGCGAGCCGGGCGCCTCACCGACGGAGCCCGACTCCTGGAGCTACCTGGACGGGAACGGGCCGGTCGCGGCCCCCAGGCCCCCGCCGGACCAGGCGACGACGGCGCCCACCGCCCAGACCGCGGACCTCCTCCAGAACGCCACCGCCCGATCGGGGCCGGTCTCGACGCCGTTCGTGGAGATCTCCGGCTCGCACAGCGTGGCCGCGGTGGACGAAGCCCTCCTGCGCGAGCGGCTGGCCGGGCGGGTGGCGGCGATGCGCAAGCAGGACCACTACGAGATCCTCGGCGTGCCCACGGCCGCCAGGCCGGAGGACATCCACGAGTCGTACCTGGTGCTGGCGCGCGAGTTCCACCCGGACAAGCTGGCCAACGCGGCCTCGGCGGAGATCCGCCAGTTCACCGAGCAGATCTACAACCTGGTCACGCTGGCCCACGACACGCTGATGGACCCGCTGGAGCGCGAGCACTACCGGGTGGACCTGGCGGCCGGGAACGTGAAGCCCGAGGTGGGCTCGGACGTGAGCAAGATCCTCACCGCGGAGGGGAAGTTCCAGCGGGGCGAGGAGCAGCTGCGCCAGAAAGCCTACGCCGAGGCCTATGCCTCCTTCTCCGAGGCGGTGGAGCTGTACGGCGAGGAGGGCGAGTTCCACGCGTTCAAGGGCTGGGCCCGCTTCCAGATGGACCCGCAGAAGCACGCAGTGGAGGCGCTGCGCGAGATCGAGCGCGCCGTCCAGCTCAACCCCAAGAGCGACCGCACCTACCTGTTCGCCGGCCACATCCACAAGGCGACCGGGCGCACCGACCTGGCGGAGCAGCAGTTCGAAAAGGCGATCCAGGTGAACCCGAGCTGCAACGAGGCCTTTCAGGAGCTCTCGCTGCTGTCCTGGGCGTCTCGGCTGGGCAAGGGCAAGGGCAAGGGCTGATCCCGGCGCCGGCGGGCGAGGGCCTTCAACCCCGCGAGCGCCGCCAGCGCAACCAACGGCGCGCCGCCTTCCGCCCCGCACCCGCAGGTATTGAAGGTGCGACCGTCCGCGCACTCCACCGTCACCACCGCCGGCGCCTGGTCCGAGCCGGCGGAGTTGGTGGCCCTCACCACGAACGCGCCCGGCGCCACCGAGGCCACCGGCGGCGTCCACGACAGGCGCCCCTGGCCGTCCATGGTGGCGCCGGCCGGCCCGGACACCAGCGACCAGGTGACGCCCAGGCCCCCCGGGTCCGCCGCCACCGGCACCCCGGCGTCCAGCGGCTGGCCGCACGCCGCCACCCCGCCGCCCGGATCCACGATGCGCGGTGGGATGGGCAGGGCCGGGGCCGCCGGGAGCACCGGCA
>DATBSS010000760.1:0-4424 GCA_036559665.1 Myxococcaceae bacterium
CTCCGGGTCCGTGCCGGAGCTGATCGAGGACAACAACGCGACGGCGGGGAACCAGGTGGGCGTGGGGTACGCGCCGGACTTCGTCATCTCCTCCATCAGCACCGGGCCGACCGCCAACATCGGCGGGCAGTTGTTGGCGACCATCACGGTGTGCAACCAGGGCACGCAGGCCGGGAGTGCGCCGCTGGACGTGTTCTTCTCCACGGATACCTTCATCAGCATCAACGATTACATCTCGTCGGGGATGCCGGTGCCGTACCTGGAGGCGGGGGCCTGCGCGACGATCACCGAGAACGTCTGGGCGCCGTACCAGAGCGGGACGTACTATGCGGGGGCCATCATCGACAGATGGGGCGGCATCCCGGAGCTCTTCAAGGACAACAACGCGGCCGCCAGCGGGACGGTGGTGGTGGTGGGGCCCTGAGCTAACCGCTGGATGCGCCGGTCACCTTCGGCATGCCCGCCTCGGTGCGGTACTGCTCCAGCTTCCGGTAGAGCGTCTTCCGGTCCAGGCCCAGCGCCTTGGCGGCCATGGTGCGGTTGCCGCCGAAGGTGTCCAGCGCCTTGAGGATGTAGCGCTTCTCGACCTCCTCCAGGGGGACGATCTCGTCCGCGTCGCTCCCCTCCGGGATGACGCTCTGCGGGGTGTGGGAGCGGATCTTCTCCGGGAGGTCCTCCACGCCCAGCTGGTCGAGCACCGTCACCGCCACCGCCCGCTCGATGCAGTTCTGAAGCTCCCGGATGTTCCCCGGCCACGGGTACGCCAAAAGCCGCCGCGCCAACTCCGGTTGGAAGCCGATCACCTTCTTGCCCGAGCGCGCCGCGAACTGCCCGGTGAAGCGCTGGGCCAGCAGCAGCACGTCATTGCCCCGCGACCGCAGCGGCGGCAGCTCGACGCCGATGACGTTGAGCCGGAAGTAGAGGTCCTCCCGGAAGCGCCCCTCCTGCACCAGCGTCTCCAGGTCGTGGTTGGTCGCCGCTACCACCCGCGCCTGGAACGGCACCTCGGCGTTGGCGCCCACCGGCCGGACCTTTCTTTCCTGAAGGGCGCGCAGCAGCTTCGGCTGCAACCCCAGCGGCAATTCGCCGATCTCGTCCAGGAACAGCGTCCCGCCGTGCGCCTCCACGAACAGCCCCGTCTTGTGGCTCCGGGCGTCCGTGAACGCGCCCCGCACGTGGCCGAACAGCTCCGACTCCAGCAGCGCCTCCGGCATCGCGGCGCAGTTGACCGCGATGAAGGGCCCGCCGCGCCGCTTGCTCCGCTCGTGCAGCGCCCGCGCGGCCAACTCCTTCCCCGTCCCGCTCTCCCCGCTGATCAGCACCGTGGCGTCCGAATCCGCCACCCGGTCGATCAGCTCGAACGCCCGCTTCAGCGCCGCGCTCTCGCCCACCACCGGGCCGCGCTCGGCGCCCGCCGCCACCGTCCGGCGCAGCCGGTGGATCTCCTCCCGCATCCGCCGGTGGGAGACCGCCCGGTCCAGCACCAGCGCCAGCGCGTCCAACTCCACCGGCTTGGTGACGAAGTCGTACGCGCCGGCCCGGATGGACGCGATGGCCGTCTCCAGCGAGCCGAAGGCGGTGAGCACCACCACCGGGACGTCCGGCCGGGTGTCCGCCACCCGCCGGCACAGCTCCACCCCGCTCATTCCGCCGGGCATGTTCAGGTCGGTAAGCACCGCGTCGTAGTCCGCGTCCATCACCTCGTTGAGCGCCTCGGCGGCCGTCCTGTGCGAGCGCAGCTCGAACCCGCGCCGGGTCAGGCCCTGCTCCAGCAGCTCGCGCATCGCCCCGTCGTCCTCCACCACCAGCACGCGCCCCTTCATGCCCGCGCCCTCTCGGGGAGGAACACCGAGAAGCGGCTCCCCCTGCCCGGCGTGGAGTCCACGGCGATCCACCCGCCGTGGTCGCGCACGATGCCGTAGGAGACGGAGAGCCCCAGGCCCGTCCCTTCCCCCACGCCCTTGGTGGTGAAGAACGGCTCGAAGATGTGGGGCAGCACCTCGGGAGCGATGCCGCTGCCCTCGTCCACCACGTCCAGCCGCACGAAGTCGCCCTCGCCCCCGTCCACGCCGGGCGGCGGCGCCACCCGCTGCCGGGACGCCTCCATCCGCACCGTGCCGGGCGCGCCCATCGACTGGAGCGCGTTCATCAGGAGGTTGGTCAGCACCTGCTGCATCTGCCCGCCGTCTACCTCCACCTCGATGGACGGGACCTGCTCCGCGGTGAGGGCGACCTGCTTCTTCGCCGCCAGCGGGTGCAGCAGCGCCAGCGTGCGGTCGGACAGCGCGCGCAGGTCCTCCGGCGTGCGCATGGGCTCGCGGCGCCGGGCGAAGTCCAGGAGTTGGCGGATGATGCGGATCATCACCTGCGCCTGCTCCGCGATGGCGTTCCCGCTCGCCTTCGCCTGGTCGCCGCTCTCCTCGCCGGAGGCGATCATCCGCCCGCGGCTGTAGACGACGTTGAGGGGAGTGCCCAGTTCGTGGGCCACGCCGGCGGCCAGCTTGCCCACGGTGGTGAGGCGGTCCGCGTGCCGCAGGCTCTCCATGGTGGAGATGCGCGCCGCGATCTCGCTCTGGAGCTTCTCGCGCGCGTCGGAGAGTGCCTGGGTCATCTCGTTCATCGCCACCGCCAGGGCGCCCAGCTCGTCCTTCTGGTCGAGCTTCACCCGCGCCTGCAGGTCACCGGATGCGATCCGCCGCGCCTGGGCCGCCAGCGCCTGCACCGGCTGGCCCACCATCCGCCGCCCCAGCCCGAGCGCGGTCACCACGTAGAGGATGGCGATCGCCGCGGTGGCCAGGGCCGTGGTCCGCACCGCGCGCCGCAGCGCCGCCTGCTTGGCGGCCAGCGACTCCGTGATCTGGATGGCGCCCATCTTCCCGTCCACGAGCGCCGGGATGTACGTGGCCATCATCTCCGCCGCGCCGCTCCCGACCTCCTGGGACGCCGGGCGGCCATGCCGCAGCTCGTTCAGCACCCACGGCTCCAGCGCGTCCGGGGCCTGCGGGCCGTCCACCCAGACCCAGCGCAACGCCACCTGGGACTGGTACCGGTTGGCCTGGTCCAAAAGCGCCAGCGCCTCCTGCTCGCCTTCGATCTGCCAGGCCTTGCGCAGCGACCCGGCCAGCGTCCGGCCGAGCAACAGGTGGTCCTGCTTCATGTCCGAGGGCACGCGTTCCCACACCCTCAAGGCCTCCGCCGCGGACGAGGCGATCAGCACCACGATGGCGAGGAGGGTGAGCGCGAGCGTGATCTTCCTGGCGAGCCTCACGCCCAGACCTCCCCGTCATCAGCCTCTCCCCACCCTCGGCTCGGGGGCGGGGAAGGCAGAGCTACTTCGGGGCGTCGGCTGGCTTCTCGGCCGGAGCGTCCTTCGGGGCTTCCTTGACCGCCTTCTTGGACTTCTTGGTGGCCTTGGCCGGCTTGGCCGCCGCGGCGTCCTTCGGGGCCGCCGCCTCGTCGCCCGCGAACGCGCCCAGCGAGAGGAGGGCAAAGGCGGCGGCGAGGGCGATGGTGATGCGCTTCATGTGGTTCTTCTCCGGGGAACGGCGCACCGCTCCATGCGGCGCGTCCGAGCGCCGGCCATAAGCAGTGGCTGTGCCGCCACCGAAGTGCGCTGCTTCCTTGAGGACTTACACCCAACCGGACCCTGAAGCTTCGGGGCACCACGCCCCGCTGGGGCATTCTGCCACGCCCCCGCCTTGCCTGGCGGCAGCGCCAGGGCCAAGGTGCGCGCCCATGGCGTCCGTCGTCGAGATCCGCACACCGCGCGTGCTCCTCCGCGGCTGGCGGAGCGAGGACCTGGACCCGTTCGCCGAGATGAGCGCGGACCCGGAGGTGATGCGCCACTTCCCGTCCACGCTCACGCGCGCGGAGTGCGCGGCGATGATCGAGCGGATCGGCCGGCACTTTGCCGAGCGCGGGTTCGGTCTCTGGGCCGCCGGGTTGCCGGGTGTGGCGCCGTTCATCGGCTTCGTCGGCCTGGCGGTGCCGCGGTTCGAAGCCGCGTTCACGCCGTGCGTGGAGATCGGCTGGCGGCTGGCCCGCGCGCACTGGGGCCACGGCTACGTCACCGAGGCGGGTCGGGCAGCGCTGCGCCACGGCTTCACCGTCCTGGAGCTGGACCAGATCTACTCCTTCACCGTGCCCGCCAACCTCCGCTCGCGCGCGGTGATGGAGCGGCTGGGGCTGCGCCACTCCCCCCACGAGGACTTCGACCACCCGGCGCTCCCGGAGGGCCACCCGATGCGGCGGCACGTCCTCTACCGGATCCGCCGGGAGGACTTCTTCACGCCTGGGGCCGGAGCATGAAGGCCACGCGCTCGCGTTCGGCGCGGACCGCTTCCTCGTCGGGCCGGGCGTGGTCCGGGCTCACCCAGGTCACCATGTCGTCCGCCTCCCACTCGCAGGGGGCGCCGTTCATCAGC
>DATBSS010000761.1:0-13385 GCA_036559665.1 Myxococcaceae bacterium
TCGACCCGGGCGCGAGCGAGGTCTTCACCCACGGCTTGATGTCCAGGCCCGCCTCCACCGCTTTCTTGGCCAGGATGCCCGCGGCCATCAGCACCGCCGGGTTGGAGGTGTTGGTGCACGAGGTGATGGCGGCGATGGCCACCGCCCCGTGGCCCAGCCGGTAGCTCATCACGCCCTGCTGGACGGCAACGCTGGCGCCCAGCTTGGAGGCGTCCGGCGCGGTGTTGGCCAACCCCTTGGGCTGCGGGTTGGAGGGGCCGTCGTCATCGCCGCCCTTGACCGGCCCGGAGAGCATCTCCACCAGCGACTTCTGGTAGGTGGCCTTGGCGTCCTTGAGCAGCACGCGGTCCTGCGGGCGGCGCGGGCCGGCGATGCAGGGCTCCACGCTCCCCAGGTCCAGCTCCAGGGTGTCGGTGAAGGCCGGCTCGGGCGCGTCCTTGCTCCAGAACAGCCCCTGCTCCCTGCAGTACGCCTCCACCAGCTTCACCTGGTCCTCGGGGCGGCCGGTGAAGCGCAGGTACGCGAGCGTCTCCTCGTCCACCGGGAAGAAGCCGATGGTGGCGCCGTACTCGGGCGCCATGTTGGAGAGGGTGGCGCGGTCCGGGAGCGAGAGGCCGGAGAGCCCGGAGCCGAAGTACTCCACGAACTTCCCCACCACGCCCTTCTTGCGCAGCATCTGGGTGACGGTGAGCACCAGGTCCGTGGCGGTGGCGCCCGGCGGGAGCGAGCCCGTCAGCTTGAAGCCGATCACCTGGGGGATGAGCATGGTGATCGGCTGGCCCAGCAGCGCCGCCTCGGCCTCGATGCCGCCCACGCCCCAGCCCACCACGCCCAGCCCGTTCACCATGGTGGTGTGCGAGTCCGTCCCCACCAGCGTGTCCGGGAACACGGTCTGGCCGTCACGGAACACCGCCTGGGCGAGGAACTCGAGGTTCACCTGGTGGCAGATGCCGGTGTCCGGCGGCACCACCCGGAAGTTCTTGAACGCCTGCTGGCCCCAGCGGAGGAAGGCGTAGCGCTCGCGGTTGCGGTCGAACTCCAGCTCGGCGTTGGCGTGGAAGGAGTCGACGGAGGAGAAGTGGTCCACCTGCACCGAGTGGTCGATCACGAGATCTGCCGGGTAGAGCGGGTTCATCCGGCTCGCGTCGCCGCCCATCTTCGCCATCGCCTCGCGCATCGCCGCCAGGTCCGCCACCGCCGGCACGCCGGTGAAGTCCTGGAGCAGCACGCGCGCCGGGTGGAAGGAGATCTCCGTGTCCGGTTCGGCCTTGGGGTTCCAGGCCAGCATCCGCTCCACGTGCTCGCGCTTGACCACCCGCCCGTCCTCGTAGCGGAGCAGGTTCTCCAGCAGCACCTTGAGCGAGTACGGGAGCCTTCCGACCTGCGGGTGGTCCTTCAGCAGCCTCCCCAGGTGGAACATCTCGTACGTGGAGCCGCCGACCTTGAGCTGCGCCTTCGCGCCAAACGTGTCCTTCATCTCGATCGCCCTCGCGTTCTTTCGAGAGCTAGATCACGCCTTTCGACGCTGGGGTCAACCCCGTTCGGCGCATGACTGCCATGCCGGACATCGGCCGGATCGTCAGATCAGCCGCCGGAACCGGTACAGCACCCGCTCCAGCAGCTTCTGCCACAGCGGCCGCCGGCTCCAGAGGGCGGGCTCCACGCGGTGGCACCGCCCGGCGTCCTGGAGGAAGCGGTGGTCCAGCGCGCGGCCCAGGTCCGGGTCCGCGAAGACGACGTTGACCTCGTGGTTGAGCCAGAGGCTGGTGCGCTCCAGGTTGAAGGAGCCGATGGTGCCCCAGACGCCGTCCACCACCGCGGTCTTGCTGTGGAGGGTGGCGCTGCACCACTCGTAGATGCGGATGCCGGCCCCCAGCAGGCGCGCGTAGAAGGCACGGGCGCAGGCCTGCACCAACGGGTGGTCGGACTTGCCGTTGAGCAGAAGCTCCACCTCCACGCCGCGCGCCGCCGCGTCCTGGAGCGCGCGCACCAGCCGCCGGTCGGGCACGAAGTAGGCGGCGGCGATGCGCACCGAGTGGCGCGCCCGCGAGATGGCGTGCAGGTAGGCGCGGTGGATGCTGCGCCGGTTGGAGAGGACGGCCAGGGCCACCTCGCCCCGCTCGGCGGCGAGGCGCTCGGCACGCTTCTGGCGGAGGGCCTGGAGGAGGTGGAGGTGGAACCGCCGGCCGCGCCTCCCGAAGTGGAACCGCCAGCTGGCGCGGAAGCTGCGCTCCAGCGCGCGCGCCGCCGGGCCCTCCACGCGCAGCACGTCGTCCCGCCAGCCGGCTCCGTGGCCCGCGGGCGCCCAGTGCGCGGACACGTTGAGACCGCCCACGAAGGCCACCTCGCCGTCCACCGCCAGCAGCTTGCGGTGGTCCCGCCGGATGAAGGACCACAGCCAGCGCAGCGAGAGCGGCTTGAAGGGGCGTACGTCCACGCCCGCCTCGCGCATCCGTTCGTAGAAGCGCCGCGGGACGCACCAGTTCCCCACCGCGTCGTAGAGCACCTGCACCGCCACCCCGCGCCGGGCCGCCGCCGCCAGCGCGCGCGCGAAGAGACGGCCCACGGCGTCGTCGTAGAACATGTACGTGCAGAGCCGGACGGTGCGCCGCGCGCTGCGGATGGCCTCCAGCATGGCCGGGAACGCCTCCGCGCCGTCGCGCAGCAGCTCGCAGCGGTTGCCGGGGAGGAGCGCGTGGGCGCCGGACAGGTAGGGGCTGGACAGAAGCTCAGCGCGCGCGTGCAGGTGCTCCCCCGGGATCATTGGAGGAGAGGGTGCGAACGCCGTTGCGCAGCGGCAACCTGTCCGCCCGTGCCGTCGAGGAGTGGACGGCGCAAACCCTACAGCGCACGCCCTACAGGTGGAGCTGCTCCTTCTTCGCGTCCGCCCGGAACGGGCAGGGCTGGTCCTTCCCCGGGAAGTACTCCTTCACGTAGTCCAGGGTGGCGCGCGCCTTGTTCCAGTCCTTCTGGTTGATGGACTGTTCGACCTCCAGCATCAGCTTGGAGCAGGTGCTGTCCAGCTCCTCCTGGGTCTCCTTCATCTTCTCGCGCGCCAGCCGGTACAGCTCCGGCCGCGGCTCCGGGTGCGCCTCCAGGTTCAGCCAGGCGTTGCGGAACTCCTTCCAGGCCTCGTAGCGGTTGGCGGCGCCCACGTCCTTCCGGGAGAACTGGAGCACGCCGCGGTCGAAGGAGGTCTGCGCCTCGCGCTTGAGCTGTTCGACCGGGAGCTCCGGGAGGAGCGAGATCTCCACCCAGGCGTTCCAGATCCGCCACGGGTCCTTGTCGGGCGGGTTGTGGGTGTTGTCGAAGATGACCTGGTTCGGCTCGCCCTTCTTGAGCACGGTGGCGGGGACGATGATCTCGTTGGTGCGCTCGAGCACGTTGAGCGAGTCCGGCGGGGCCAGGCCCACGTCGGCGCCGTTGACGGTGATCGCCACCTCGCCCTGCGAGATGTCCTTGGCCTGGAAGTGGAGGAGCACCACCGCCCGGGTGGGCGCGGTGAACTCGAAGGTGAAGACCTTCATGTCCGTCCGGTGCCAGAGCACGCCCTCGCCCTCGCCGAAGGAGTCCTCGATGGGGTAGCCCTCCAGCTGGGCTGGCTCCGGGTAGGTGGGCAGCTCGCGGCCCGGCTCCTTGATGGCCAGGTAGTACAGGCCACCCAGCACGGCGATGCCGGCCACGGTGGAGAAGGTGTAGATGACGCCGCGGGTGGCGCGGGACGCCTCCATCCAGAAGATCTTGAAGCTGCCGCCCACGCCCTTCGACTCGCGGCGGATGCGGGCGCGGTCGGAGGCGGAGAGCTGGGCGCGGCCGTCGCGGCGGGCGAGCTTGCCCGGGCGCTCGGGGCGCGCCAGGGCGTCTTCTTCCCCTTCGTCCTCCCGGCGGGCCAGCTCGCGGACCTCCGGGCGGGCCAGCCCCGCGCGCTTCGACTTCACCGCCTGCATGGAGGCGGTCTTGGAGTTGGAGAGGGCGAGCGCGGCCTCCGGCGTGGCGTTCTCCGGGAGCAGCGCCACCCCGCGGCCCTTCTGGCGCTTGCTCTGGCTCACCTTGTCTCGCGGGGAGATGCGGGTGTCCGCCTTGGCCACCGAGGCGGCGCCGTTGGACCCGGCGCGCGACCGCGGGTCGGTGTCCATGTCCTCGATGACCTTGGAGGAGAAGTTGAACACCACCGGCCCCAGCGCCACCGCGTCGCCGTCCGAGAGCTGCTTCTTCTTCACCACGCTCCCGTTGACCTTGGTCCCGTTGGAGCTGCCCATGTCCTCGACGTAGTAGGCCTTGCCCTGCGAGAAGATGCGGGCGTGCTTCCGGGAGACGCCGGGGTCGTAGAGGATGACGTCGCAGTCCGCCGTCCGGCCGATGACGACCGACCCCTGGTCGAAGACGAACTCCTTCCCCGCCTCTTTCCCTTCGGCGATCGTCAGCTGGAAGGACATGGACGGGCCGACTGTAGCGAGGCTCTCGCGGCGCCCGCAACGGCGCGGCGCGCCCACTCCGGCTCGATCACCGTCGCCTCCCCGCCGAACGACAGCACCCACTGTACGAGCCAGCGGGGGTTCTCCCCCGACACCTGGAGCTCCACCCCGCCGCCGCCCGTCCCCCGCACCCGGTCGCCGTAGCGCTCGCGCACCCAGGGCGTGGCGGAGGCGGCGAAGCGGACGGTGACTTCGCCGTGCCCGCTCACCGGGTCCGGGATGGACCGCTCCGTGGTCCGGATGGGGGCAAACGTCCGCTGGGTGACGGAGACGTCCCTGCAACGGTCCAGGCGGAACACGCGCTCCTCGGCGCGCTTCACGTCGTGCGCCTTGAGATACCACTGACCGCGGTGGCGCAGCTCCAGCGGGCGGACCACGCGGCGCTCGGTCGCGTTGCGGTCGGGGGTGAAGTATTCGAACTCCACCTCCAGCCGCTGGCTGATCGCCTTGCTGAGGGCGACCAGCTCCTCCGGGCCGCGCGGGTCGGCGTCGATCTGCTGGGCCATCTCCCGGTAGCGGGCGCGCGACGGCTCCGGTAGCACCTTCTCCAGCTTGCGCAGCGCCAGGTGGAGCGCGTCCCCCGGGTTGGGCCGGAGCATCTCCGCGGCGGCGGCCAGCGCCACCGCCTCGCTGGCGGTGAGCCGGGGCGGCTTGGCCAGGCGCTGGTCCAGGTCCACGTAGACGCGCCCGTCCTCCACGTAGATGTCGATGTAGTCGTCCGGCTGGAAGGGCGGGCGGCCCACCATGGCCAAGAGATCTAGCTCCTTGAGCAGCTGCTCGCGGGTGGCCCCCAGGGTACGCGCCAGCTCGTCCACGCTGACGCCCGGGTTGCGGGAGACGTAGGGGACGACGAGGAGGAGGCGGCGGAGGCGCTCGTGCACGTCGCTCATGCGGGCGCCTCCGCGTGCGCGTCCAGGACGCGCTGGGCCATCTTCCGGTAGTCGGCCACCGCGCGCTCCGGCGCCATCACCTTGCAGTCCTTCCCCAGCGAGAGCGCGTAGCGCAACAGCTCCTCCAGGGACGTGACCTGGACCTCCACCCGGGCGCCCCCGTCCGCGCGCGAGACCTTGCCGCCGGGGAACATGCCGGCGGCCATCTTCGCCAGCGCGCCGCACAGCTCCAGGGTGACCGGGACCGGCGGGTGGATGCGGAACTCCCAGGGCTGGTTGGCCACGTAGTCGTCCAGCACGAAGCCCGCGGGGACGTCGAAGTCCGCGCTCCGGGGCTTGGCCGGGTTCGTCGACAGCGACCGGATGCGGTGCACGAAGAAGGTGCGGATGCCCTGGCGGAGGTGGCAGTAGCCGACCAGCGACCAGACGCCCCGGCGCATCGCCAGCCCGTACGGGTCCACGCGGCGGTCGGTGACGGTCTGCGCGCGCGGCGAGAAGTACTGGATCTGGACGAACTTGCGCGCGGCGATGGCGGCCCAGAGCTGCTCCAGGGACGTGGCGACCTGCGGGGAGGCGGCGGCGCCCTCCCCCAACTCCACCCGTACGCGGGGATGCGGGAGGTGCTCCCCTCCGAAGAAGCCCACCTTGCGGAGCGCATGTGCCAGGTCCTGGCGGCCGGGGAACGCCTCCGAGGCGAGCGCGGCGGACCCGGCGGCGTAGAGCACCGCCAGCTCCTCCTTGGTGAGGCCGGCGTCGGCCAGGTAGTAGGCGTCGCGGTCGATGACGTAGCCGTCCTTCCGCTCGTCATCGCCCTGGACGTAGGTGATGGGGATGCCCAGCTCCAGCAGCTCCGCCTTGTCGCGTTCGAACTTCCGCTCCGCCGCCTCGTCTGACGCGCTGCCGTAGTCCTCCGGGAACGCGTCCCGCAACTCGGCCCAGGACATCGGCTCCGTGGCGTCCAGGAGCAGGGCGAGGAGGTCCAGCAGGCGTTCAGCGCGATCCAACAGAGGCTCCGATTGAGGCGGCGCAGTCTAGCCGCGGAGACTCCAGGGCAACGGCATTCCGCGGGGTTGTGAGCGCATGAATCACGATGCGGGGATGTGGTGCAAGGCGCACACCATCCGCCGGAGGCGGTGGGGACGATCACCCCGGACGCGCGGTGAGCAGCATCACGGTGGTGCCCATCGCCAGCGCGCCCAGGAGGATCTCCCCCAGCAGGCAGAGCACCGAGAACCCGTGCAGCCGGCCGAAGGCTCGCCGCCGGGGGTCTTCTTTGGGGATCTGGTCGATCTGATCGCCGAGTTGGTCCCGCAGCCTCCGGATCTCCGGCGTGAGCGCGAGCTTCGAATAGAGCGCCAACCCCAGCATCCCGGCCACCAGCCCCAGCTGGAGCGTCAGCGTACGCTGCGCACCCACCGTTCCCGCCATCTCCAGCGCGCCCAGGAGCACCGCGACGGGACCTGCGACGAGGACGTAGACGTCGAATCGACGGAGGATCTGCCCCACGATTTCCCCGGCCAGGCGCCGGGAGCCGGCCCGTTCGAACACGGCGGGGGCGACGATGAAGCTGATGGCCGCGCCGCCCCCGACCCACAGGGCCAGGGCGAACAAAAAGACGTAGTGCACCAGGAACGGCGCCATGCGAAAGAAAGCTCCTAGCAGAGCTGGCGTGCGGATTGCTCGTGGTGATGGGAGGAGTCGGAAGATGCGTGCGGTTGCCCTCAGTCTGGCCGTGTGGTTCGCCTCGGTGCCCCTGGTGGCCGTGGCCGGCGAGGGGTCTTCGGACGGTGACGAAGTGTCCGAGAGCGAGCCCGCGGAGCGACTGGATGGCACGGCGCTCTACTTCCGGCTGGAGATCCGCCGCGAGGGCCGGCTCATCGCCATGCCCCAGTTCCTGGGCGAGGCGGGGAAGGTCCTGAGGGCCGAACGCCGCCCCCCTGGCGCCGGCGCGCCGGATTACCGGCTGATCATCGCCCCCTTCCAGCAGAGCGAGCACCGCTTCCACCTCAAGCTCGACGTGGCGGTCCCCGGCCAGCAGGGCTCCTCGCAGATCCAGATGAGCCACGGCGAGGCCCGGAAGCTGGAGCTTGGCCAGCGCAAGGGCGACCTGGAGGTGAAGCTCCTGCTGATGAAGGTCGACTCGCCGGAGTTCCGCGCCCTGATGAAGCTCAACGGCCGCGACGCCGGGCACAACACCATCTAGAGGACGGCCAGATCGTCCCGGTGCACGGCCTCGTCCAGGCCGTGGTACCCGAGGAGGGACTCGATCTCCGCCGACTTCTTCCCGGCGATCAGCCGCAGCTCGTCCGCGCCGTAGGCCGCCAGCCCTCGCGCGAAGGCGGCGCCGGAGGGGTCCACCAGGTCCACCGGGTCGCCCTGGTTGAAGTTCCCCTCCACCTGCCGGATGCCGGACGGGAGCAGGCTCTTCTTCCGCTCCAGCACCGCCCGCTTGGCGCCCTCGTCCACCTTCAGGCTCCCGCGCGGGCGCAAGGCGTGGGCGATCCACGCGGTGCGCGCGTTGCGGCGGCTCTGGCGGCGCTCGAACAGCGTCCCCACCGGCTTCCCCCGGAGCACCTGCCGCAGCCGCCCCGGCACGCGCCCGGAGGCGATGACGCAGCGCACCCCGACCTCGGTCACCTTGGCCGCCGCCCGCACCTTGGTGCTCATCCCGCCGGTGCCCACCCCGCTCACCGCCCCGCCCGCCAGCGCCAGGATCTCCGGCGTCACCTCCGGGATCTCCAGCAGCGCCTTCGCCTCCGGGTTGGTCCGGGGGTCGGAGTCGTAGACCGCCTCCACGTCGGAGAGGATGACCAGCGCGTCCGCCTCCAGCAGCGCCGCCACCAGCCCGGCCAGGGTGTCGTTGTCGCCGAACTTGATCTCGTCGATGGAGACGGTGTCGTTCTCGTTGATGATGGGCACCACCCGCTCTTCGATCAGCCGGGTGAGCGCGTGGCGCGCGTTGAGGTACCGCCGCCGGTCCTGGACGTCGTCATGCGTCAACAGCACCTGGGCCACCTTCCGCCCGCCGGCCTCGAAGGCGTCCTCGTAGGCGCGCATCAGCCGGCTCTGCCCGGCCGCGGCGCACGCCTGCTTCCCCGGCATGTCCTTGGGCTTCTGGGCGTACCCCAGCCGCTCCACCCCCAGCGCGATGGCGCCGGACGACACCACCACCAGCTCCCGGTCCTGGGCCGCCCAGAGGAGGTCCGCGGCCAGCGCCTCGAAGTGTTCCCGGCTGAACCGCCCGGTGGCGTTGGTGAGCGCCCCGGTGCCAATCTTCACGACAACCCGCCGCGCCGAGCGCAGGCTCTCTCGTCCACTCACGGGGACCCACTGTATAACTGGGGCCGGTTCGCCTGTTGATCGGGCGACGCGAACGCCTTGAACGACATCTACGGAAACACCTTCGGGCTCAAGCCCAGCGAGCTGAAGCGGCTGCGGAACTCGTACCGCCGCCGGGTCGGGCCCCACGACATCGTCAGCCCGGAGCTGGCCCGCCACCTCACCGAGCTCTCCCGCGAGACGAACCGGCAGATCGGCGTCCTTTTGGACCGCCGGGGCGCCGTGGAGTGGGTCATCGTCGGCAACGCCCACAAGCTGGAGCTGCCGGACATCGGCCGCGCCCGCGCCGGCCAGGTCCGCCTCCGCGGCCTGCGCCTGGTCCACACCCACCTCAAGTCCGAACCGCTGACCAAGGACGACCTCACCGACCTCGCGCTCCTCCGCCTGGACCTGGTGGCGGCCATCGGCGTGGGGGAGGACGGGCTGCCGGGCGTGCTCCACTACGCGCACCTGGTGCCGGAGAACGGCGTCCCCGGCCAGTACTGGCGCACCGAGACGCTCCCCTCCGTCCACGACGCGCAGCCCGACGTCCAGGCCACCCTGGACGGGCTGGAGCAGGAGCTGGCGCGGAAGGCGTCCGCCCGGGCGGTGAACGGGACGGACCGCGCCATCCTGGTGGCGGTCTGCCTGGACGGGAACCGCGCCCGGTCCGAATCCTCGCTGCACGAGATGGCCGAGCTGGCGCGCACCGCCGGCGTGGACGTCATCGACAAGGTCATGCAGGTCCGCCGCGAGGCGGATCCGCGCTACCTCATCGGCCACGGCAAGCTGGACGAGCTGAACCTGCGCTCGATGCAGCAGATGGCGGACCTGATCGTCTTCGACCAGAACCTGTCGCCATCCCAGGCCCGCCACATCGCCGAGGCGACGGCGCTCAAGGTGCTGGACCGCACCCAGCTCATCCTGGACATCTTCGCCCAGCGCGCGCAGAGCGCGGACGGCAAGCTCCAGGTGGAGCTGGCGCAGCTCAAGTACCTGTTGCCCCGCCTCTCCCAGAGCGACGACTCGCTGTCGCGGCTGGCGGGCGGCATCGGCGGGCGCGGCCCCGGCGAGACCAAGCTGGAGATCGACCGGCGGCGGGTGCGCGACCGGATCACCCATCTCGAGCACCGCATCGACGCCATCTCCCGCGAGCGCGAGGTGCGGCGTGCCCAGCGCAACCGCCGCGGCCTGCCCGTCATCTCCATCGTCGGCTACACCAACGCCGGCAAGTCCACCCTCCTCAACGCCATCACCAACGCCGAGGTGCTGGCGGAGAACAAGCTGTTCGCCACCCTGGACCCCACCAGCCGCCGCCTCCGCTTCCCCGAGGAGCGGGAGGTGATCATCACCGACACGGTGGGCTTCATCCGCGACCTCCCCAAGGACCTGGTGAACGCCTTCCGCGCCACGCTGGAGGAGTTGGGCGACGCGGACCTCCTGCTGCACGTGGTGGACGCCGCGGACCCGGACGCGCCGGAGCAGGTGCGCGCGGTGGAGACCATCCTGGGGAGCCTGGACCTGCTCAAGACGCCCCGGCTGATGGTCTGGAACAAGGCGGACCTCCTCTCGCCCGAGGAGGGAGATCTGTTGTTGAAGGAGCACGGCGGCGTGACCATCAGCGCCGAACGCCGGACCGGGCTGGAGCTCCTGCTGGAGAAAGCCAACACCACCCTCTTTGCCGCGGGCGGTCAGGCGCTCCCAGGCCAGGCGCTACCGCTGGAGAGCGCCGTCCCGTAGGATGCCCGCGCCTTGCTGAACGCCCTTCCTGAGCTGGGTGCGCTGGCATTGGCGCTCGCGGGGCGGGCGTCCGGCCAGGAAACCGAGACCGACTACCTCGAGCTGCTCGAGCGCAACAGCCACATCGTCTACCCCGCCCTGGCGGTGCTGGTGGTGGGGCTGCTGGTGCTGGGCATCCTGGAGGCGTGGCGGTCCCAGGACCTGGACGGCCTGCAGAAAGTGGAGCTGAAGCGGGAGATCATCCTCGAGCTGCGCCGGCAGATCGGCGGCGCCTCCGCGGAGACCCTGGCCCGCGCCATCGGCCTGGAGTCCTTCAAGACGGTGAAGCTGCTGGAGGAGCTGCAGCGCGACAACATCGTCGTCTCGCACACCAACACCGCGCGGTTGACGCTCTGGCGCATCAAGGGCGCCGGGCCGGTCCCCACCGGGCCTACGGGCGTGCACCCGCCCCGGACCGCGTAGCGGCCGGGTCCAGCCCCAGGTTCGAGACGTCGATGGCCGCGCCGTCCGCGTCCAGCACCGCGCGCTCCATCACCAGCTTCAGCTCGCGCACGTTGCCCGGCCAGGCGTAGCGGAGCAGCCGGTCCAGCGCCGCGGGGGTGAGCGGCGCGCCGCGGGAGAACACCGAGGCCAGGGATTCGATCTCCTGCCGGCGCTCGCGCAGCGGCGGGACGTGGAGCGAGAAGGCGGAGATCCGCTCCCGGAGGGCGGGCGAGAACGAGCGTTCTTCGCGGAGGTCGCGGCCGGTGGAGGTCACCAGGCGGAAGCGGTTGGAAGCGCGGCGGGCGGGGCGGGCCAGCGCGCGGGAGAGGTGGCGTTGGAGCGCGGCGGGCAGCGCGCCGATCTCCTCCAGGAACAGCATCCCGCCGGCGGCGCTCGCCAAAAGCTCGTCCAGCTCGGCCGCGTCGTCGATGAAGTGGCAGTGGGCGTGCACCAGCGGCCCCGCCCGCAGCGGCGAGAGGAGGTGGAGCTCCTGCGCCACCACGCCCTTGCCGGCGCCGGGCTCTCCCAGCAGGAGCACCGGCATCTCGGCGGCCGCCAGGCGATCCACCACCCGGTACACGTCGCGCATGGCGGGGGAGGCGGCGCTGGTGCCGGGGCGGAGCGGCACCTCGAAGGGGTCCATCTCGTCGCGGGCGGCGCGGATCAGCCCATCCAGGTCCGGGAGCGCGCCGTAGCGGGCCAGGCCCACGGACGCCCGGACCCGAAGGTCCTGGAGCCGCGCCAGCACCCCGGCCAGCAGCATCGCCGCGCCGTCCGCCCCGGCCGAGGCCACCACCCAGTGGCTCCCGTCCAGGTCGTCGGCGATCAGGTTGTCCTCCGGCTCCAGCGCCTCGCGCACCGCCGCGCGGGCCGTCGCCGCGTCGTGGGCGTCGTCCGCGCGCACGTGGGCCACCACCACGTCGCCGCCGCCTTGCTCCACCTCCTGGCACGCGCGCTGGAGGACCTCGCGCAGCTCTTCGGGGCCCACCGCGGCGGGTTGGGCCTGGCCCGGCGTGGGGACCAGCACCAGCAACGCGCCGCCCAGGTCCACCGGTTCGCCCGGGAGCACCAGCGCTCGCTCGCCGGCGCGGAGCACGCGGCCGTCCACGGAGGTGCCGCCGTCCATGGCCTCGATCACCACGCGGCGGCCCATGAAGAGCACCGCGTGCTTCGAGGCCACCGTTGGATGCTGGATGACGATCGCCGCCTGGCGCCCGCGCCCCAGCACCACCTCGCCCTCGGCGGGCAGCGGGTGGAGGGAGGCGCGGCCGCCGGCCAGCACCTGCGCGCGGAGCGGAGCATCCGGCGGCTTCGGGGCCTTCGGCGCCCGTGGAGCCCTCGGCTTCTTGCGCGACTTCGGCGGACTTGGCGCGCGCCGCTTCTTCTTCACGGCCATGGCCGCGGGACTCTACCTCTCAGAGCGGAGAGATCTCCTCCCAGACCTTCTCCCAGATCGGCCGGCGGTCCTGGTCGATCTGGTACGAGAGCTGGTACGGGAGGTCGTGGAAGGCCGCGTCGTCCAGGTACATCGCGTCGATCTTCTCCTTCCCGAGCTTGAGGTCGATGTTCTTGCTGCCGTCGAGCGCCTGGAAGTGGACCTTGTCGCCGCCGGAGTAGGTGGCGCGGTACTTGTGGCCCTCGTTCTCCACGGCGACGTCGAACTTCACCTGGTTGGGTAGCTTGGCGGTGACGTTGGTGCCGCTGGCGGTGGGGTCGCCGAACTTGCCCATGTTCTCGCGGAGGAACTGCTGGGTCAGCTCGCGGCCCTGCTGGTCGAGGATGGGGTCCGCGACCGGGTCGAACTTGTAGGTGAGCAGGCCGGACTGGAGGTGGGGGTTCTTCAGGGCCCACACCGGGATGCTCATGGTGAACTGGTTGGGCTTGGGCGCCACGCGGTCGCGGAAATCGTCCGCGTTGGCCGCCGCGGCCTTGTTCATCTTGAGGCTGTTGATCGCGCTGGGGATGAGATGCGACACGTCCACGTCGCCGCCCTGGACCGGCTTGCGCACCGCGCTGTTGTGCGAATCGTTCGGGTTGTTCGAGTCCAGGCCGAGCAGCGCCAGCCCCACCTCGGGCAGCCCGTCGTGCGAGTAGCCCATGGGCATGGCGTCGATGACGCCACCGTCCACCACGGTCATCTCGCGGCCGGTGACCGGGTCCACCATCTGCACCGGGTCCCAGATGCCCGGCATGGCGATGGAGGCCTGGATGCCGAGCGCTACCGGCGTGTTGGGGGTGGTCTCCTGGCTGAAGATGAAGACTCGGTTCTCCGCCTTGGAGTAGTCCTTGGCGTCGCCGGAGTCGGTCATGGTGGTGGCCATCAGCTGCAGCGGCATCTTGAGGTCCGCGAAGGTCACCGGGCGGTCCTTGATGCCGGTGAGCTCGCGCAGCTTCTGGTCGAAGTAGTTGAAGGCGTAGTTGCCGTTGAAGGCGCCGCCACCGTCGATCAGGTCCCAGTCCTTGAGCTTCTCGAGGTTCG